>ONNZ01000066.1 GCA_900319345.1 uncultured Eubacteriales bacterium
CGCACGGCCTATGAGAACATCCACAACCTGTCCGTCTACGAATGGACCCATCCGCCCCTCGGGAAGCTCATCATCGCCCTGGGCATCCTGATCTTCGGCATGAAGCCCTTCGGCTGGCGGATCATGGGGACGCTGTTCGGCGTGGCCATGGTGCCGCTCATGTACGTGTTTTCCAAGCGCATCTTCAAGCGCACGGACTTCGCCTTCGTCACGGCGGGCTTGTGGGCCTTCGACTGTATGCACTTCACCCAGACCCGCATCGCCACCATCGACGTGTATGGGGTGTTCTTCATCCTGCTCATGTTCTTCTTCATGTATGAATACGTGCGGCAGGACTACTTCACAGCGCCGCTGAAGGACAAGCTCCGGCCCCTGGCCCTGTCGGGCGTGGCCTTTGGCCTGGGCTGCGCCAGCAAGTGGATCGGCTGCTATGCCGGCGCGGGCCTGGCGGTGGTGCTGTTCTATCATCTGCTCACGGCCCTGTCCGAGGCCTATAAGGGCCACGACAAGGGGGCGGCGGCGCGGCGAAGCCTGTTCTGGAAGCGGCTTTGGACCACGGCGGGCTGGTGCTGCCTCTGGTTCCTGCTGGTGCCGGGGGTCATCTACTTTTTGTCCTACTTCCCCTACTACCGGTACGAGGCCTCCCTTCGGCAGAGCTACGGCCTTAGGGATATGTGGGATACCCTGATCAAGAACCAGAAGGATATGTACAACTACCACAGCGGCCTCACCGCCACCCATATGTGCCAGAGCACCTGGTACCAGTGGCCCTTCACCTTCAAGAGCGTCTGGTTCTATGTGTCCGGCGACGGGGAAAGAATCTCCAACATCGCCAGCACCGGCAACCCCGCCGTCTGGTGGATCAGCGCCGTTGGCGCGGTGTGCCTGTTCCTCGAATGGGTGCTGGGAAAGGTGAAGAAGAATCCGGTCCATCCCATCCTCTTCGTGGGCGTAGCCGCCAACTACGGCCCCTGGGTGCTGGTGACCCGGTGCGTATTTTTGTACCACTTCTTCGCCACGGTGCCCTTTTTGCTGCTGTCCACGGTGTACCTCCTCTTCCTGCTGGAGCAGGAGAATCGAAAGATATATTGGATCAAGTGGGCCTGGCTCTCCCTGGCGGTGGTGTATTTCATCCTGCTCTATCCCGCCATCTCCGGCCTGCCCACGGGCTTCGGCTACGCCGGGTTCCTGGAAAACGTGCTGCCGGCGTCGGTACTCTATTACGGTTGGGTTTGATAAGGAGGCGCTATGCTTTCCCAGGTGAACAGCTTCGGCCTCACCGGCCTCAACGGCTTCCCCGTGAAGGTGGAGGCCTATATCTCCGGCGGCATCCACGCCTATGAGACGGTGGGCCTGCCCGACGCCGCGGTGAAGGAGTCCAAGGAGCGGGTCCGCTCCGCCATGAAGAACGCGGGCTTCGACTTCCCCGGGGATCTGCACGTGACGGTGAGCCTGGCCCCTGCGGACGTGCGCAAGGAGGGCAGCATCTACGATCTGCCCATCGCCCTGGCGTTGCTGTCCGCCCAGGGGAACCTGAAGCAGGCGCCCCTCGTGCGGGCGGTGTATTTGGGGGAGCTGGCCCTCAACGGCGACGTGCGGCCGGTGAACGGGGTCCTGCCCATGGTCATCAGCGCCCGGGAGGCGGGGGAGAGCGTGTTCTTCGTGCCCCGGGACAACGCCGCCGAGGCCGCCTGCGTGGACGGGGTCAGGATATTCCCCGTGGAAAACCTGCGGCAGCTGGTGAGCTTTTTGCGGGGCGAGGGGGACATGAAGCCCCAGCCGCCCACCGTCTTTGTGCCGGAGGAGATGACCTACCCCTGGGACTTTGGGGACATCAAGGGCCAGGCCACCGCCAAGCGGGCCGCGGAGATCGCCGCGGCGGGCGGCCACAACCTCCTCCTGTCCGGCACCCCCGGCTCCGGCAAGACCATGCTGGCCCGGGCCCTGCCCTCCATCCTGCCGCCCATGACGCTGGCGGAGTGCATGGAGGTGACCAAGATCCATTCCGTGGCGGGCTATCGGGGACTGGTGGCCACCCGGCCCTTCCGAT
>ONNZ01000065.1 GCA_900319345.1 uncultured Eubacteriales bacterium
GCTGTTCTCCAGATGCCGGGCGATGGACTCCGGCCACTCCGTTCCCGGGTCGATCCCCTCGTCGTACCAGAAGCGATATCCCCGCGCCGCCAGCTCCCGGAGGATGGGATATACCCGGTCATAGTCCCGATGGGCGTAGCTGACAAAGAGATACGGTTCCGACCCCTCGTAGGGCTTTATCCTCTCCGTGTTTCTATCCATATGCTTTCCTCACACATGTTTTTCACAAAAGTGCGGCTCCATCGCTTACGAAAACGGATCCTCCCTTTCTCACATCACGTCGTGGGGGCGATGGACCCGCTGTTGACGGGGAAGGTGAAGTAGGTGTCGGGGAAAGGCTCGTTTTCCAGCGTGAAGTGCCACCACTCCTCCTCCAGGGGCTTGGAAGTAGTCGAAGGTGCCGCCCATGTCCACCTCCCGCTCCGTCTTCATGTCGAAGAGGGTCAGATCCACGGTGCTGCCCCGGCTGTGGCTGGACCGCTTGGCGATGTACCCCTTGGCGAACAGCTCCTGCTTCTGTTGGTCCGGGTAGAAGTAGGGCTTCATGCGGACGTCCGTGTCCTCGATGCCCCAGAGGATGAACTGCTTCACCGCCGCCATGGGCCGGTAGGCGTCGAAGACCTTCAACCGGTACCCCTGGACGATCATCTCGTTGCTGACGGCCTTCAGGGCCCGGGCCGCCTCCCTGGTCAGCAGGGCGACGGGCTCCTCGTAGCCGTTGATGCGCTCGCCGATGAAGTTGTAGGTGGAGTAGTAGCGTATCTCCTGGACGATATGGGGTACGAAATCGGACAGCAGCACGAACCCGCTGGCGTCCGTAGGCAAAGCGTTGCGACCCATGGCATGGCCTCCTTGCTCAAGATAGTGTGTCGTTTCTCTGATGGGCGGAGCCTCCGGCTCGCCTCATCAGGACCAGATACAGGACGAACAGCCCCAGGGCCACCGCCGCCCCCAAGATGCAGGAGAGGCGGATGCCCAACCGGAAGCCCTCCGAGGCCGTCATGATGTAAGTGACGCTGACCGCCGACATGAACGCGGCGGGCAGGGCCGTGAGCAGGGAATCCCAGGGCCGCCGGCCTCGCCGCACGAAGTACGCCGTGGCCACCCACAGGGCGATCATGGCCAGGGTCTGGTTGCTCCAGGAGAAGTACCGCCAGACGATCTGGAACCCGTTGTCGTTGACGATGGCGAACCAGGTGAGCAGGCCCCCCACCAGCAGCAGGGGCACGGTGATGAGCAGCCGATTCTTGATGCTCTTCTGGTCCAGCCCCAGGGTCTCCGCCAGGATGAGCCGGGCGCTGCGAAAGGCCGTGTCCCCGGAGGTGATGGGGCAAATCACCACGCCGGCCACCGCCAAGATGCCGCCGAACACGCCCAGGACGCCGGTGGAGATCTCGTAGACCACGTTGGACGCGCCGTTCTTCAACGCGTCGCTCAGCAGCTGGGTGGTGCCGTAAAACGCCACCCCCGCCGCCGCCCATACGAGGGCGATCACCGCCTCCGAGATCATGGCCCCGTAGAACACCTTCCGGCCCACCCGCTCGCTTTCGATGCACTTGGCGATCATGGGCGACTGGGTGGCGTGGAAGCCGGAGATGGCGCCGCAGGCCACCGTGATGAACATATAGGGCCAGACAGGGGTGCCCTTAGGGTGCAGGTTACGCAGGGAGAACTCCGGGATGGTGAACCGGCCGCCCGAGAACAGGACGCCCCCGATGACGGCGGCCGCCATGCCGATGAGCAGCACGCCGAACACCGGGTAGAGTTTGCTGATGAGCTTGTCGATGGGCAGGAGGGTGGCGGCCAGGTAGTAGATCAGGATCACCACCGCCCAGAAGGTGCCGTTCATCCAGCCGGGGGTCAGCCTGTCCAGCAGCGCCGCGGGACTGGTCACGAACACCGTCCCGCAGAGCACCAGCAATATCACGGAGAAGGCCCGCATGAGCCACATGGTCCCCTTGCCCAGGTACACCCCGGACAGCTCCGCGATGGACGCGCCTCCGTGGCGGGAGCTGATCATGCCCGCCATGTAGTCGTGGACCGCGCCGCCCAGGATGGACCCGGCCACGATCCAGAGGAAGACCACCGGCCCGAACACGGCGCCCATGAGCGCGCCGAAGATGGGCCCGGTCCCGGCGATGTTCAGCAGCTGGATGAGGAAGGCCCGGCCCGTTTTCAGCGGCACGCAGTCCACCCCGTCGTGGATGGCGACGGCGGGGGTCTGGCGGTCGTCCGGTGAGAACACCTTTTCGACCACCCGTCCGTACACCGCGTACCCTACGATCAGCACGCCGAAGGAGATCAATAAGGATAACATGACTGGTTAAGCCGCCGGGGCGATGGACCCGCTGTTGACGGGGAAGGTGAAGTAGGTGTCGGGGAAAGGCTCGTTTTCCAGCGTGAAGTGCCACCACTCCTCCTCCAGGGGCTTG
>ONNZ01000064.1 GCA_900319345.1 uncultured Eubacteriales bacterium
AAGATGCTGCTGAAGATGAAGGAGATCGCCCACACGGGCATTGCCATGTCCCCCATCGGGCAGATCCTGGTGGAGCGCTGCGTCTCCGGCTGGAAAATGCGGCTGCGGCCGCCTCTCCCGGCGGTACACTGGCCGTCCTCAGCCAGACGGTGGGACAGGAGCAGGAGCTGGAGATCCTGTCCTGCCAGCATATCCTTCAGGCCCCGAAGGGTCTCGCAGGCCCGCTCCCGGGCCTTGGAATAATGCCGCTCATAGGAGCGAAATAATACTGTATTCTGTTCATCCAGCACCACGACCTTGACGGTGGTGGAGCCGATGTCGATGCCGATGCGGTAAGACATAGTTTCACCTCAGGGAATGGGGAGACCGCAGAGGTATACTCCCCCATCTTTTTATCCTGACTATTATAGCGTAAGCGCTTTTGAAAAACAACCGTAAATTTTAATCTGTAGGATGCCGCCGCAAATCGCAGTATATATATTCGTATATTCACCCATAATATTCATTTTTGTTCAAATTGTCCCAGAAAAAACGGGGTTTCCTTCGGATGATTATACATTACATTCTTGCTTTTTATGCAAAATGGTGGTATTCTTTTGTCCATCGAGCAAACCCAATCAATTTTTATTGTTTGTTGGAGGTAATATACCATGTCTGAGATCAAGAAAGTCGTCCTCGCCTATTCCGGCGGTCTGGATACATCCATCATCATCCCCTGGCTGAAGGAAAACTACAACAATCCCGAGATCATCGCCGTCTCCGGCAACGTGGGGCAGGCCGACGAGCTGGAGGGTCTGGAGGAAAAGGCCCTGAAGACCGGCGCGTCCAAGCTCATCGTGGCCGACCTGGTGGACGAGATGGTGGACGACGTCATCATCCCCTCCCTGAAGATGGGCGCTTCCTATGAGAAGTACCTGCTGGGCACCGCCTTTGCCCGGCCCATCATCGGCAAGAAGCTGGCTGAGGTGGCCCTGGCTGAGGGCGCCGACGCCATCGCCCACGGCTGCACCGGCAAGGGCAACGACCAGGTCCGGTTCGAGCTGGCCATCAAGCGGTTCGCCCCCGGCATGAAGATCATCGCCCCCTGGCGGGAGTGGGACATCACCAGCCGGGACGAGGAGATCGACTACGCCGAGGCCCACAATGTGCCCCTGAAGATCACCCGGGAGACCAACTACTCCAAGGATAAGAACCTGTGGCACCTGAGCCACGAGGGTCTGGACCTGGAGGACCCCGCCAACGAGCCCGATTTGGACAAGCCCGGCTTCCTGGAAATGGGCGTTTCCCCCTTCCAGGCCCCCGACAAGCCCACCTATCTGACCCTGGACTTCGAAGCCGGCGCGCCTGTTGCCCTCAACGGCGAGAAGATGAAGGCCTCCAAGATCATCGAGGGCCTCAACGAGCTGGGCGGCGCCAACGGCATCGGCATCATCGACATCGTGGAAAACCGGCTGGTCGGCATGAAGGACCGGGGCGTGTATGAGACCCCCGGCGGCACCATCCTCTACTTTGCCCATCAGCAGCTGGAGATGATCACGGTGGACAAGGACACCCTGCACCTGAAGCAGAAGCTGGCTGTGGACTTCGCCGACCTTATCTACAACGGCAAGTGGTTCTCCCCCCTGCGGGAGGCTCTCACCGCCTTCGCCGACGAGGCCAACAAGTACGTCACCGGCACCGTGAAGCTCAAGCTGTACAAGGGCAACATCATCCCCGCCGGCATGACCTCCCCCTACTCCCTGTACTCCGAGAAGCTGGCCACCTTCGATGAGTCCGATTACGACCAGAAGGACGCCGAGGGCTTCATCAACCTGTGGGGTCTGCCCACCACCGTCCAGGCTCTCCGGGAGCTGGGCAAGCTGTAAGCCAGAGCAGCTTTACAATCGAACCATTCGCACGGGCAGGAGCCTTTCCGCTCCTGCTCTTGCGGTTTATACTGAGAAAGGAAATGCGCCTATGAAGCTTTGGGCAGGCCGGTTTCAGAAGGAAACCGACGACAAGGTAAACGACTTCAACTCCTCCATCTCCTTCGATTCCCGGCTGTATAAGCAGGACATCACCGGCTCCATGGCCCACGCCACCATGCTGGGGGAGCAGGGCATCATCGCCAAGGAAGAGGCCGACAAGATCGTGGAGACCCTGAAGGTCCTCCTGGACGAGATCGAGGACGGCAAGGTGGAGTTCACCAAGGACAGC
>ONNZ01000059.1 GCA_900319345.1 uncultured Eubacteriales bacterium
ATACCCGGCGATCTCCTGCTCGCTGCGGTTCCTGGGCGCGGTCTTCTCCGCCACCAGCTGACGGATGCGGGTGTCCGTGGTCACGATGCCCTCGATGGCGTTGGAGGACTCGGTGCTCTGGATCTTAGCGATCTCCACCAACTTTTCCAGCGCCTCCGGCCGCTGCTTCAGGTACAGTTCCTGCTTTCCGGCCTCTTTGTAGATGGCCGCCACCAGGCCCAGGACCTCCGAATCCCATTTCTGCTGGCGGTATTGGCTGTAATTGAACTCTCTCATGTCCTTACCTCACCCTTTATTCCCTTATATATTAGCCATTTTTAAGGGAATCGTCAAGCCGTTGAGGGAATATTTCCTTAAAAGCATGCCCATATTAAGGGAATCAAACCACATGCTTCTGCCGCCGGATGGCGTTATAGTCGAAGTACGGCTTTTTCTCCGGCTTCCGGCGAAAGCCCAGGTCCTCTCCGGACCATAGCTCGTAGGCCTTGCCGATCCGACGGATCCGCTTCAGGACGGCGCTGTGAGTGGCAAAGCCCACCTGCTCTGCGATCTGTTCCAGCGTCCAGCCCTTGCCCCGCAGATAAATGCTCTTCTGATCCAGGGGCGACAGAGTAAAGCGTTCCATAGTGTCCTCCTTTTCGGTCACATTGCTTTGGGCAGGGTGCGGGGCGGATGGTCCCGGGGAACGCTCACGTCGATGCCAAAAAGCAAGGGAAGGCGTTCCTTTATGTACCTGGTCTACCTGGTCAGGTCCGTCGCCGCTACCAAAAAATGACTCCCAGATCCCTTCTGGAAGTCGATTTTGTTTTATTGAAGACGGTAGATCGACAGCGGTCAGCGAAGGAGTGCGCCGTCGATGTAGACGGCCTTTAGGGACAGGTTTTGATCCAGCACCACCAGGTCCGCGGTGCGACCCGGGATGAGGGCGCCCATCTCATGGTCCCGGCGGATGGCCTTGGCTGGGGCGGCGGTGGCGGCGTAGACAGCGGCCTCCAGGGGCACGCCGAAAGAAACGGCCCGGCGAAGGCCGTCCATCAGGTGAATGGAGCTGCCTGCCAGGGTGCTGCTGCCCCGGAGCCTGGCCACGCCTTCCGTCAGGGTGATGGGCAGGCCTCCCAGCTCGTAGTCCCCGTCGGGCATGCCGGCGCAGCGTAGGGAGTCGGAGATCAGCGCCAGCTTCTCCCCGAAGAGACGGTGGACCAGGCGGACCACGGCGGGATGGATGTGGAAGCCGTCGGTGATGAGCTCCACGGTGGCTCCGGCGTCCAGGGCCGCGGCCACCACGCCGGGCTCCCGGTGGTTCAGGGCCGGCATGGCGTTGAAGAGATGGGTGGCGTGGGAGGCCCCGGCCTCGTAGGCGGCCATGGCGGTGTCGTAGTCCGCGGTGGTGTGGCCCAGGGACACGGTGCAGGTCCGGCTCACCTCCCGGATGAAGGGCAGGGCGCCGGGCTCCTCGAGGGCCACGGTGACCAGCCGCACCCGGTGACCCGAAGCCTCGTCGAGCCGGTGGAACAGCTCGGCGTCGGGGGCGTGCAGGTTGTCCGGGTTCTGGGCTCCGCACTTTTTCAAACTCAGGAAGGGGCCTTCCAGGTGGACCCCGGCCACCTTCGCCCCGTCGGCGGGACGCTGAAAGTCACGAATGGCCGCCATAGCCTTCGTGAGCTCCGGCTCCTGCAGGGTCATGGTGGTGGGGCACCAGGAGGTGACCCCGCCTGCGGCGTAGTACCGAGCCATTTTGACCAGGCCTTCAGGGCTCCCGTCGCCGGCGTCCTCCCCCACTGCGCCGTGGGTGTGTACGTCGATGAGGCCGGGGATCACGTAATCGCCGGCCAGGTCCGTCCCCCCCGTCACCTCGGGGCCCGCGGCCTCGACGATGCGGGAAAAGGCGATACCGCCGGACACGAACCGGCCGTTCAGATATATTTTGCCGTTGGATAGCAACATAGGCTTGTCCCCTTTGTATTGAAAAAGCTGTCACAGGGTTCCGGATCGGTTTCATCTTACCGAAAAGCATTCCTTTTGACAAGGGGCGTCTTGCGCAAAAAAAGCGCGTATGGTACAATACATATGCGCTGAGAAGATCCCCTCGGCAACACCAACTTCAAATGTAAGGGCGGGGCGTTCTACTCCACAGTCAATAGGCGCTTCCCCTGAAAAAAAGGAGGAAACAGCCCTTGCTCGGGCTGCGGCAGCGTGGAGACCTGTCGTAATGCGGCGCACCCTCTGGGTGACCGCGAGGGCGCCTCTTGCGGAGGCAGGGCGCTTAGAGCAAAAAATAAATGGCAACCGTACAACTCAAGAACATCAAGAAGGTCTATCCCTACATCAGCGGGGAGCAGAAGAAGAGCAAGAAGAAGGACGACCAGCCGGAGAAGAAGAAGGTAAACCTTCAAATCACGGACGAGGGCGTCGTCGCCGTCCAGCAGTTCAGCCTGGACATCGCCGACAAGGAGTTCATCGTGCTGGTGGGCCCCTCGGGCTGCGGCAAGTCCACGACCCTGCGCATGGTGGCCGGCCTCGAGGAGATCACCGACGGCGAGCTGCTCATCGACGGCAAGCTGGTCAACGACATCCCGCCCAAGGATCGGGATATCGCCATGGTCTTCCAGAACTACGCCCTGTACCCCCACATGACCGTGTACGAGAACATGGCCTTCTCGTTGAAGCTCAAGCACGTGCCCAAGGCCGAGATCGACAAGAAGGTCCGGGAGGCCGCGGAGATCCTCGATATCACCCAGTACCTGAACCGCAAGCCCAAGGCCTTGTCCGGCGGCCAGCGGCAGCGTGTGGCCATCGGCCGCGCCATCGTCCGGGCCCCCAAGGTCATG
>ONNZ01000058.1 GCA_900319345.1 uncultured Eubacteriales bacterium
GGGATAGTCGTTGCTCTGGATGATGAGTTTATGGATGTCCTCCTCCTGACGCGCCAGGTAGTTGGTGATACCTTGCTTGGGCGAGAAGATATAGGCCGAGAGCGAGGCGTGACGCAGGTCGCCGTCGATCACCAGCACCTTCTTGTTCTTGATGGCCAAGGCGATGGCCGAGTTGATGGCGATGAACGACTTACCCGAACCCGGGTTGAACGAGGTGAACATGAAGATATTGGAAGCGCCGTCCTTGCTCATGAACTCAAGGTTGGTGCGGAACACACGGAACGCCTCGTTGATGACGTTACGGCTGCCTTCCTTCACCACTACGCCACCGGCAAAGCCCTGCTGGAAGCCCTCACCCCAGAGACCGTTCTGATCTCCGTGGGCTATAATTCCTACGGACACCCCGCCCCGGAGACCCTGGACCGCCTGGCGGAGGCGGGGGCGGCGGTCTACCGCACCGACCAACTGGGCGACCTCACCGTATACGCCCACCCCAAGGAGGCCACATGATATGGCGACCAAAGGAACCAACAAAACCGCCGGGCTCACCCGGCTCAAGCAAGACCTGAAGGCGGGGACCCCCGCCTCCCTGTACATCTTCCACGGCGAGGAGACCTACCTCCGGGATTTCTACCTGGATAAGCTCCGGGCCGCCTGCGTCCCGGCGGGGATGGAGAGCTTCAACGTCCATCGGCTTCCCGGCAAGGGGCTGGACCTCCAGGCCCTGTCCGACGCGGTGGACGCCCTGCCCATGATGAGTCCGCGGACCTTCATCCAGGTGGACGACTATGACCTCTTCAAGGCCCCGGAGAGCCAGCGGACCGCCATGGCCGCCCTGCTGGCTGATCTGCCCGACTACTGTACCCTGGCCTTTGTCTACGACACCATCCCCTACAAGGCCGACGCCCGGATGAAGAAGCTGGCGGGGGTCTTGAAGGAGAAGGGCTGCGAGGCGGCCTTCCCCCGGCAGGACCAGCACGACCTGACCGACTGGATCGTCCGCCGGTTCAAGGCCCTGGACCACGACATCTCCACCGGGGACGCCCAGTACCTCATCTTCCTCTGCGGGGACCTGATGACCGGGCTCATCGGGGAGATCGCCAAGATCGGGGCCTACGCCCGGGAGCGCCGGGTGACCAAGGGGGACATCGACGCCGTGGCCATCCCCGTGCTGGACGCCCAGGTCTTCCGCATGACCGACGCCCTGACGAAAAAGGACTATGACAAGGCCCTGGCGGTCCTCAACGACCTGCTGCTCATGAAGCAGGAGCCCATCATGCTCCTGGCGGTGCTGGGGAAGCACCTGCGGCAGCTCTACTCCGCCCGTGTGGCCCTGGAGAGCGGCCAGGGCAGCCGATGGGTCCAGGGGCTGTGGTCCATGCGCTCGGCCTATCCCGCCGACAAGCTGATGGACGCCGCCCGCCGCCACGACATGGCCTGGTGCCGCCGGGCCATGGCCCGGTGCGCCGAGACCGACCTGGCCATGAAATCGGTCACCGGGGCCGACGCCCGGGACCGGCTGATCTCCCTGGTGCTGGAGCTGGCGGCGGGGGTGCGGCCATGATCCGGGTCCGGGAGGCCATCGTGGTGGAGGGCCGGTACGACAAAACTACCCTCTCCCAGTTGGTGGACGGGGTGATCCTGGAGACCAACGGCTTCGGCATCTTCAAGGACCGGGAGAAGCTGGCCCTGCTGCGAAGGATCGCGGACAGGCGGGGCCTGGTGGTCCTCACCGACAGCGACGGGGCGGGCTTCGTCATCCGGAACTACCTCAAGGGCGCCCTGCCCAAGGATAAGGTCAAGCACGCCTACATCCCTGACCTTTACGGCAAAGAGAGGCGGAAAACACACCCCGGCAAGGAGGGCAAGCTGGGGGTGGAGGGGATGTCCCCGGCGGTGCTGGAGCACGCCCTCCGTCAGGCGGGGGCCACCATCCTGGGGGAGGAGACCGGGCGGGCCGCTCCGGCCCTCACCAAGGCCGACCTCTACGCCTGCGGCCTGTCCGGCGGGGAAAACAGCCGGGAGAAGCGAAAAAAGCTCCTGGCGGCCCTGGGCCTGCCGGAGCATCTTTCCCCCAACGCCATGTTGCCGGTGCTGTCGGCGCTGTACAGCCGGGAGGATTTGTTGAATACGCTGCAAAAGTTGCAGTAAGCTGAAGCTAACTTCGGAAATAGGACGGAAAAAGCGCAAAAAGCGTCGGCTAACTGCCTTTACAAACGGTGGCCTATCGTGTAAAATACGGGGAAAGAGATGGGCAGCATCTTTTAACCCAAATTTTATAACTTTCCCCACGGGGAAGATATGGAGGAATAATACTATGGCGAAATACGTATGCAGCGTTTGCGGTTACGTCCACGAAGGCGACAATCCCCCCGAGAAGTGCCCCCAGTGCAAGGCTCCCGCCAGCAAGTTCGTCGAGCAGGCCGGCGAGATGACCTGGGCCGCTGAGCACGTTGTTGGCGTGGCCCAGGGCGCTCCCGAGGATATCATCCAGGATCTGCGGAACAACTTCACCGGCGAATGTTCCGAGGTGGGTATGTACCTGGCCATGAGCCGGGTGGCCTATCGCGAGGGCTATCCCGAGATCGGCGAGTACTGGAAGACCGCCGCCTTTGAGGAAGCCGAGCACGCCGCCAAGTTTGCCGAGCTGCTGGGCGAGGTCCTGACCGACTCCACCAAGAAGAACCTGGAGATGCGGGTGGAGGCCGAGAACGGCGCCACCGCCGGCAAGACCGACCTGGCCAAGCGCGCCAAGGCCCTGAACCTGGACGCCATCCACGACACCGTCCATGAAATGGCCCGCGACGAAGCCCGACACGGCAAGGCTTTCGCTGGGCTGCTGCAGCGGTACTTTAAGTAAGAAAAAACGCGAAGAG
>ONNZ01000057.1 GCA_900319345.1 uncultured Eubacteriales bacterium
TCGGCCATGGCAGCCCTGTCCCTGCCCCTGCGCGTGAAGGTCAGCCTATCGATCGGGGTCGCGGCCTTCGGGGGCCTGTCCCTGGGGCTCCAGACCCTGTGCTGTTTTCCCGGATTGAAGCTGATCCCGTACCTGCTCCAAAAGCTGCTATACGGAGCCTTGGTGGGTGCCGTCTGCTATACGTTATTTCCCCTGTTCCCTGGGGTGGCCGCCGCCTTCGCCAGCCGCCAGGAGGTGCTGCAGCGGAGCCTGTCCCTCAGCGCCCTCATCCTCTCCTCCGCCCTCTCCGCAGCGTTCATGGGGGTCCTCTCCCTCATGATCGGCCCGCGAAACACAAATCCTCTGAAATAATATTGCAAATGACGGTTGCCTTTTTCGTGTATTTTGGGTATACTTAGTCAAATCATTTTGAGGAGGGCATCATGGCATACTATTTCAGCGAACCGTCCCACACCTTCTCCGAGTATCTTCTCGTCCCCGGCTATTCTTCCTCCGCCTGCACCCCGCAGAACGTGTCCCTGGTGACCCCGATCTGCAAGTTCCGGGTGGGCGAGACCCCGGCCCTGTCCATGAACATCCCCCTGGTGTCCGCCGTGATGCAGTCCGTGTCCGGTGAGAAGCTGGCGGCGGCCCTGGCCCGGGAAGGCGGCGTGTCCTTCATCTTCGTGTCCCAGAGCATCGAGAGCCAGGCGGCCATGGTCCGGGCGGTGAAGAAGTGCAAGTCCGGCTTCGTCCGCAGCGATTCCAACGTGACCCCCGATTCCACCCTGGGGGACGTGATCGCCCTGAAGGAGCGCACGGGCCACTCCACCATCGCCGTCACCGAGGACGGCAGCCCCGACGGGAAGCTGGTAGGCATGGTCACCAGCCGGGATTACCGGGTGAGCCGCATGGGCCTCGACACCCCCGTCAAGGAGTTCATGACCCCCTTCTCCTCCCTGGTCTACGCCTACGAGGGCGTGAGCCTGAAGGAGGCCAACGACATCATCTGGGAGCACAAGCTCAACACCCTCCCCATCATCACCAAGGACGGCAACATGTCCGCCTTCGTGTTCCGCAAGGACTACGACGCCCACAAGGACAACCCCCTGGAGCTGCTGGACGACCATAAGCGGTACGTGGTGGGCGCGGGCGTCAACACCCGGGACTACGAGCAGCGGATCCCCGCCCTCATCGAAGCCGGGGCGGACGTGCTCTGCATCGACTCCTCCGAGGGCTTCACCGAGTGGCAGCAGCGGACCATCGACTTCGTTCGCCGGAACTACGGCGACTCCGTGAAGATCGGCGCGGGCAACGTGGTGGACGGAGACGGGTTCCGCTTCCTGGCGGAGGCGGGCGCCGACTTCGTGAAGGTGGGCATCGGCGGCGGCAGCATCTGCATCACCCGAGAGACTAAGGGCATCGGCCGGGGCCAGGCCACTGCCGTACAGGACGTGGCGGCCGCCCGGGACGAGTATCTGAAGAAAACCGGCATCTACGTGCCCGTGTGCGCCGACGGCGGCATCGTCCAGGATTACCATGTGACGCTGGCTCTCGCCATGGGCGCGGACTTCTGCATGCTGGGCCGGTACTTTGCCCGGTTCGACGAGAGCCCCACCAACAAGGTGCTCATCAACGGCAGCTATATGAAGGAATACTGGGGCGAGGGCAGCGCCCGGGCCCGGAACTGGCAGCGGTACGACAACGGCGGCGACAAGAAGCTGACCTTCGAAGAGGGCGTGGACTCCTACGTGCCCTACGCCGGTCCCCTCCACAACAACGTGGAGACCACCCTCCACAAGGTCCGGTCCACCATGTGCAACTGCGGCGCCACCACCATCGCCGAGCTTCGCGAAAAGGCTCGCCTGACGCTGGTCTCCCCCGCCTCCATGGTGGAGGGCGGCGCCCACGACGTGCTCCAGAAGGACAGCCGGTACTTCGCCAACTGATCCAATACGTTTACACGGAAAAAGCACCGTCAAAAACGGTGCTTTTTTCTATTTGTGAAAGAGCGCGCAAAATACATCGCTGGATAGCGCAGCAAGCAGGAATTGATCGAGCTTTTATTTCAACCCCAATGCTTTCTCTGCCAAAGATACCGTCTGTTCTATGGTTCTGCTTTCGTCTCTATAGATAATATTAAACCCTGACTTTTCAAATTCTTCATACCCTTCCTGTGAACAAATCAATTTTAGTCCCTGTCGGTAGTTTTCCATCGCCTTTTCAGGATCTGGCTCTTCCATAATTAATTGATACAAAAACTGTTTCTCTGGATCTGGTCGGTCAAAAAACCTGTGTAACGGTATTTCGGGATCAGCAAGCATCACAAGAGTATGATCCAAAGGGGCTATCTTTCTTAAGGTTTCAATACTAATATTCGTATCAACAAAAACCTTTTTACCCTTGTTGCATATCTCAGGCAGCATCCTAAGTTCCAATATTTCGCATTCTTTCCTCACTCCATCGATCCAGTCTTTATATTCCTGCGGCGATCTTCTGATAAAGTCATGCCAGTCTTCAAGATCTCTTGTATATGTCAGGCAAGGGAACTCTTTGGCGTCAAGTACTCCGGGATAATTGTCATGATAGTTTTCTTCGCATGCAATACCCCTGTACTTTTTGGCCAATTCCTTAACCATGGTAGATTTTCCTGCATATGAAGTCCCGATAATAAAGTAAGCATTTTCAAAAAACATATTCATTACCGCAATACCCTTTCCTCAGATAAGCTGCATCTATTCCTCAAGATTCGATTTGTTTATTATAATCACCTTTTTTTGAATTTTAGCAGATGAATTACAGATAAGCAAGAAACCTCTCTGCCTTGGCAGGCAAAAGAGGTTTCTTGGATGGTGGAGCATAGGGGATTCGCTCTCGGCTGCGGCCTCGGTCAGGGTGCGGCTCTCAGGCTCCACTGGAGCCTAATTCACTACCGCACCCGTTCGAATC
>ONNZ01000062.1 GCA_900319345.1 uncultured Eubacteriales bacterium
ATCTATACCGACGTGGAGGGCGTCTACACCGCCGACCCCCGCCACGTCAAGGGAGCCCGGAAGCTGGAGGAGATCACCTTCGACGAGATGCTGGAGCTGGCCAGCCAGGGCGCCCAGGTGCTCCACAACCGCTCCGTGGAGCTGGCCAAGAAATACCGTGTGAATCTGGAAGTGCTGTCCAGCTTTGCCAATAAGCCGGGCACGAAAGTCAAGGAGGTTGTGAAACGAATGGAAAAGACTCAGATCAGCGGCGTCGCGAAGGATAAGAACGTGGCCCGTCTCGCCCTGGTGGGCGTGGAAGATAAGCCCGGCATCGCCTACCGCGTGTTCTCTCTGCTGGGCAAGGAGGACATCAACGTGGACATCATCCTCCAGTCCATCGGACGGGATGACACCAAGGACATCAGCTTTACCGTGAAGCGGGACGACGCCGAAAAGGCCGCGGACCTCCTCAACGAGTACAAGGAGAGCATCGGCTTCGACCACATCGACGTGGACAAGGAGGTTGTGAAGGTCTCCATTGTGGGCGCCGGCATGGTGGACGACGCCGGCGTGGCCGCCAAGATGTTCGGCGCCCTCTATGACGCCGACGTCAACATCCAGATGATCTCCACCAGTGAGATCAAGGTCTCCGTCCTGCTGGACGAGAACGACGCCAACGCCGCGGTCCAGGCCATCCACGACAAGTTCTTCGGCGAGTGAGGAAAACAACGGGAAAAAACGGGAGAAAACGGGAAAAACAGGAACGATGACGAAGCAAACCGCATCTGGACGTGATATCCCCTGAAAAATTTGTTTGAAACGCCCAATTTCACCGGAAAAACCCGAAAAAAATTTTTTCAATCCTTCTGATTCCTGTCTTGTATTTTGGGGAATCGTCTGATATAATACCACCGTAAATTGTGGCCGAAGGGCGGTTTTCCGCCGGAACCCACGAAACGTCTGCCACCGGAGTGCTCCGGTCTGGCGTTTATCCAGATAGGATGGCCCTGTTTTTTCCCGAACAGAACCGCGCGGGCAGCCGCATCGGACAGAGCGGGGGAGAGCGGGACCGGCTCTATCGAATAAAACAAATCATAAAATAGGGGGAAATCAGAAATGAACATACTTGTTTGCATTAAACAAGTGCCGGACACGACCATCATCAAGATCGATCCTGAGACCAATCGACTGATGCGCGAGGGCGTTCCTGCTATCGTCAGCCCGTTCGACGCGTATGCTCTGGAAGCTGCTGCCCGTATCAAGGATCAGGACAAGGATACCCGTATCTACATCCTGACCATGGGTCCTCCTCAGGCCATCGAAGCGCTGCGTGAGTGCCTCTCCGTCGGCGGCGATAAGGCTTACCTCGTTTCCGACCGTGTCTGCGGCGGCGCCGACACCCTGGCCACCGGCTACACCCTGGCTTGCGGCAAGGCCAAGATCGAGGAGCTGGAAGGCATCAAGTTCGACATGATCATGTTCGGCAAGCAGGCCATCGACGGCGATACCGCCCAGGTCGGTCCTCAGACTGCCGAGGATCTGGACCTGCCTCAGGTCACCTACGGCTGGGAAGTCTGGCCCAACGGTGAAGGCAAGGTCAAGGTCAAGAAGGAGCTGGAAGACGGCTTTGAGTGGCTGGAGATGAACACTCCTTGCGTCGTGACCATCACCAAGCCCGACTATGAGCCCCGTTTCCCCACCATCAAGTCCAAGATGGCTGCCCGCAAGGCCGAGATCCCCACTCTGAGCGCTGCCGACTGCGGCATCGACCCCGAGAGAGCCGGTCTGAAGGGCTCTCCCACCAAGGTTAAGAAGAGCTTTACGCCTCCCCGCAAGGAAGGCGGCCTGCGGATCAAGGAAGAGACTCCTGAAGAGTCCGCGAAGAAGCTGTATGACCTGCTCCGTGACAAGGGCGTCATCTAATCGAAGGGAGGAAGAAATACAATGTTACAGTCTAGCTACGAGCCCCAATCCAAGGACCTGTGGGTCTTTATTGAAACCAAGCACGGCAAGGCCAGAAACGTTGGCCTGGAGCTGCTGAACCCCGGCCGCCGTCTGGCTGCCATCCAGGGCGGCAAGACCGTCGGCCTGGTCATCGGCTACAAGTGCGACGAGGCCGTTAAGGAAGCCTTCGCCTATGGCGCCGACAAGGTCATCGTCATGGACAACGAAGTCTATGATCACTACAGCACCGACGCTTACACCGCTGCCATCGTGCACGCTGTCGAGAAGAACTGCCCCTATTCCATGCTGATGGGCGCTTCCCCTCTGGGCCGCGACCTTGGCCCCCGTGTGGCCGGCCGTCTGAAGACCGGCCTGACCGCTGACTGCACCTCTCTGGACATCGACGAAGAGACTGGCCGTATCGCCTGGACTCGTCCCGCCTTCGGCGGCAACCTGATGGGAGTGGGGGATCCAGCCAGCGTCAACGGCAGCACGGGAGGAGCCGACAACGCCGCCCAGAGCATCAGCCAGAGGCTTGATGGTGGTCT
>ONNZ01000055.1 GCA_900319345.1 uncultured Eubacteriales bacterium
AGAGATCTGATATACTCTTTCCAGAACCCAAAAAGGAGGAGAAGACCATGAGCGGAACGACGCGGACCTTACAGTGTTACAGCGAAGTCACCCTGTCCGAGGTGGCGGCGGCGCTGAAGTCGGCCATCGGCGGGGACCTTCTGCTGGAAGATCGGCAGACCCTGGGGGAAGGCGAGGCGCTTCTGCTGGCCTTCGAGCGCTATTACTGGCGCAACGGAAGCTACGCCAGCCTCACCGTGATGCTGACCGCCTGGGAGGACAGGCGCACGGCTTCCATCGTGGGCTCCGGCGGCGGCGAGGGCCTCTTCAACATCAGTTTGGGAGCCAATGCGGATTTTGCTGCCCGGGCGGTGGAGGTCCTTCGGAAATTTGGCTTCAGGCAATGAAGTCCGGAAACACCGAACGACAAAAAACGCCCCGGCCGAAGCCGGGGCGTTTTCATGCGTTAAACCGCGATCTTACGAGTGGTAAGAATTAGTTGGCGCCGGTGGGATTCATGGGATCGGTCACACGATCCTCGATCCAATACTTGCCGATGGGATCCTGAGAAGCGTCCTTGTTCACGTTGTGGGCGATCATCAGGGTCTGGTTGCGGTTCTCGACCTGCAGGGCGTTGTCGAAGCCGGCAGCGTCGACGTTGGCGCGCATAGCTTCCTTGGTCAGGCGGACAGCCATGGGATCCTTGGCAGCGATCACGCGGGCCAGCTCCAGGCCAGCGGGGATCAGAGCGGGACGATCCTCAACAACCTTGGACACCAGGCCCAGGTTCCAAGCCTCGTCAGCGCTGATGAAGTTACCGGTCAGCATCATCTCGAAAGCACGGCCGGTGCCGATCAGGCGGGGCAGGAAGTAGGAGGAGGACATGTCGCAGCCGCCGATGCCGACGTTGGCATAGAAGCAGGAGAAGCGAGCGGTCTTGGTGCAGACACGGATGTCAGAGACCATAGCCAGGGAGAAGCCGCCGCCAGCGGACACGTTGTCGATCAGAGCGATCCAGGGCTGAGGAGTCTTGGACATATACATCTCCAGCTCGCCCAGCTTGACCTGATAGTGATAGAAGCCGGGGACGGTCTGCTCGTACTCGTCCAGACCCTGCTTGACGTCCAGGCCGGCGCAGAAGCCCTTGGACTCGTCGCCGCCATACAGCAGGACGACGCGGATGTTGTAATACTCATCGACCAGCCACTCGTTGTAAGCCTTGGGTCTGTTCAGGGTAACCTTCAGGATGTTGGGCTCGACCATCTCGAGCAGCAGGTTCTCATAGGAAGGCAGGGGACGAGCAGCAGGATAATTGGGTTTCATAGTAATCAATCCTCCATTAAAATATTTAGGTCAAAGACCTAAGACCCGGCGTCCGGCCCCGAGTGGGCCGGACGACGAAGTCATTCAAACGTAGGTAATCTTACGCGGCAGTTGGCGAATTAGTGGAACACGGTGTTGCCGTTGGCGCCAACATACATGCCGTGGATGAGGTACTGGATGTCGCCGGCACCCTCGATGTTGGGGGCGATGGCGGCGTCACGGACGAAGCGCTCAGCCTGATACTCGTCGCAGACACCATAGGCGCCCATGGCGTTGACGGCCATGGTGGCGACCTTCGTGGCGGTCTCGGCGGCATAGCCCTTGGCCTGCGCGGTGTGAGCCTGGACCTCGCGCATGGTGGCGATGTCGTCGGGCTCGAAGTGATGCTTGTCGCAGAAGTCAGCAGCCTCCAGCAGCAGCAGCTCGGCAGTGTGCGCATAGGTCAGCATGGTGGACAGACGCAGCTGAGTGGTGGGGAACTTGGTGATGGGCTTGCCGCGATGCAGCTTCTCCTGGCAGTAGTTCAGAGCGATGTCAGCGGTGCCCAGAGCGGTACCGGTGATCACGGCGGTGAAGCCCAGCTTGCCGTAAGCGGTGGTGCCCAGCAGCTGAGTGAAGCCGTCGCCGGGCTTGCCCAGGATGTTCTCGTCGGTGATGATCACGTCATCCAGGAAGATGTCCCAGACATGGGAGCCGTGATAGCCGATCTTCTCCCAGGGGGAGGAGACGGAGTAGCCCTGGCAGAACTTCTCAACGACGAAGCCGGTGACCAGGTCCTTGCCGCTCTCCTCGTCCTTCAGCAGGCCGAACAGGACGCAGGGGCCGTCATAGCCGGCGTTGGAGATGAAGCGCTTGACGCCGTTGACCTTGTAGGTGCCGTCAGCCTGCTTCTCCAGACGGGTCTTCAGCATCTTGGGGTCGGAACCGGTGTCGGGCTCGGTGAAAGCGAAGGAGACGGTCTGCTCGCCGCGGCAGCAGGGAGCCAGCCACTTCTTCTTCTGCTCATCGTTGGCATACAGGTCCAGAGCCTCGAGGCCCAGGATGTACACGTCCAGCGCCTTGCCGACGGAGGGGGACACGCGGGAGAGCTCCTTGATGATGATGGCCTGCTCCAGGTGGCCCATGCCCATGCCGTCATACTCCTCGGGGAAGGAGATGCCCATGAAGCCGCACTCGGCCATCTGCTGATAGATGTCCTGGGGCAGCTGCTTCTGCATGGTGCCGTCCTTGACCTGGACGTCAACGCCTTCTTCGATCTCGTCGATGCGGGGCTGCAGAACGTCCTGAGCGAACTGCTGCGCGAGGTCGTGGATCATCTGCTGGTCTTCATTCAGTAAAAAGTCCATAATAAATTCCTCCAGTATAAAAGTTTTTCAGTAACATGATTTCAACATATTACCGCAGGCATGAGAAGGATGCCCGCGGCAACACGTACCATACGGGGCAACTTCTACAGAAACTATTATAGCATAAGAAAGCAGAGGGCACATACCGTATATTGATGATTTTCCCCATAAATATTACTATACAGAAACTACTGTTTTTCCGGTATTCTGACATCCTTCCGCCACCTTTCCGTGGAAAACACCATGGGAGGTGGAAATAATGAAGGAAAACTTGTGAAAATTAAAGAATCAGCACTTGACGGCGGGGCGATATTCCTGTAAGATAGGGCAGACATCGTGATAATGGCGGTAATTTCACGCTCCGCCTTATCCGTCACTGATCAAGCCGCGCGGAACCGTTCGTCCGCGCATTAAAAAATAATCATCCACAAACATGGAGAAGGAGTTGCACAATCATGGAAGTTAAGACTGTTGGCGTGTACGGCGCAGGTTCTATGGGCAGAGGGATCGCCCAGGTTGCTCTGGAGGGCGGTTACGACGTGGTCCTCTACAACCACCGCACCCCCACCCTGGAGAAGGGCGTGGCCGGCATCAACAAGAACTTTGACAAGAAGATCGCCAAGGGCAAGATCGACGAGGCCCAGAAGACCGAGTGGCTCTCCCACCTGAAGGCCACCACCACCCTGGAGGACCTGGCCGACGTGGACATCGTCTTTGAGGCCATGGTGGAGAACATGGACCTGAAGAAGGACGCCTTCGAGAAGATGGCCGGCGTCATCAAGCCCGAGGCCGTGTTCGTGTCCAACACCTCCTCCCTGAGCATCACCGAGCTGGCTGCCGCCTCCGGCCGCCCCGCCAAGTTCCTGGGCATGCACTTCTTCAGCCCCGTGCCCGCCATGAAGCTGGTGGAGATCATCAACGCCTACGACACCTCCGAGGACACCATCGAGACCGGCAAGGCCATCGCCAAGGGCTTCGGCAAGGAGTTCGTCACCGTCTCCGACGTGCCCATGTTCATCGCCAACCGCGTCATGTGCCCCATGATGAACGAGGCCGCCATCCTGGCCGGCGAGAACGTCTGCTCCTACGAGGACATCGACAAGGCCTGCGAGCTGGGCTACAACCAGCCCATGGGTCCCCTGAAGCTGGCCGACGCCATCGGCATCGACGTGATGATCAGCGTCATGGAGTCCCTGTACCAGGAGACCGCCGACTCCAAGTATCGTCCCGCGCACCTGTACAAGGTCCTCTACCGGGCCGGCCGTCTGGGCCGCAAGTCCGGCAAGGGCTTCTATGATTACGAATAATTCGCAGGGTTAACGATTCCAAGGCCGCTCCGATGGGAGTGGCCTTGTTTTTTAAGGAATTCCCGCACGATCCCGGTATGCGAAGCGCGCCATGCATTGTGCGGGGATGCCTTAAGGAACAGCCGGCCGGGAGGGGGCCGGAGCCCGGAAAGGAGTGTCATCCATGCGCATTTTACTGGCGGAGGACGAGCGGGATCTGAATCGGCAACGCCTTTCGCCATGGCGGTCCGGCGGTCCGGGTCCGGGTGGCCCTGGTTCGGGCGGAGGACGGGACGGCGGTCCTGTCCGTGGCGGACGACGGGCCGGGGATCCCCTTGGAGGAGCAGGAGAAGATCTTTGACCGGTTTTATCGCGGGGACGCCGCCCGGACCGTCCCGGGGACGGGACTGGGCCTGTCCATGGTCCGGCAGATCGCGGAGCTCCACGGGGCGGCGGTCTCCCTGGAGAGCCGGCCGGGCGCGGGCAGCGTTTTTTCGGTCCGTTTTCCAACGCCGGCGGCCTTCTCATCTTCCACTAATGTTCCGATGCTAAAGTGAGGCTGCAGCAAACCCCTATGGATACCAAAGGAGGGATCCCGATGAAAAAGAAGACAATGATCCTGGCCCTGTCCCTGGTGTGCGTCATGGCCGTTGGAAGCATTTCGGCTTATGCCGCGGAACGAGGCGGCAAGTGCCGCGGAACGAGGCGGCAAGCTGGAAAAGCGGCACTGGTACTTGGCGAGAGAGCGGAGCGCCGTGACGGTCATCGGCACGGAGCGGGCCAAAGCCATCGCCCTGGAACGGACCGGACAGTCTGCGGAGACCGTGCAGATGCGCACCCTGAAGCTGACCTGGGAGGACGGACGCCGGGTCTATGAGGTGGAGTTCCTCACCGGAGACCGGGTGGAATATGATCTCACACTGGATGCCCGGACCGGCCAGGTGCTGGAGCTGCAGCAGGAGATCGAGGACGACTGGAACCGCGCCGCTGTCAAGCCTGCGGCCCCGTCCGCACCCAAGAGACAGCCGGAGAAGAAGGCCGGGGACGCCGCGTACCTCGGTGTGGAGAAAGCCAAGACCATCGCGCTGACCCGGGCGGGTCTGAGCGTCGGCGAGGTCACCTTCACCAAGGCCAAGCAGGACCGGGAGGACGGCGTGCCGGTCTACGAGATCGAGTTCTATACCGCCGGCGGTGTCGAGTATGAGTATACCATCGACGCCCGGACGGGGGCCGTTCTGGAAGAGGACAGAGACCTGCCTGACTGGGACGACTGATGAAAAGCAAAGGGGCCGTTGCAAAAGGACGCCCTCTCAGTCATTCGCTTCGCGAATGCCAGCTCTCCCAGAGGGAGAGCCAAGAGTTTAGTGCAACTTCGCAGACAAGGCATTAAATCTTGCCTCTCCCTCCGGGAGTCAAACTGTCCGGGGGACAGTTTGATAAGATAAAGCGAAGCAACCACAGAAACTGTGGCACGGCGAAGCCGTGACGGAGAGGGCGCTTTTCACCTTTTGCAACGGCCCCTTGTTTTATCGTATCCTATTCTGCGGCCTCTTCCTTGCTCTCATGGGCCTCGTGCATGATGATCAGGTCGATATACGGGGCCTTCTTCACGATGTAGGTGGCCACGGAGCCCATCCTGCGCAGGGGCCCCCGGCTGGACCGGGTCATCATGATAATGTCGATGTCGTGGCTCTCGGCGTACCGAACGATCTCCGGCCCCGGGGCGCCCGCCAGGATCTTGGTCTTGACGGTGTACAGGGGGAGCTCGTCCCGCATATTGTCCAGCTTGGCCTGCTCGGCGTGGAAGACCTTTTCATATTCCTGGGAGACCTCGGACCGGATCTCCCGGACGATGACCGTGACAAGGGTGACCTCCACGTCGCTGGGGTCGAACATCTGGCGGAGCATGGCGGCGGTGCGGGCGCTGCGGGGACTGCCGTCGATGGGGAGAAGGATCTTTGTCATGGCAAACCCTCTTTTCCTTTCTGTTCTGATTGTATCATACCACGATCGGTTCTGGTTTTCCAGCGGTTTTTTGTCGCGGTGCGCGTTGGCGCCTGCACGAGACGGGGTTTCAGCATAGAGCGGGGAAAGCCCCTCGCACAGCACAGCGTACCCGATGCAGGGATTTGATCCGTGATCGGGATCAGTCCCCGGTGAAGATCGCCACGAAATCGTGGAACATCCGTCCCACCCGGCCCCAGAAGCCCAGCTTTTCGCTCTCGGCCTGACGGGCCGCCTGGCGGCTGTCCGCCTCGTCGTCGGTCTTGATCTCCTGGCTCCGGAGCACCAGAGTGATGGTGTTGGGAGCGGGGTTCTCCGGGGAGGTCAGGGAGACCTTCTCCGCCTGGCTGTCCATGTTCAGCAGGTTGTTCTCCCCGCCGGTGTATTCTTCCCACTTGTCCTCCACCAGCCGGGTGACGGTGTCCTTGGCCCG
>ONNZ01000054.1 GCA_900319345.1 uncultured Eubacteriales bacterium
GAGCTGCTCCGGCTCGTAAAATGCGTGAATGCCCGATAAAATCGTGCGATTCTCGCCGGTTCCGTCGTCCAGCGTGAACTTCAACAGCTTCTTGGACTTAGGCACGGCTTCGCAGGCCAGCACCTTCACCGCACGGAAATCGGACTTAGAGAAGGTCTCGAAGTCCACATAATCCTTGAACAACGGTTCGATCTCCACGTTACTGAAGTCGATTTTCTCTTCGGCGGGAGCTGTTTGCGCCGCTTCCTGGGCAGCCTTGCATGCCTCCTGAGAGGGGCAGGTGTTGCAGGCACATTCAAAATCGGCATTCGGGGCTGCATATTCTGTAGCGGTATGCACTTCCTCAGCCTGGGACTTTTGCCCTTTTGGCTTCATTGTCGGGAACAGGATCACGTCCCGGATGGTGGGAGAATCGGTGAGCAGCATGACCATGCGGTCGATGCCGATGCCGATGCCGCCGGTGGGGGGCATGCCGTACTCCATGGCCGCCATGAAGTCCTCGTCGATCTGCATGGCCTCGTCGTCGCCCTTGGCCCGTTCCTGAGCCTGCTGGATGAAACGGCTGCGCTGGTCGATGGGGTCGTTGAGCTCCGTGTAAGCGTTGGCGTACTCATGGCCGCAGATAAAGAGCTCGAACCGGTCCACGATGTCCTTGCTGCCCGCCTTCAGCTTGGTCAGCGGGGAGTTCTCGATGGGGTAGTCGATGATGAAGGTGGGCTCGATGAGCTTCTCCTCCACGAAAGCGTCGAAGGCCTCGGCCAAAATCTTGCCCTTGGTGGCGGTCTTGTCCTTCAATTCGAGGCCCAACTCCCGGGCGAGGGCGCGGGCTTCCTCGTCGGAGGCGCAGCCATAGATGTCCTTGCCCGTATATTCCTTCACCGCGTCGTTCATGGAGAGGCGGCGGAAGGGGGGCGTCAGGTCCACGGGCTGGCCCTGGTAGCTGATCTTGGCGGTGCCGTTCACCAGCTGGGAGCAGCGGGAGAAGAGCTGCTCGCACAGGTCCATCATGCCCCTCAGGTCCGTGTAGGCCTGGTACACCTCGATGGTGGTGAACTCCGGGTTGTGGGTGGCGTCCATGCCCTCGTTGCGGAACAGGCGGCCGATCTCGTACACCCGCTCGAGCCCGCCCACGATGCACATCTTGAGATGGAGCTCCGTAGCGATGCGCATGTACATGTCGATGTCCAGGGTGTTGTGGTGGGTCACGAAGGGCCGGGCGGAAGCGCCGGAAGCCACGGTGTTAAGCACCGGGGTCTCCACCTCCATGAAGCCCTCGCTATCGAGATACCGACGGATCTGGGCAATGATGGCGCTGCGCTTGCGGAAGGTCTCCCGGACCTTGTCGTTCATGAACAGATCCACGTACCGCTGCCGATAGCGAAGCTCCGGGTCCTTGAGCCCGTGGAACTTCTCGGGCAGGGGCCGGAGGGACTTAGAGAGCAGCGTCAGCTCCTTGGCGTGGACGGACACCTCGCCCGTCTTGGTCTTGAACACGAAGCCCTTCACGCCCACGATGTCGCCGATGTCCCAGGTCTTGAAGGCGGCGTAGGGCGCCTCGCCCACGTCGTCCCGCTTCACATAGATCTGGATGTCGCCCTTGCCGTCCAGCACGTGGGCGAAGCTGGCTTTGCCCATGATGCGCTTGCTCATCATGCGGCCGGCGATGCTCACCTCCCTGTTCTCGTAGGCGTCGAAATCCGCCTGGATGTCGGCGCTGTGGGTATCCTGGTCATAGCGGATGACGGCAAAGGGGTCCTTGCCCTCTGCCACCAGGGCGGCGAGCTTGTCACGACGGATTTGAAGCAGCTCCGAGAGCTGCTCCGCGGTGATCTCCTGGGTCTGTTCAGGACGCTGTTCCATGTTTTTTTCTCCTCTTATGCGTTGATGCAGACGATCTCCAGCTCCAGCAGGCCGCCGGGGGTGTGCACGTCCACCTTCTCACCGGTCTTGTGGCCCAGCAGGGCAGCGCCGATGGGGGACTCGTTGGAGATCTTGCCCTTGCGGGGGTCGGCCTCGGTGGTGCCCACGATCTGGTAGGTGGTCTCGAAGCCGTTCTTGGCGTTGCGCACGGTCACGGAGGTGCCGATGTTCACGCCGCCGGAGGCCATGGCGCTCTCGTCGATGATGTGCACGTGCTGCAGCTCGTCCTCCAGCACGGCGATGTCGTATTCGTTCTTCGCCTGCTCGTTCTTGGCGGCGTCATATTCCGCGTTTTCGCTCAAATCGCCGAAACCCCGGGCGATCTTCAGCATCTCGGCGATCTCCAAGCGGCGCTCGCCCTTCAAATAATCCAGCTTCTGCCGGCGCTTTTCCACTTCCCGTTCGGTCAGCCAAATCTCTGCCATGTTCTTTTTATCTCCTTGTTTATGGGCCGCACACGTTCCGGCCCTTAATTCATACTATTATATTGATCGCACCCGTCCCTGTCAAGCAGCAAACGGCCCAGTTCCTCCATGGTTTTTACCTGACTCAAGGCTTTTTTCAGGCCCGAGGCTCCCCGGCGGCCGGTGAAGTAGAGGGGGAGGTGCTTTCTTAGCTCCACCATGCCGTGGTCCCCCTTGGCGGCGAGCTCCAGCGCTCCGTGGCGGAGGATCCGCTTCTTCAATTCCTGCCCCTCCGGCGGGGCGAAATCTGTTCCGTTCAGGGCGGCCCGTATCTCGGAGAACACCCAGGGCCGGCCCAGGGCCCCCCGGCCGATCATGAGCCCGTCGCAGCCCGTCTCCTCCAGCATGCGGCAGGCGGAGGGCCCGTCCACCACGTCCCCGTTTCCCACCACGGGGATGGATACGGCATGCTTCACGGCCTCGATCTCGTTCCAGTCGGCGACGCCACTGTACTGCTGCATGCGGGTCCGGGGGTGGAGGGTGAGGAAGGACGCTCCCGCCGCCTCCGCCATCCGGGCGAAGTCCGCGGATACGATGTGCCCCTCGTCCCAGCCGGAGCGGAACTTCACGCTGACAGGCAAAGTCGTGTGCCGTACCACCGCGGAGATCACCTTTTCCGCCAGAGGCAGGTCCAGCAGCAGGGCACTGCCGTCCCCGTTCCCGGCGATCTTCCGGGCCGGGCAGCCGCAGTTGATGTCCAGGCAAAAGAGGTCGTCCCCCAGCTCCTCCGTGACCACCCGGGCCGCCACGCCCATGGACACGGGGTCGCTGCCGAAGAGCTGCACCCCCAAGGGCCCCTCCTGGGGACCGGGGCGACACAGGAGCCTCGTTTTTTCGTTGGCGTGCAGGAGCCCCTTGGCGGAGATCATCTCCGTGAAGGCGAGATCGCAGCCCTCCTCCCGGCACAGACGCCGAAAGACCGCGTCCGAATACCCGGCCATGGGGGCCAGGAGCAGAGGCGGCTGCTGAAAGAGTTCTTTGACGGTCATAGGAAGGGGGTGGGGGTGATGATGGAGAGCCGGGGCCCCGGCACCGGGGACTCCGTGGGCGTGGCCATGGGCAGAGGGGACCGCTCCGGGTCCGGCGTGGGCAGGGGATCGATCTTGGGGTCCACCGTCAGGGTGGTGATGTTGCTGATGCGCCAGCTGCCGTTGACCTTGCTGACGGTCAGTCGGTAGCGGATGGGCGTCCAGGGCGGCGGATCGCTGTCCGGGTCCACGGCGTTGGAATTGGCGGTGCCCACGATCCGGTCCGCCTGCTCCAGCACGTCCACGGACAGGTCGCTGAGCCAGGGCCACACCCGGATATGGGAGAACTCCAACATATAATTATAGGAAGTAACGGTGTAGGGTTGGTAGGTGGCGTCATAGAGCCGCCCGTCGGAGGCAATGCAATCGCTGGTGAAGTAGCTGTCCAGCTCCTCCCGAGGCCCGTCCTGCAGCACGCACTCGATCCGAAGGGCCATGCCCTCGTTCACCAGGATGTACAGGTTGGCGAGCCGGGCGCAGGACACGAAGGCCAGCACGCACAGCATCACGCCCAGGAAGATGAGGGCGATGGTGCGGGCGATGTATAGCGACGACCGGCTGAAGAAACGGAGCCGGTCCGCCTGCTTGCGCAGCTTTTTGATCTTTTGTGGCGATCTTTCCGACATAGCTCCTCCCAAACAGCCTCATCATAGCATAAAAAGCACGTATTATCAATGAAAAGAATGTGTCAGGACTGTGTAAAAAAATATGAAAAATAATTTGAAAAAAGGTATTGACAAAGAGAAGCCCCAGAGGTATACTGTCAAAGCTGTCGCGGGAAACGAGCGCGAGCGCAAGGGAAACGGGGCAGCGAAAGCACCTTGAAAACTATATAGCGAAACAACAAACAAGCCAAGTTGATTCTTAGTAATTGAGAGACAACAACGCGAAAAGCGAAACGACCAAGCGAAGTAAAAGAACCAGACAACGAGAGATCGTTGTGATAGATTGAACTCAAGAGTTTGATCCTGGCTCAGGACGAACGCTGGCGGCGTGCCTAACACATGCAAGTCGAACGGAGTAAGAATTTCGGTTTTTACTTGGGATAACACCTGGAAACAAGTGCTAATACCGCATAAGACCACAGAGCCGCATGGCTCAGGGGTCAAAGGAGTGATCCGCAGGAAGAGGGGTTCGCGTCCCATTAGCTAGTTGGCGGGGCAACGGCCCACCAAGGCGACGATGGGTAGCCGAGCTGAGAGGCTGATCGGCCACACTGGAACTG
>ONNZ01000068.1 GCA_900319345.1 uncultured Eubacteriales bacterium
ATTTCTCGTCGCGATGCCATTTTTTATCCTCTTCAGGATCGCGGTTAGCCGCCTCCTCCATGGTCTCCTGCATCAGCTCTGCCAGCTCCTCCTTGGTCCGGACAACCTGGGGATACCAGACCGTATCCGCCGGGAACATGGCCGCGGCCACCGCATCGATGTCCGCTTGGGTAAAGTCCCGCCGCGCAGCTTCTATCACGGGCACGGCGCTTATGTCCGGAAGATAGACGGGACAGTCCTGAGCGACGATGGAAAAGCCGAAATCTTTGTTCTCCATGCTCCATGTGGGACATGCTCCCAGCATTTCATACAAAGGACCACCCTGCTGCTCGATCTCGGCAGGCGCTTCTACCGCTGCGGCTGGTTCAGGCTGTTCCTCCGGCACATAGGGCTTGGCCTCCACCTGCCATTTTTTAGCCTCCCCCTTGTTGGGGATGACCTCCACCTCCGGCGTGGGCTGGCAGGCGGTCAGCAACAGCAGCAGCGCAACGATGAAAACGAATGATTTCTTCATACCTCAATACCCCTTGTCCTTGTCGATGATGGTGCCGTCCAGGGCGTTTACCGTAACGCCGCCCCAGTAGTCGCCGCCGAAGGTGATGCAATAACCCAAAAGCGCCCAATGGTATTCCTCCTTTTCCATGCAGTATAGAAATGCTTCCCTCCAGGTAGTATTCATACTTATGCCCAAATCGTCAGCGTTGTAAGGGTTATTCTGCACCCAGTCCGCCCAGTCGTTAGCGTTTGCCTCGGAAAAGAAATGGTACACCGGCACATAGTAGAACCCGCCCCCCTTCTTCTGGACGCGCCACAGGCCGAAGGTGACCCGCTGCATATAAATCGTGATCTCTTTCCCATTTTCTTTATCGCGCTCCGCGTTATACTTCCAACGGGCAGCGACCTGTGACATGGCGTTTTTAGCGGCCTCGTCAAAGGAGATGAGCCGGGCGCTGGCATTTACCACGCCGGTGACCTTCATGGGCGTGTTCCAGCGGAAGTAGCTGACGCCCTGATCGTCTATGTTAAGCTCTATGCGCTCATAGTGGATGGGCTTACTGACGGTGGTGTCCATGTCGCCGCCCACCTCCTCGTTGGCATAGGCGGAGGGGCAGCCGTTGAAGGTGCGCATGAACACCAGCCCCCACTGGGAAAACCGCTCCGGCAGGGTGGCGACAGGCCATTCGCCGCTGCTTTCCTGATTGTCGGGGGGGGCCATCAGCGGCACGCAGTAGCAGACGCTGTACTCGTTCCCGGCCACCCGCTGCACAAAGGCGGTGGCCTGCCGGATGGCCTCCTCCCGGGTCATTTGGACGCCGTAAGGCGCATCCAGGGGCTGCTGGTAGTCGTTCCATATATCGCCCCGGGAGGCTTCCAGATAACTGCCCTTGGGGTCCTCCGCCGATGTGCGGGCGGAAAGCCGCCAATGCTCACCGTTCACCATCGTTTCCACCTTTACGCCGGGATACTTCTTAGCAGTCTCATCTGCGTTCTGACAGTCGCTGATCTCCAGCGTGGTGGGCACGATCTCATCCGCGAAAGGGGCCTCGTCGTACCACTGCTTGTACATGGCCAGCTTGTCCTCATAGTATTTCTCGTCGCGATGCCATTTTTTATCCTCTTCAGGATCGCGGTTAGCCGCCTCCTCCATGGTCTCCTGCATCAGCTCTGCCAGCTCCTCCTTGGTCCCACGCCACTTCGAAGACGGGCACGGCGGAGATATCCGGCAGATATACGGGACAGTCCCGGGCGGTGATCAGAAAGCCGTAGTCCCTGTTCTCCATGGACCAAGTAGGAGAAGCGCCCAGGATCTCATAGAGGGGCCCGCCCTGCTGCTCGATGGGTGCAGGCGAGGCGTCGGGAGTCTCTGCCTCCGGCTGCTCCTCCGGCACATAGGGCACGGCCTCCACCTGCCAGTCCTTCTGCTCCCCCTTGTTGGGGATGATCTCCACCTCCGGCGTGGGCAGGCAGCCGGTCAGCAGAAGGATGGCACACAGACTCAACAGAAAAAGACGTTTCATACGATCCTCCTTGTCATTTCGTTGATGACAGTATAGAAGGGAGATTCGGACAAAACGTCACAAAAGGATTATGAAGATGCGTACAAGTTGTAAAATGTGATGTAGAGTTGTAAAAGCTGCGGAACCAGGATTCGATTCGCGCCTGCGGGCTTGGTCGGGGCGTGGCTCTCAGGCTCCACTGGAGCCTGATTCACTACCACGCCCTTCGAATCCTATTTCCTCTGA
>ONNZ01000052.1 GCA_900319345.1 uncultured Eubacteriales bacterium
GCCCCACATCGGCAACGTCTATGAGATCGTGCTGGCGGACGCCATCGCCCGCTACAAGCGGTTCATGGGCTACGACGTGTTCTTCCAGACCGGCACCGACGAGCACGGCCAGAAGATCGAGGAGAAGGCCCAGAAGGCGGGCATGGAGCCCCAGGCCTACGTGGACCAGGTGGCCGGCGAGATCAAGAATATCTGGGACCTCATGAACACCTCCTACGACAAGTTCATCCGCACCACGGACAGGGACCACGAGCGGAAGGTCCAGCGGATCTTCAAGAAGCTCTACGACCAGGGCGACATCTACAAGGGCGCTTACGAGGGCATGTACTGCACCCCCTGCGAGTCCTTCTTCACCGCCTCCCAGCTCAAGGACGGCCGCTGCCCCGACTGCGGCGGCGAGGTGAAGCCCGCCAAGGAGGAAGCGTACTTCTTCAAGATGAGCAAGTACGCCCCCCGGCTCATCGACCACATCAACCGGCATCCCGAGTTCATCCAGCCCGTGGCCCGGAAGAACGAGATGATGAACAACTTTCTGCTGCCGGGGCTCCAGGACCTCTGCGTGTCCCGGTCCTCCTTCAAGTGGGGCATCCCCGTGGACTTCGACCCCAAGCACGTGGTCTACGTGTGGCTGGACGCCCTCACCAACTACATCACCGGCATCGGCTACGAGCCCGACGGGGAGAGCACGGACCAGTTCAGGAAGCTCTGGCCCGCGGACCTGCACCTGATCGGCAAGGACATCATCCGCTTCCACACCATCTACTGGCCCATCTTCCTGATGGCTCTCGATCTCCCGCTGCCCAAGCAGGTCTTCGGCCACCCCTGGCTGTTGATGAACGACGGAAAGATGAGCAAATCTAAGGGCAACGTCATGTACGCCCACGATCTCGTGAACCTCTTCGGCGTGGACGCGGTGCGGTACTTCCTGATCCACGAGATGCCTTTCGACAGCGACGGCAACTGCACCTACGAGCTGCTGGTGGAGCGGCTGAACGCGGATCTCGCGAACACCCTCGGCAACCTGGTGAACCGGACCGTGGCCATGTCCAACAAGTACTTCGGCGGCGTGGTGGAGAGGACCGGCGCCCGGGAGCCTGTGGACGAGGAGCTGAAGGAAACGGCCACCGCCGCGGTCAGGAAGGTCACCGCCAAGATGGACGAGCTTCGGGTGGCGGACGCCATCACGGAGATATTCAACCTCTTCAAGCGCTGCAACAAGTACATCGACGAGACCGCCCCCTGGACCCTGGCCAAGGACCCGACGAAGGCCGACCGCCTGAAGGAGGTCCTCTACAACCTGACCGAGAGCATCGCCATGGGCGCCAGCCTCCTTATCCCCTTCCTGCCGGACACCGGCGCGAAGATTTTGGCCGAGCTCAACGCCGACCCCCGGCCCTTCGACGCCCTCGACGACTTCGGCCTGTACCCGTCCGGGAACAAGGTGGCCCAGAAGCCCGAGATCCTCTTCGCCCGGCTGGACCTGAAGGAGGTCCTGGACAAGGTGGGCGTGAAGGAGGAGGCCCCCGCGCCGGCCCCCGCCGCCCAGCCCGAGCAGCCCGCTTTGCCGCCCCTCAAGGAGGAGATCACCTACGACGACTTCATGAAGGTGGACCTGCGGCTCGCCAAGGTGAAGGCCTGCGAGGAGGTCAAGAAGTCCAAGAAGCTGCTGAAGCTGACGCTGGACGTAGCCGGGGAGGAGCGGACCGTGGTCTCCGGCATCAAGAAGTGGTACGCCCCCGCCGATCTGGTGGGGAAGACCGTGGTGCTGGTGGCGAACCTGAAGCCCGCCACCCTCTGCGGCGTGGAGAGCCGGGGCATGGTCCTGGCGGTGTCCGACCCCGCCGACGAGCACCTGGCGCTGATCGAGCCCTCCGCCGACATGCCCTTCTTGAAAGAAAAGGGACCCAAAAGAACTTAAGAATGGAAGATAGTATTGGGGCGCAGCCTTAGTTATCTTCTTGAGTTTCTCTTTTTCGGTCCCTTTTTCTCTTTGCCTAAAGAGAAAAAGGGACAAAAAATATAGTCAAAGGGATACTATGGATATCTTCGACACCCACGCCCATCTTTTGGACGAGCACTTCGACGAGGACCGGGAGGAATTGATCGCCTCCCTGGGTGACAGCGGCGTCAGGCTGGTCATGGAGGCCTGCACGGACCTGGGATATTTGGAAAAGCTGCTCCCCTTCGTGGAGGCCCATCCCATGATCTACGGGGCCGCGGGGCTCCACCCGGAGGAGCTGGGGCCCTATGCGCTTTCGGACCTGGACCAGGTGGCCGCCGCCCTCGCCCACCCCAAGATCAGGGCGGTGGGGGAGATCGGCCTCGATTACTACTGGCCCGAGAACCCGCCGAGGGAGGTGCAAAAGAGCTTCTTCGACGCCCAGCTGTCCCTGGCGGCGGACCGGGGCCTGCCCGTCATCGTCCACGACAGGGAGGCCCACGGGGACACGGTGGACGTGCTGCGGGCCCATCGGGGCCGGGTCGTGGGCGTCATGCACTGCTTCTCCGGCAGCTGGGAGACCGCCCGGGAGTGCCTGGACATGGGCTTCTGCCTGGGCTTCGGCGGGGCGTTGACCTTCAAGAACGCCAAGAAGAACGTGGAGGTGGCGGCCAAGGCCCCCCTGGACAGGCTGGTGATCGAGACCGACTGCCCCTACATGGCCCCCGTGCCCTTCCGGGGGAAGCGGAACGACCCCACCAAGACCCTGTACGTGCTCCAAAAGCTGGCGGAGCTCAGGGCCATGGCCCCGGAGGACCTGGCCCCGGTGCTCTTCGAGAACGGCAAGCGGCTGTTCGGCATACAATAAAAAATCGCCGTCCCAAACCGGGACGGCGTTTTTCGTCGTGCAGAGAGGTCAGTTCCGATCGTTGGGCAGCAGGGCCTTGAGGGCCATGGCCAGGATCACCCCCACCGGGGCCAGCAGCGGGAGAAGGCCCAGGGACAGGTCCACCGTGGCCGGCAGCCCCAGGTCCAGCAGCAGGGGACGGCCCAGGAACGCGGCCCCGCAGCATGCCCCCAGCAGCACCAGCTCCAGGACCAGCAGCGCCACGTCGAAGCCCTTCCACCCCTTGAGCAGGGCCTGCAGGACGCTGCCCAGGGCGCAGACGACCAGCAGCCCCAGGATCACGTCGAACCCGATCAGGGCCCCGAGGATCAGCTGGCGCTGGTTGGCGTAGATATCCTTGAAGTCCCCGTAGTATTCCTCGATCCCCAGGGTGTCGAACATGCCCTCCGTGGCCTCCGTGCTGTCCAGCTTCCCCGCCGTAGGCAGCAGCTGCTGTGCCAACGGGGCCCCCCGCGTCACCTCCGCCAGGGACAGATCCCCGTCCGTGAAGGCCTTGGCGGCGGTCTCCATGGCGCCCAGCAGGGGCACCACGTGCCCCTCGCTCAGGTCCACCCCGGCGGCCTCGATGGCCGCCCGGTCGAATTCCTGGGAGTGGAGGAGCTCGTCCCGGGCCACGTCCATGGAGTCCGTCACCTGAAAGTCCGTGTCCGCAATATAGCTCGCCGCGCCCTCCCCGGTCAGCCGCAGGACGGGGCAGGCGAACAGCAGCGCCAGGGACAACAATATCAGCGCCGTCCCCAGGATGGTCCGCAACATCCGCTTCAGTATGCCCATAGGAAAACCCTCCGATGCTTCTTTTGGCACAGTATACCACAGGCCCGCGACCGATGCAACACGCCCCCGGGAACCCCGGGGGCGCGCTGCTGTTCTTCGTTTACTCCTCGTCTGGCGAATACTCCAATATGTCCCCTGGCTGGCAATGCAGCGCTTCGCAGATGGCGATCAGGGTGGAGAAGCGGATGGCGCTGATGTGGCCGTTCTTCAGCTTGGAGAGGTTCACGTTGGCCACGCCCACCTTCTCCGACAGCTCGTTGAGGCTCATCTTCCGGTCGGCCATGACCCGATCGAGCCTAAGGATGATCTTTCCCATGGCGCGCCTCCCTTACAGGGTCTCGTCGGCTTCCTGCTGGAGCTGGGCCCCGTAGCGGAAGATCATGCAGAGGAAGAAGACCATGAGGGCGGTGAAGATGGGGTAGAGGTCCAGGGAGACGCCGAAGTTCTTGGCCCCCACGTGGATGCCCGCGTTCTGGAAGGCCATCACCGCGCTCTGGGCGGCGGAGCCGGCGAAGGAGCCCACCACGGCGCAGACGATCAGCGTCCAGGCGAAGATGTTCATCCGCCGGATCACGGCCTCGTCGAAGGGGGAGCGGCAGGCTTCGAAAGCCTTGCAGAGCTTCAGGAACATGACCAGGGCCACGATGGCGCTGGCGATGCCCACGAGACCCGCCCAGATGGCGCCGAGGGCGTTTCTGAGACGAAAGACCTCGCCCTCCTCCATCAGGCGATCCAGGCGGATCAGGAGGCCCCGGTCCGTCTTTTCAAATTGGATGACTTCGCCGTATTTCCCGGTCAGCGCTTCCTGAGCTTCGGCGACGATTTCGTCGATCCGGCTCCATTCCTGACCCAGGATAGACCTGCCCACCAGCACGTCTGCGTTGGGCCGGAAGGATACCTCCACCGTGTCCTCGGGCAGGACGGCGCAGACGCCCCCCGCCAGCAGGAGGGAGAAGGCCCCGATGGAGAGCAGCACGATCAGGATGATGGAGACGATCTTGCCGGCTTTGCCGATCTTGTTGACTTTGGTTTGGATACTGTTTTCCATAGCTGTTTCCTCCGTTCGTTTTCGTAAAATTGTTAACGACTATCGTTAACTTCTGGACGCAGTATACACCCGCCCTTTGCGTTTGTCAATACTTTTTTTACGATAAACGTAAAATATTTTACGGAGCCGTCAAAAGCCCCCCGCCGCATTGACAGGGGGCGGGGGGCGGCGCTATACTTTTATACGAAAATTGCGCGAAAACAGGCGGAAAAACCATGCTGGACGACGTACAACGATTCGATATGCAGCGGCCCCCCATGCGGCAGCACCTGATGCCCGTGGCTTGGCTGTTGGCGGCGGGGACGTTGATCCCCCATAAAAACAAGCTGACCAAGATCGGCATGGAGGGCGTGAAGCCCCCCTATCTGCTGCTGTGCAACCACAACGCCTTCATGGACTTCTCCGTGGCCACCCGGGCCATGTTCCCCCACCGGGCCAACTACGTGGTGGCCATCGACGGGTTTTTGAAGCGGGAATGGCTCCTCAGGCTCATCGGCTGCATCTGCAAGCGGAAGTTCACCCGGGACATCACCCTCATTCGCCAGCTCAAGCGGGTGGTGGACCGGGGGGACATCGCCGTCCTCTACCCCGAGGCCCGGTACTCCCTCTGCGGCACCACGGCGGTGCTGCCGGAATCCCTGGGGAAGCTCTGCAAGCTCCTGAAGGTGCCGGTGGTGACCCTCATCTGCCACGGCCACCACGTGAACTCCCCCTTCTGGAACCTCCACGATCGGGGCGTGAAGCCCACGGAGGCGGAGATGACCTGCCTGTTCACCAAGGAAGCTTTGGGAAAGGCGTCTGTGGCCGAGGTCAACGAAGCCATCGAGAAGGCTTTCCAGTACGACGACTTCGCTTGGCAGAAGGAAAAGGGAATCCGGGTCACCTACGAGGGCCGGGCGGAGGGCCTCGAGAAGGTCCTCTACCAGTGCCCCCACTGCGGCGCGGAGTATCGGATGAAGACCAAGGGCACGAAGCTTTTCTGCGAGAGCTGCGGGAAGGTATGGGAGATGAGCGAGCTAAGCGAGCTTCGCGCGGTGGAGGGGGAGACGGAGTTTTCCCACATCCCCGACTGGTACGAGTGGGAGCGCGCGAACGTTCGCAAGGAGGTGGAGGCCGGGACCTACGCCTTCACCTGCCAGGCTCGGGTGGACGCCCTGCCTAACGCCAAAGGGTATATGGATCTTGGAATGGCGACGCTGTCCCACGATATGGAGGGATTCACCCTGGTCGGCAGCTATAAGGGCGAGGACTACCACGTCCACATCCCCGCGGCCTCCCAGTACTCCGTCCACATCGAGTACGAATACCTGGGCAAGTACGGGGACTGCGTGGACCTCAATACGGATCAGGACACCCTGTACGTGTACCCCAAGGACTGTCTGTTCTCCGTGACCAAGATGGCCCTCGCCACGGAGGAGCTGTACCAATACTACGAACGGCAGCGGAAGGGCTGCTGACGAGGGGAAGATGAACGAGCACGCCGGCCACCGGAGCCGCCTTCGGGAAAACTTCATACAGAACGGCATCGAGGGCATGGCGGACCACCAGGTGTTGGAGCTGCTG
>ONNZ01000051.1 GCA_900319345.1 uncultured Eubacteriales bacterium
TCTCCTCGTCGATCAGGGTGACGATGGTGTCTTTTTCTTCCATATGTATATCCTCTCCAATCAAAGCTTGTCCCGATGGCTCTCCATGTACCCCTGGAGGATCACCACGGCGGCCATCTTGTCGATGACCTGCTTGCGCTTCTCCCGGGACACGTCCGCGTCCAGCAGCACCCGGCGGGCGGCCATGGTGGTGAGGCGCTCGTCGTAGAAGGCGTAGTCCCCGTCCCACCGGTCGATGAGCCGCTGGGCGAACTTCTTCACCTTCTCCGCCTGCTCCCCATAGGTGCCGTCCATGTTCCGGGGGAGTCCGAAGAGGAGCGTACAGGGAGCGTACTTCCTGGCCAGATTGAGCAGGTATTCCGCGTCCTTCTCCGCGCCGCCCTTTCGATGGTAGGTCTCCACGGGCTGGGCCGTGATGCCCAAGGCGTCGGACACGGCCACGCCGATGCGCCTGTCCCCCACGTCGAAGGCCAGTATGCGCTGCATCATTCCTCGTCCCGCCTCTGCTTGCGGGTATAGGAGCGCACCAGCTCCTCCAAGAGCTCGTCCCGTTCCACCCGCAGGATGAGGTAGCGGGCGTTCTTGTAGCTGGTGATGTAGGTGGGATCGCCGGACAGCAGGTAGCCCACGATCTGATTCACCGGGTCGTAGCCCTTCTCCTTCATGGCCGCATAGACGGTGGTCAGCACCTCGCGGGGCGTGAGCTCGCTGCGGGTGGAGGTGAAGCGTGTGGTCTTTCCGCCCTTGTTTTCCATGGTGTTCGGTTCCTTTCCTTCAGCCCTTGGGGCTGAATATACTTCTTTAAATGCAATATACCATAGAACTTTGAAAATATCAAACCCATTCTGCGCCCGCTCACGAAAATCCCGCATTTTCTCCGCAACTTCCCCCCTCCCCCGGCCGTAGCACCACGCCGGGCCTGGGCGCATAGAATACCAGCATGATCGAAAAGGAGGAAACGGCATGAAAAAGATTCTGTGCGGGGTGCTGCTCCTGCTGCTGCTCGTCACGCTGCCCCTGGGCTGTGGGAAGAAGGAGGCGTCGCTGAAGGCCCTGGAGCTTCACGAGGTGACCCGGTCCGTGTTCTACGCGCCCCAGTATGTGGCCCTGAACCTGGGCTACTTTGAAGAAGAGGGCTTGCAGGTGAGCATCACCACCTCCGGGGGCAGCGACAAGGCCATGACCGCCCTGCTGTCCGGGGACGCGGACGTGTGCCTGGCCGGACCGGAGACGGCGGTGTACGTATACAACGCCGGGCAGGAGAAGCACCCGGTGGTGGTGGGCCAGCTAACCAAGCGGGACGGGTCGTTTTTGATGTCCCGGATTGACGAGCCCGGCTTCACCTGGGAAAGCCTGCAGGGCAAGACCGTCATCGGCGGCCGCAAGGGGGGCATGCCCCTCATGACCCTGTGCTACGTGCTCCGGCAGCACGGCCTGGTCCCCGGGCAGGACCTGGAAGTGGTGGACAGCATCCAGTTCAATATGATGGGCCCAGCCTTCGAGGGCGGCACCGGGGATTACGTGACCCTGTTCGAGCCCACGGCCACCGAGATGCAAAACGCGGGCAAGGGGTACATCGTGGCCAACGTGGGCCTGGAGTCCGGCAGCATCCCCTACACGGCCTACATGGTGACGCCGGAGAAGCTCACCAAGGACCCCGACACCGTCAAGGCCTTCCTGCGGGCCGTCTATCGGGCCCAGCAATGGTGCGTCACCGCCACGGACGAGGAGATCGCCCAGGCCATGCAGCCCAGCTTCCCGGACACCAGCCTGGAGAGCCTGATGATCGTGGCCCACAGCTACCGGGAGACGGACTCCTGGAAACAGGAGCTGGTCATGGAGGCAGCTGACTTCGACCGGCTGCTGGACGTGATCGACTCCGCCGGGGAGCTCACGGCCAGGCCGCCCTTCCAGGACGTGGTGGACAACAGCCTGGCTCAGGCCGTCCAGAGCGGAAATAAATAAGATCGTATAAAACGGCCGCCAGACGCATGGTTATGCGCTCGGCGGTCATTTGTATGCAGACTTCAGGCCTTCCAGATGTTCTTGACGATGGGCCGCTGGGCGCCCTGATAGGGGCCGATTCCCTTGAATATATTGGTAAATCCGCATTTCTCCATGACCCGGACGGAGGCCAGGTTGTCCGCGAGGCAGATTCCGTATATACGGTCCAAATGGTACTTCTCCGCCATGGCGGGCAGGAAGGCTCGGGACGCCTCCGTGGCGTAGCCTTTTCCGGTGTAGGCTTTGGCGATGTGGTAGCCCAGCTCCCAGCCCTCGCCGATGTTCACCAACTGCACGTAGCCGATGTTCTCCCCCGTCTTCAGCAGGATGGGATGGACGAAGGGGCCCTCGTCGCCGCCATACCGGCTCATGAGGAATTCCACCGTCTCCCGGGCCTCCTCCACCGTCTCGAAGACCTCGTCGGGCACGAAGCGCCGGTTGTCCTCGTCCAGGGAGTTCAGGTGCACGTCCTCCGCCATGTCCAGGGTGAAGTCCGTGATGATCAGCCGATCCGTTTCGATACGCATGGAAAGCCATTCCTTTCGTCAGATTGTTTTTTAGTATACCACAGCCCCACAAAAAAGCAAATCCTTCCCCCCTGTCTTCATTTACCTATTGACAATTATCGGATAACATGATATTACTTATTACGTTCAAAGGGCCTTTGAAAGGAGTATCCTATGGCTGACTATGTTTTGAGCTGCTGTTCCACCGCCGATCTGTCCCGGGAGCATCTTCTCTCCCGGAACATACCCTACGTGTGCTTCCATTTCTTCCTGAACGACGAGGAGAAGATCGACGATTTGGGCATCAGCGTGCCGCCCAAGGTGCTCTTCGACAGCATCAAGGCCGGGGCCTCCGCCCGCACCGCCCAGGTGAACGCGGACGAGTACGAGGCCTTCTTCCGCGCCTACCTGCAGGAGGGCAAGGACGTGCTGCACGTGACCCTCTCCTCCGGCATCTCCGGCACCATCAACTCCGCCCAGGCCGCCGCGGCCACCCTGCGGGAGGAGTTCCCGGACAGGAAGATCTACATCGTGGACTCCCTCTGCGCCTCTTCGGGCTATGGCCTGTTCATGGACAAGCTGGCGGACCTCAGGGACCAGGGCATGGGCATCGACGAGCTGAAGGATTGGGCCGAGGCGAACCGGCTCCGGCTGAACCACTGGTTCTTCTCCACGGACCTGACCCAGTACATCCGAGGCGGCCGGGTCAGCAAGACCGCCGGTTTCGTGGGCGGCCTGTTGGGCATCTGCCCCCTTCTCCACGTAAATAACGAGGGCAAGCTGGAGCCCGTGTCCAAGATCCCCTCCAAGAAGCTGGTCCGCCGGGAGATGCTCAAGAAGATGGAGCAGCAGGCGGAGAACGGTCTCGACTACAGCGGCAAGTGCTACATCTGCCAGTCCGACATCATGGACGAGGCCCAAAAGATCGCCGGCGAGATCGAGAAGCGGTTCCCCCACCTGGACGGCAAGGTCCAGATCTACCCCATCGGCGGCGTCATCGGCTGCCACACCGGTCCCGGCACCGTGGCCCTGTTCTTCTGGACGAAGGAGCCGGATAGGAAGCGATAAACAGTATGATAGAAACAAAGCGGCTCATCCTTCGTCCCCTTTCTCCTCAAGATGAGGAGGCGTTTATCCGCGGGATCGCGGACGACGAGCTGCGCCGCATGTACGGATTTCCGGCGGAGCTGTCCGAAGAGAGAGCCCGCCGGATTTTTGCGCGGTTTTCAAAGCAGCCCGCCTTTGGTCTGGTCCGCAAGACGGACGGAGCCCTGGTGGGCTTTTTGCTGGACGTGACGCCGGAGCTGCCGGAGGAAATGCTGCGCTCTCTGCCGGAAGGCGGGCGAACGCTGGCCTATGCCACCTTCCCTCCCTACCAGCGGCAGGGGTATATGCGGGAGGCCCTCACGGCTCTGATCGAGGAGCATTTCCATTCTAAATCCACGCCTTATATCCATTGTGGCCATTTTCCCTTCAACGAGCCCAGTGAAAAACTCCTGCTGTCTTTGGGGTTCACACACTATGGGCAGCATGCCCTGGGCAAGGCGACGATCATAGATAAGATACGATTCAAAGTATAAAAAGATGGAGCCTTGCAAGGCCCCATCTTTTTTCGTTGTCGTCAGTTCAGTTTCTGCACGGTATACTTGGTCTTCTGCTGCTTGAGGGAGCTGATCACCGTGGGCACCGCGCCGAGGATTGCGAACAGGTATACCATGAACAGCCCCTTCAGGTATTGTCCAAGCTCGATGGCTTCTTCCTCGATCAGCATGGGAATGGCACGAAAGGCCTTGAAAAAGTCGACTTTGAAGTATTGCGCCGCCTCGATAGCCCAATCCGCCCGATGGCCCACATAGATCATAGCCAGCATGGCGATACAGGAGATGATGGCGCCCTTGACGCTCATCTTCTTGGCCAGCAACTCGTAACCCTTTAAAGCGCAGATGGCCGCGATGAGGCCGGAGAGGGCCGTAACATAGCCCAGGCGTCCGAAGATCACCACCACGACGGCGCCCAGCAGCGCCCCGCCCAGGGCGCCCACGATACCGGCGGGCACGTTCTCCGGAGTCTCCGCCTCCCGATGGGCCCTGTCGTTCATACTGGCTGAAACGGATTCGAAGCAATCCGGGCACAAAAAGCGAAGGCCGTTCCCCACGGCGCAGGGCTCCGTCGCCACTTCCTGGCGGCAGCTCTCGCAGGTGTTGACGTAGCCGCGGTTGGAGAAGGCGGTGGAAAGGAAGGTTAGGGCGTCCAATACCCGCTGGGCGGTGCCCTGCTCGTCTTTCTCCAGCTTGACCAGGAAGCTGGCAGGCGCGGCTCCGGACGGCTTTGCGAACTGGAGGAGCTTATTGCTCTCCTTGGCGATCTCCTTCCCATCGTTGGCGGTGAAGGGGTTCCCGTCCCGCGTCACGTGGAAGAGAATGGAGCAATAGCGAACGTTGGAAGCGTTCACCAGAACGGCAAAGGCATAGTTGCCAAAGGTCCCGTACAGGATGTTCCTCTCCCGGTCAAAGGATAGCCCGGTGGTTTCAGCCGCAGCCGACAGCTTTTGCATTGCAGAAGACATATGATCCCCTCCTAAATTCAATATGTGCATAGTATCATATGTTGATCAATTCGACAATAGGTGAAGAACAAGAAAGGCTCTGATCTTGCAATCAGAGCCTTTGGGGTCCCGGCGGCTGCCTATCTTCCCGGGCCGTTGCCAGCCAAGTATTGTCGGTGTATGTGAGCTTAACTTCTGTGTTCGGAATGGGAACAGGT
>ONNZ01000047.1 GCA_900319345.1 uncultured Eubacteriales bacterium
AGCAGCACGGGATCGAAGGCCGTGGGGATCCGGTTCCCCCGCTCGTCCCGGCACTCGAGATGCACCAGCGTCATGTCGTCGGCGTCGCCCTCGGTGAGGAGCGAGCGCTCCGCCCAGGCCACCAGGCAGGGCTTGGAGTAATCGCCCTTCTCCACGTACTCCGCCGCCTCGCCGTTGCGGATGGCGGTGAACCGCCACAGGCCCGACTGCTGGCCCCAGCCGCCGATATACCGGTTGTACAGGGCCACGCCCTGCTCCATGGTAAACTTGTGCCGAAGCTTCAAATCCAGCAGCGTCAGCTTCACCCCCAGGGGAAGCTTGTCCATGCCGTGTTTCTGGGCCGCCAGCAGGCACTTCTTCACCTTGTCCGCCACGTCGTCCGGGAACTGCTCCTCGCTCTTGAGCAGCTCGCCCACAAAGTCGTCGATATGTACCGGCGGATGAGGGAGGCCCGGGAAATGCTCCCTGTCCGGCTCGAAGTCCGCGATGAACTTGCCGCCCTTAGAAAGCCGGACCTTCTCCGCGTTGGTGAACACGTAGGCGTCGTCCAGGACGCTGCCGGCTCGCTCGCCCTTGTTCATGTCCGTGCCCACCACCAGCACCGGGTCGGCGTCCTGCTGGCTCGAATAGACCCAGCCCGCCAGCTTGTTGTTGCGGAACCCGTCGGCCACGCCGTGGTAGCAGATGGCGTCTCCGGAACCGAAGTCCGTGTGGGTGTTGTAGTCCGCCATACACCAGGCGATGCAGCCGGAGACCCCCTCCCGGACCGCCCCGTCGCTCTGGACCTGGGCGTGGCGCAGGGCGTGGGTCAGCCGATGGAGCTCGTCGTCCTGGCTCTTGGTGGGGAACATGTGCCCGTTGCACTCGGTGACCAGGTACCCTTTATCGAGCTCCTTGGTCACGTCCTTCTTCTCCAGGAGCCCGTAGCCCGTGCCGTCCTTGGTGAAGTCGTTGTAGGTGTACACGTCCTCCAAGAGGTGGCTGTGCTGCAGATACCGGACGCCGCCGGTCTGCCTTGAGGGGTCCAGGCTGTGGCAGAGGGCGTTTGTCTTCGTATACAGCTCGTCGTTGTCCTGGCTCTCGTTGATCCGCACGCCCCACAGGACGATGCTGGGGTGGTGCCGGTACTGGAGGACCATCTGCCGCACGTGCTCCAGGGCGATCCGTTGCCATTCCTCGTCGCCAATATGCTGCCAGCCGGGGATCTCCGTGAACACCAGCAGGCCGATCTCGTCGCACCGGTCGATGAAATGCTGGCTCTGGGGGTAGTGGCTGGTGCGGACCATGTTGAGGCCCAGGCCGAACTTCAGGTAGTTGGCCTCGTCCCGCTGCATGCCCGCCGGGGCGGCGTAGCCGATATAGGGCCAGCTCTGGTGCCGATCGAGACCGTGGAGATGGATCAGCCGCCCGTTCAGGTAGAAGCCGTCCGCCCTGAACTCCACGTCCCGGAACCCCACCCGCAGGGCCCGCCGATCCGCTTCCTGGCCCTCGTGGACCAGGGAGACGGTCAATTCGTACAGCCGGGGATCGTTCAGGTCCCAGGGGACCGGGTTCGGGGCCGTAAAGGTGAAGGTGTTCTCACTCTTGGCGTCCATGGCAAGGTCCACGCCCAGCTCCGGCATAACGAGCCGCAGCGCGTCCCCCGCCGCAGGGGCCCGGTTCAGCTTGACCTGGACCTCAGATGCGCCGTCCCCATGGGTCACGGGGAATACGTCCGTGATGTGGCAGGGCTCTGTGACCTCCAGCCGCGCCTCCCGATAGAGGCCGCCGTAGCACAAATAGTCGATCATGTAGCCGAAGGGGGGCTGGTTCAGGGTCTCCCGGGTGTCCAGCCGCACGGACAGCCGGTTCTCCTCCCCATATTTTAGCCCGTCCAGCAGGAAGCTCTGGGCCGTGTACCCGCAGTGGGCCTCCCACTCGGGGGGCACCTGGACGCCGTTCAGAAACACCTCGGGGTACTGGGCGGCCCCGTCCAGGACCAGGCGCACCTCCTTGCCCGCCCAGGCGGGGTCGGCGAGGACGGTCCGGCTGTAGCCGCAGACGGTCTCGTACATCTCCTTCCGGGCGCACTTCCAGGGCAGGAGCCGCACCGTGTGAGGCAGACGCACCGGTTCGCCCGGGACCTCCCCCCGGAGGAACTCGTCGGTGCAGGTGAAGACGAACTGCCAGTCGTTGTTCAGCGGAATGCTGATGCGCATCAGAGGGTCACCTCCCCGACGGGAGCGTCCGTCTGGGACGCCTTCTTGAGCTGCCGCAGCGTGAAGATGAACACCAGGATCACGAAGATCACGAAGACCAGGAGGAAGACGGGCCAGTTCTCCGCAGAGAAGGCGCAGCTGTCGTAGAACCCGTGGATCAGGATAGGCACGGGCAGGCAGGCCCGGGCCACACTCCCGAAGGAGGCGGGCTTATAGAGGATGTTGACCTTCTGCTGCCCGTAGGCGATGCCCATGTACACCCCGCAGGCGGCGTGGAGGGGCAGGGCCAGCAGCGCCCGGGAGAGAGCCACGCCCAGGCCCCCCTGGAAGACGTAGAGGACGTTCTCCAGGATCGCAAAGCCCATGGACACGAACACGGCGTAGACCACCCCGTCGAACCGGTAGTTGAAGGCCGGGTTTTTGAAGGTGAACTTATAGAGGAAGAAGAACTTGAAGCTCTCCTCCACCAAAGCCGCCACGATGAAGCCGAAGACGAAGTTGTAGAGCAGGGTGCCCTCCTGGAGCAGGTTCTGCACTACGCCCGTGAGCAAGCTCTCCACCAAGGCGGCGGGGATACCGCTGAGGGCGCCCCACAGCAGGAGCTTGCGCAGGATGGACCAGGGCTCCTTCTCGATGGTGTCCATCTTATAGACCCGATACAGCAAAAAGGCGGCCGGCAGCACGGCGGCGGCGAGCAGGATGATCATAACAAACCTCCGAAACAGGATATAAATTATCATATCACGTTTCGGCGGAATTTCCTATATGTATTTGCCTATCTTTTTGCTTATTTCGTGAAGCCGAAGGGGTTTTTGATCCGTTCCTTCTGCCAGAAGGTGATGGCCTTGCGGTAGAGGGCCCGGCCGTGGAGGGCGTCGTGCCAGAGGAGGCGGCGCAGGAGCTTTCGAAGGGTCCACAGCTCCCCGTCGGGGCCTGGGACGATCCGGCCGTCCAGATACCCCGGCTGGCGCTCCAGCCCCGCGAAGAGCCGCTTCCGATCCGCCAGCAGGCCCCGGCTTTCGCCCACGTCCACGCCGAACAGGGCCGCGCAGGTCCGCTGGGCCTCGATCACGTGGGAGAGCATCTCCCGGGCGGTGACGGGCACCTTGCCATAGACGGTCCTGCGGGATTTCAGCAGCGCCCGGTCCTTCTGGGGGATGGAGGCGAAGAGGGCCTCCAGGTCCCGGGCGGACATAAGGCACAGGGTCTTAAGGGACGTGTACTGGGGCATGTCCAGGGCCAGCTTCTCCTCCGGGAACAGGGCCGTGGTGAAGCCCTCCTCCACGGGGGCGTCCACCTTGATTTTCCGGGTGCAGCGGACCTGCTCCTCCCCGGCGGCGTCCGCCTCGGTCGGGAGCTTGGCCCACAGCCGGTAGCGGCGGCAGGCGGCGGGGAGCTTTCGGGCGGCCGCGTCGGCGGTCTCCCCCCGGGCGAAGGCCCCGGGGTACCGCAGTGACCAGAGGGTCACGCCGGCGTCGTTGTATTCCGTGATGGTTTCAAGCTCGCGCATTTGGATCGCTCCTTGGATTTGATAGGAAGAGCATACACCGCAAAGGCCAGATAAACGCGTATTTTCCATGAACAAACCGTGAATCCTGCCCTTGCAACCGGAGAAAAAACGTGGTATGCTGTCTTCCGTCGCCGGACCGGGCGACGCGCCAAAAAATCCGAAAAAATCGAAAGATTTTGATTGACAAAACCGTTCCCCTGTGGTAATGTATGCAAGGTGCCCCCACAGGGGGCTTGTTTTTGATGGAATACCACGAGAAGGAGAAATACCATGCGCGTTAAGATCACGTTGGCCTGCACCGAGTGCAAGCAGAGGAATTACAATACTTTCAAGAACAAGAAGAACGATCCCGATCGTTTGGAGTTCAACAAGTATTGCCGGTTCTGCCGCAAGCAGACCCTCCATCGGGAAGCGAAGTAAAGAGGTTCCCCATGGCTAAAGAAGTGGAAAAGAAAGCCGCCACCGGCGCAAAGCCCGCCAAGAAGGCCAGGCTGAACCTGAAGCAGTATCTCAAGGAGATGATGGGCGAGGTCAAGAAGCTGACCTGGCTGTCCGTCGGCGACCTTGTGAAGCATACCGCCATGGTGTTCGTGGTCGTGCTCGCCATGTCCGCCGTGATCTGGCTCCTGGATCTGGGCTTTTCCGCGGGCGTCAAGGGCCTTGCCACGCTGACTGGCGCTGGCACCAGCACCAGCCAGACGGCGGAGTAAGCTCATGAGCCAGCAGGAAGCCAAGTGGTATGTGGTCCATACCTATTCCGGTTACGAGAATAAGGTAAAGGAGGACCTGGAAAAGTCCGTGGAGAACGCGGGCCTCGCAGACATCATCCTGGAGGTCAAGTATCCCACGGAGGAGACCATCGAGATCCTGCCCACCGGCAAGCGCAAGACCACGACCCGCAAGGTCTTCCCCGGCTACGTCATGGTGAAGATGCTGGTGGACGTGGTGGAAAAGGAGCGCCCCGCGGAGCGCGGCGGCGGCGTCAGCCGGGAGCTGGTCATGAACCCCCGGGCCTGGTACGTGATCCGCAATACCCGCGGCGTCACCGGCTTCGTGGGCCCCGGCAGCAAGCCCGTGCCCCTCACGGACGAGGAGGTCACGGCCATGGGCGTGGAGCGCATCCCCATCATCCTCAACATCGAGGTGGGCGAGAACGTGCGCGTGGTCTCCGGTCCCCTGGAGAACTTCATCGGCCGGGTGGAGAAGCTGGACCCCGAGCGTCAGAAGGTCAAGCTCACCGTGTCCATGTTCGGCCGGGACACCCCTGTGGAGCTGGATTTCATCCAGGTCCAAAAACTCTGATCCAACGGGCGAAAGCCTTTTTGGATAGGCGGGCAGCACCTGCCTAAGGTGGGAGGGGAGGCACCCCGCACCACCGACTACTAAAAATCTTTAGATAGGAGAAACAGCAATGGCAAAGAAGATCACCGGTTATGTCAAACTGCAGATCAATGCCGGCAAGGCCACTCCGGCCCCCCCGGTAGGCCCCGCCCTCGGTTCCCAGGGTGTGAACATCATGGGCTTCTGCAAGGAATTCAACGAGCGCACGAAGAACCAGGTCGGTCTGGTCATCCCCGTGGTCATCACGGTGTACGCCGACCGTTCCTTCACCTTCATCACCAAGACCCCTCCCGCCGCGGTCCTTATCAAGAAGGCCTGCAACCTGGAGCATGCTTCCGGCGTCCCCAACAAGCAGAAGGTCGCCAGCATGACCAAGGCCCAGGTCAAGGAGATCGCGGAGCTGAAGATGCCCGACCTGAACGCCGCTTCCCTGGAAGCTGCTATGAGCATGGTCGAGGGCACCGCCCGTTCCATGGGCGTCACCATCGTGGACTAAGAGGAGGGCAATACGATGAAGCACGGAAAGAAGTACGTTGAAAGCGCTGCCCTCGTCGATCGTCTCAAGCAGTACGATCCCCTGGAGAGCATGGAGCTGGTCTGCAAGACCGCCAAGGCCAAGTTCGATGAGACCGTGGAAGTCTCCGTCCGTCTGGGCGTCGACTCCCGTCACGCTGACCAGCAGGTCCGTGGCGCGGTGGTCCTGCCTCACGGCACCGGCAAGACCGTCCGCGTGTTGGTCTTCGCCAAGGGCGACAAGGCCCATGAGGCCGAGGAAGCCGGCGCGGATTACATCGGCGACGAGGCCACCGTTCAGAAGATCCAGAAGGAGAACTGGTTCGAGTTTGACGTGTGCGTGGCTACCCCCGACATGATGGGCGTGGTCGGCCGCATCGGCCGTATCCTGGGCCCCAAGGGCTTGATGCCCAACCCCAAGTCCGGCACCGTGACCATGGACGTCGCCAAGGCAATCAAGGACATCAAAGCCGGTAAGGTGGAGTATCGTGTGGACAAGACCAACATCTGCCACTGCCCCATCGGCAAGGTTTCCTTCGGCCCCGAGAAGCTGAACGAGAACCTGACCACCCTCATGGAGGCGATCATCAAGGCCAAGCCCGCCGCCGCCAAGGGTACCTACATCAAGAGCCTGGTGGCTTCCACCACCATGGGCCCCGGCGTCAAGGTCAACGCCCAGAAGTTCTAAGCCAAAACAACCAGAAAGCGCGAGAGTCACCTCCCGCGCTTTTTTTGTACTATTGCCACTATTCTTTATCCTATCTTCACTTTTTCGATGAATAGTGCTCTTCGATTTTTGTTTTGGCATTATTAAATCCAGTTCCATCAATATCGAAATGATATTTGGAACCATATTTTGAATCTTCGATATAGCATTGTATTTCTTTACCTTCATTCAACGCATTCACGAAATCTTCAAATCTTTCTTTTACTTGATCGTTACTTAGGGAACCCCATGTAGAATAATCTCTATTAGATGGAGCAAGAACGAGGTAGTCCGAACCATCATATTCAATAACATTTCTGTATGTTTTACCATCAATTCTATATAAGAAACTCAGCTTAGCATTTGATAGAAAATTTGCTTTGATTTTATTATATTCTAGAAGGCGAAACTTGATTGACTCCTTCTGGTACTTTGTTTTTGTATAGTAATATACCTGAACAGTTAAAGCTGAACTTGTTGTAGCGGTATTGCTAAAAGATCCGGAAAAAGAACCATATGCAAAAAGAATGTTGATCCTATCTCCAAAGTTATCAATCATATAATCCGTATGCCATTTTGATGGATCAGGAGTGGGAGAAGGACGAGAAGTATGCTTTACGGTTGGTGAAGGAGTTGGTGTGGAGGATTGTGATGCAGCAGAGGAACTAAAAGATAATATTGGGACACAACCAATTGTTAAAAAAAGAAGGCAAAATAGTACGGCTAATAAACGTTTAGGCATATCAGTACCCTCCAATTTGTAAATATGCACCTATATAGGTGCATACATAGTGTAGCACTTCCATATAATTAAGTCAAATTGTATTTGAAAGAACGCTACGGAGGAATACTTGAATCCTTATACCGAAAAGATGGTTGGCAAGAATCTGCGAACCATTAGGGAAAGGAAAAAAATGACGCAAAATGAAGTCGCAGCCAAAATGCAACTTTTTGGCTGCGACATAACTAGAAGTGCTATTGCGAAAATTGAAGTAGGGCAAAGACATCTTTACCCTGATGAGATAATACTTCTCAAGAATATACTTGAAACTTCTTTTGATGAGATACTAAATGTACACTAATTAAGTAAGCTCATTATTGTCCAGAGCAGAATCAATAAGTGCGCTCAATTCATCAATATACTTATCCACATCAAAACCATCAACATTATCTAGTCGTATTTCCTGTTGCCATGACCATAAAAAGTCTTCAAGGAATTTTGCATCAATATTGGTCCACAACTTGGCTAGAGCGATTAATGCAGCATCAAATGGGTATTCCATAAAATGATTTAGCCCAATAAACCCGCCCATTCCTGATTCGCCATAAAGGTGATGCGCTTTACTAACAAGCAATTGCAATTCACTTGCTTTTTCATAACTAATACTCACAATTAATCTCCTCCGAAATACATATTTTAAATAATTCTACCGCTTTTGCAGTTGAGAGTCAACAATAGTATTATAATGAGAATTGAATACTGAAATGGTTGTATTATTCCGAAAAATGTCGATTTTCACCCGTTGCATTTTATATATGAATGGGGTATACTAAAAATAGCTCATAAAGGAGGCAAATGATCTATGGGTAAATTTGTGATGAAAACCAACGAGAAGGGCTCCCGCTTCGTGCTGAAGGCCGGCAACGGGGAGATCATCGGCGTCAGCGAGACCTATTCCTCCGAATCCGCCTGCAAGAACGGCGTCGAGAGCGTCCGCAAGAACGCCGCGGCCGCCGGGCTGGAGGATCAGACGGTGGAAGGCTCCAGCTGCAAGAACCCCAAGTTCGAGGTCTACAAGGACAAGGC
>ONNZ01000022.1 GCA_900319345.1 uncultured Eubacteriales bacterium
ATGCGGTAGATGATGTCGAAGATCTCGGGCAGCAGCTCCTGGAAGAGGTCAGCGTCCCACTTCTCCAACGCCTCCTGCATGACCGTGTGGTTGGTGTAGCCGAAGGTCTTCTGGGCGATGTCGAAGCTCTGCTCGAAGGTGAGCCCCTCGTTCGTCAGCAACCGGATCAGCTCCGGGATGCTGACGGTGGGATGGGTGTCGTTGAGCTGGATGGCGTTATGGGCGGCAAACTGCTCCATGGGAAGCTTTTCCCGCTTGAACCGGAGCATCAGGTCCTGCAAGGATGCGGAGGACAGGAAATATTGCTGCTTCAGCCGCAGCTTCTTGCCGGCGCGGGTGGTGTCGTTGGGGTACAGGACCCGGGTGATATCCTCCACCGCGTTCTTCTCCTTCACGGCCTCGGCGTACTCCTGCTCGTTGAACATCTGGAAGTCGAAGTCCTCCACGGCCTCGCTCTGCCAGAGACGCAATGTCCCGATGTTGTCCGTATGGTAGCCGATGATGGGCATGTCGTAGGGCACGGCCCGGACGGTCTGGTCCGCGAACTTCACCAGCACCTCGTGGGTGGAGCGGCGGCGGCTCCAGGGATCCCCGAACCGCTGCCAGTCGTCGGCGGCCTCGTGCTGATAGCCGTCCCGCCAGCTCTGCTTGAACAGGCCGTACTTATACCGGATGCCGTAGCCGTCCAAAGGCAGATCGTGGGTGGCGGCGGAGTCAAGGAAGCAGGCGGCGAGACGCCCCAAGCCGCCGTTGCCCAAGGCGCAGTCCTCGATCTGCTCGAACATGTTGATATCCAGCCCGTGCTGGGCGAAGGCCGCTTTCACCTGGTCCAGCAGGCCCAGGTTGTAGAGGTTGTTATAGACCATGCGGCCCGTAAGATACTCGGCGGAGAAATAGTAAGCGCCCCGGCTCCGCTCATGCATATGACGGCTCTCGTACCAGGTGTCGGCGATGCCGTCCATGACCAGCTTGCTCAGGGCGTCGTGGATCTGATATACGGTGGCCTCGTTGGGCGTCACCTGATGATCCTGTTTCAGTCGCAGCTCTATCTTCTCGAAAATCTTATCCATGTAAAACCTTTCCTAAATATGGGCCCTTTCGCCCAATATGGTGGGATTATACCATATCAGGCGCTTCAATGCAATAGGAAAGTCCAGCCATTGCGTCATATTCCGTCAGGAAGCGCCCTTTGGGGCCTCACTTTCGGAACCGTTTTTCCAGCAGGGCCACCGCCCCGTACATGAGGGCCGCCAGCACGCACAGGATCACCACCGAGGCCATGACGAGGTCCAGCTTGAACACCTGGCCCCCGTAGACGATGAGGTACCCGAGACCGGACTTGCTCACCAGGTATTCCCCCACGATGACGCCCACCCAGCTCATGCCCACGGAGATCTTCAGGGCGGACATCATGTGGGGCACCCCCGCGGGCAGGACCACCTTCACGAAGGTCTGGCCCTTTTTTGCCCCCAGGGTGCGCATCAAAAACTGCTTCTCCGCCGCCGCAGCGGTGAAGCCGGAGAGGACCGTCACCGTGGTCACCACCAGAGAGATCAGCACCGCCATGACAATGATGGAGCCCATGCCCGCCCCGATCCAGACGATGAGCACGGGCCCAAGGGCGATCTTCGGCAGAGCGTTCAGCACCACCAGATAGGGGTCCATGACCTCGTTCACAAAGGGCAGCCACCAGAGGAGCACGGCGAGAAGGATGCCAAGACCCGTGCCCAGCAGGAAGCCCATTATGGTCTCATAGAGGGTCACGCCCACATGGATAAGCAGGCTCCCCTCCCCCCACAGCCGCCCGATGGCGGAGAGGACCCGGCTGGGGCTCGATAGGATGAAGACGTCGAACCAGCCGAGCCGCGCCCCCAGCTCCCAGAGGCCCAGCAGGAGGACCAGCACCAGGACGCGGCACAGGCCCACCGTCCAACCATGGGTGCGGATGGCCCGCAGATACGCTGCATGCTCTTTTGTATAGTTCATCTTTCCAGCTCCTTCCAGATGGCGGCGAAGTGGTCCTGAAACGCGGGGGTCCCCCGGCGCTCCAAAGGCGTCATGCCCCGGGGATAATCGAGGACCACCTCCCGCTTCAACGTGGCGGGCCGGTCCGAGAACACCAGCACCCGGTCCGCCATGGACACGGCCTCGCCGATGTCGTGGGTCACCAGCAGGGCGGTCTTCCCCTCCTGCCGAATGATGGAGAAGACCTCGTCGGCCAGGGTCAACCGGGTCTGGTAATCGAGGGCCGAAAAGGGTTCGTCCAGGAGCAGCATCTCCGGGTCCAAAGCGAGGGTCCGTATCAGGGCCGCCTTCTGCCGCATGCCCCCGGAAAGCTGGCTGGGGTAATGGGAGAGGAAGTCCCCCAGGCCGTACTTTTTGAGCAGCCCCACGGTCTTTGCCCGGCTTTCCTCGGTGAGCTTGTGCTGGACCTCCAGGCCCAGGATCGCGTTCTTTTCCAGGGTCCGCCACTCCAGCAGATTATCCCGCTGAAGCATATACCCCATGGGGCTGGGGCCCTGGGGAAATGATACCTGGCCCTTGGAGGGCGGGTTCAGCCCCATGATGAGGGACAGCATGGTGGTCTTGCCGCAGCCCGAGGGCCCCACCACTGCCACGAACTCCCCCTTTTCCACCTGAAAGCTCAAATTCCGCACCGCCTCCGTCTCCCCCTGGGGCGTGTGATAGTACACGGATACGTTTTCCACCGACAACAAGGCTCCTTCCATGGGCAGCCTCCTTCGCAAAATGTATGATACATGTATCCTATGCCCGCCGACAAATTTCGGGAACCTTTGGCCGGGCGGCTGCGTACCATGTACTATGGGGGTGCTTTCCTATGAAAAGAGCCAAATGCTTCTGCTGCGTCAACTGGCGCAACGTGATCCTCTATCTTCTATTGACGATCCTGATCGTGGTCCTCCTCTGCCTCCTGCCCCGGTGGGTCCTGTGCTTCCTGGTCCTGGCCCTGGCCCTGGGCTGCGGCACGCTGGTGATTATGAGGCGGTGACCCGTATGCGGGTTACGGGCTGGGCTTTCTTATCCCCCGCCCCGTGAGCAGGATCGCGCATCAATACCCGTATTCCCCGTGGACGATGGAGCCGTCCACGGCGTTGATAATGAGGGCTTCCTGCATGACCTGGGGGTTGTCGATAAGGTCCGCCTGGCCGTCGTTCCAGGTGAAGAAGACAACCCAGCAGGGCATCTCGTAGTAGTCGTCGCTGTCCTTCACTCGTACGGTGCAGGGGGTGAGCAGCAACCGATAGATGGTGCAGGGGATGGGCTGGTCCAGCTTGGCCGCGCCCATGCCCGCCGCCAGGGCGTTTTTGATCCGCATCTGCACCTGCTCGAAGGGCAGCAGCTCCACGTTCTCGCTCTCCAAGGATACCATATCCTTTGGGTTCAGGCAGCGGATGGCCTGGAGGCCGTTTTCGTCGACAAACACTTCAATCATCTCGTCGGGAATGGGCCGGTTGTAGGCGAGGGCGTCCTGGTCCCCGTAGAGCAGGGCCCGGGAGTCCATGAAGCTCACCGCGCTCAGGGGGTACCCGCCGTAGCTCCGCCGAAGCTGGAACCCCCACCCGGCGGACTGGGGCCGCTGGCCGTCGTTCCGGCCCATGACGCACAGGTTGGCCGGGGCCGCCCGGGCCACGGTGAAGCCGGAAAGGCCCAGCCGATCCAGCTCCTTCTGCAACATTTCCTCCGCCGCTTCCCGGCTCATCTTCACCGTCAGAAAGGGCTTCACCTCCCCCAGCGCCTTCTCCCGGTCGTGGGTGTACTGGTAGTAGATGTACCCGGAACCGCTGCAGCCCTTGAAGACCTCCACGCTCATAAAGCTGCTGTCCGCCATGGCCTCCACGGTGGCCTTGGAGCCGTCCGCGAGCTCGTAGACCCGGGCGCCCTCGTTCAGCTTCAGGCCGGAAAAATCGGAAACGGGTGTGGTTTCCAGCTCCTCGGGAGCCTCCGCGATGAGCCGCTGGTACTCCTTGCTGATGCGGTCGATCTCCGCCGCGCTCATCATAGCCTCATCGCGGTCCACCCCGTCCCGGGGCTTGCCTGCCGCCACCCAGGCCTGCTGCTCCATGAGATCGTCCAGCCATTCCTGGTAGGACTGCTGCCAATCCGCCTTGGTTTCCACGGGGATGGTCACGGAGGTGGGCGCAGGCAGCAGCTGCTCCAACAGCGATACCACCTCCTCCTGGGTCACAGTATGCTGGCGGGTCCGATACACCGGGTAATGCCCGTCCGCCTTTTGGATCACTTCCGCCCGAGCCGTCAGTGTTAGCTGATCGTTTTCCGTTACGGGCCCCTCGTCCCACCGGTCCGGGAAGGTCTGCCGCCCCTCCCCCGCCGTTCCGTCCTGGGCAGCCGCCAGCTTCTCCTCCACCGTGTCGTCCCCCTTGTTCACCACGAACTCCACCTCCGGTGTGGGCTGACAGGCAGTGAATAAAGCCATGGCAAGAAGCATAATCATGCAAATACGTTTCATAATATGCACTCCTTTCGTCTCCACCATCCTACCAACAAGATGCGGACGAACTGCAACATGGTCGTGAACGGGACGTAATAGAGTTGTAAAAAGCTGGGAAAAGGGCCCTTTGGGAGAGAGATATGGCGGTTTTGGCCCCTTCCGGTCCGGGTCAGGGTCCGTCCTGTCACTGACTGACGGACTGTGACCGTAGGGAACGTCTATAGTAAAATCTCTATCGTATCTAAGCCCTGCATCCCGTGGGGTACCCCCCTTCAAACCGTGCAGGGGGGCCCCTGCATCCTGTGAGGTCAAAAAAAGGAGGGTGTAGGTGTTGGCGGCATGGACCCGGTTGCCCCGACGGGTGGGCAGGCTGTTGGGGGTGACGGCCACCAGGCCCGCCCCTTCCAGCTCATGGAGGGCTTTGCGGGCGGAATTGGGGCAGCAGCCGCAGCGATACGCCACGGTGGAGACGGAGGGATGGCTCCGCCCCTGCCGATCGCTGACGCGGAACAGGTACGCCAAAATGAGCTTCGCCCGGGGGCTGATTCTCACCTCGAACAGGTCCGCCCGTATATAGAACGTCTGCCGCTTCACCTAAGTTTTCCTCCCTTTTCTTTGGGTCCATTGTACACCGAAGGGCGGGCCTTGGTTTCCGATAATCCGTTCATATTTCCCATACGAAAAGAGGCGCCCCTTTCGAGGCGCCTCCGTTGAGGTCCGTATGCTCGACTTACTCCAGGTTGTCCAGCTTCTTGTAGTAGTCGATCTTGTCGTAAGCTTCCCGCTCGGCCCGGGCAAAGAGCTCGGCAGCGATCTCGGGGAACTGCTTCTTGAGGGCGGCATAGCGGCCTTCGCCCAGGATGAAGTCCTGGAAGGAGGACTTGGGATCCTTGGAATCCAGGGTGAAGGGATTCTTGCCTTCCGCGGCCAGCTCCGGATTGTACCGGTACAGGGGCCAGTAACCAGCCTCCACGGCCTTCTTCGCTTCCAGCTGAGAATGGCTCATGTTGATGGTGTGGTTGATGCAGGGGGCGTAGGCGATGATCAGGGACGGGCCATGGTAGGCCTCAGCCTCGTTGACCGCCTTGAGGAGCTGGGCAGGATCGGCGCCCATGCAGACCTTGGCCACGTACACATAGCCGTAGGACATGGCCATGAGGCCCAGATCCTTCTTCTTGGTCCGCTTGCCGGCCGCCGCGAACTTGGCGATGGGGCCGGTGGGCGTGGCCTTGGAGGACTGGCCGCCGGTGTTGGAGTACACCTCGGTGTCCACCACCAGCACGTTCACGTCCTCGTCCATGGCCAGCACGTGATCGAGACCGCCGTAGCCGATGTCGTAGGCCCAGCCGTCGCCGCCGAACACCCAGATGGACTGCTTGGTGAGCAAATCGGCGTTCTCGATGACCTTGCGGGCCAGGGTGCAGGCGTCACAGTCGCAGCCCTCTTCCACGCCGTCCTTGCAGGCGGCCAGGAGCTTGTTGCCCGCGGCACGGGAGGCCTCGGCCTCGTCCATGCCAGCGAGCCACTCTGCGCCGGCTTCCTTGATCTCGGCGGTGGCCCAGGGCACCGCGACGAGCTTCTCCACGGCGTCCTTCAGGCCCAGACGGCGCTGCTTGTTGGCCAGGTTGATGCCATAGCCGAACTCAGCGTTATCCTCGAACAGAGAGTTGGCCCAAGCGGGGCCCTGACCCTTGGCGTTCTTGGCGTAGGGTACGGTGGGGGCGGAACCGCCGTAGATGGAGGTACAGCCCGTGGCGTTGGCGATGACCATGCGATCGCCGAAGAGCTGGGTGAGGAGCTTGATGTAGGGGGTCTCGCCGCAGCCTGCGCAGGCGCCGGAGAACTCGAAGAGGGGCTTCAAATACTGGGAGCCCTTGACGGTCTTCCGGTTCACCTTCACGTCCTTCTCGGACAGGGTGTCGGCATAGTCCCAGTTCTTCTCGTCGGCCTTGGCTTCATGGAGCGGCACCATCTTGAGGGCCTTCTCCTTGGCCAAGCACACGTCGATGCAGTTGCCGCAGCCGGAGCAGTCCAAGGGGCTGACCTGCATACGGTAGGTGAGGCCTTCGAAGCCCTTGCCGGCCGGCTTGGTCACGAAGCCCTCAGGCTTGTTGGCCTCCTCCTCGGCGTTGAGCAGGAAGGGACGGATGGCGGCATGGGGGCAGACCAGAGCGCACTGGTTGCACATGAGGCACTTCTCGGGGATCCACTCGGGGACGGTCACGGCGATGCCGCGCTTCTCGTAGCGGGTGGTGCCGGTGGGCACGGTGCCGTCGGGAGACATGGCGGACACGGGCAGCTGATCGCCTTCCTGGGCCAGGATGGGCTCGATATAGCTCTTGAAGTAAGGATCGTCGGTGACAGGCACGACCTTGGCGCCTTCGGTGGTGGTGGCCCAGCTCTCGGGGTACTTGATCTCCTCCACCGCGTTGATGCCGATGTCGATGGCGTCATAGTTCTTCTGGACCACGGCGTCGCCCTTCTTGGCGTAGGACTTCTTGGCGGCGGCCTTCATGAAGTTCACGGCGTCGTCCACGGGGATCACGTTGGCCAGCTTGAAGAAGGCGGCCTGCATGATGGTGTTGATGCGCCCGCCCATGCCGACCTGCTGAGCCAGCTTGATGGCGTCGATGTTGTAGAACTTCAGGTGGTTCTTGGCGATGGCGTTCTTCAGGGAAGCGGGCAGCTCCTCCTCCATCTCGGCCAGGGTCCAGGGGCTGTTCAGCAGGAACGTGCCGCCTTCCTTGATGCCGCTGGCCACATTGTACTTGGTCACGTAGGACGGATTGTGGCAGGCCACGAAGTCCGCGCTGTCGATGAGATACGGGCTCTGGATGGGGGTCTTGCCGAAGCGCAGGTGGCTCACGGTGAGGCCGCCGGACTTCTTGGAGTCGTAGGCGAAGTAGCCCTGAGCATACATGTCGGTATGGTCGCCGATGATCTTGATGGAGTTCTTGTTGGCGCCCACGGTGCCGTCGGAGCCCAGGCCGAAGAACTTGCAGGAGATGGTGCCCTCGGGGGCCGCGTTCACGGTGGGGCCGAGAGGCAGGCTCAGGTTGGTCACGTCGTCGATGATGCCCACGGTGAAGTGGTTCTTGGGCTCGTCCGCCGCCAGGTTGTCATAGATGGCCTTGACCATGGTGGGGTTGAACTCCTTGCTGCCGAGGCCGTAGCGGCCGCCCACGACCACCAGGTCATTCCGGCCGGCTTCACGCAGGGCGGTGCAGACGTCGGTGTACAGGGGCTCGCCCAGGGAGCCGGGCTCCTTGGTGCGGTCCATGACGGCCAGCTTCTTGCAGGAGGCGGGGATGGCGGCCAGGAACTTGTCGGCCACGAAAGGACGATAGAGACGGACCTTGATGAGGCCCAGCTTCTCGCCCTTGCCGTTCAGGTAATTGATGGTCTCCTCGGTCACGTCGGCGCCGCTGCCCATGATGACCACCACGCGGTCCGCGTCGGGGGCGCCCACGTAGTCGAAGAGGTGGTAGGGCCGGCCGGTGAGGGCGCTGACCTTCTCCATATAGTCCTCCACGATGGCGGGCACTGCCTCGTAGTACTTGTTGGCCGCTTCGCGATTCTGGAAGTAGATGTCGGGGTTCTGCGCCGTGCCGCCCAGGTGGGGATGCTCGGGGTTCAACGCCCGCTCACGGAACTTCTTCACCGCCTCGTAGTCGAGGAGCTTGCCCATGTCCTCATAGTCGATGGCTTCGATCTTCTGGACCTCGTGGGAGGTGCGGAAGCCGTCGAAGAAGTGGACGAAGGGCACGGACGCCTTGATGGCGGACAGGTGGGTGACCAGGGCCAGATCCATGACCTCCTGGACGGAGGCGGACGCGATCATGGCAAATCCGGTCTGACGGCAGGCCATGACGTCGCTCTGGTCGCCGAAGATGGACAGAGCGTGGGTGGCCAGGGCGCGGGCGGACACGTGGAACACGCCGGGCAGCAGTTCGCCGCTGATCTTGTACATGTTGGGGATCATCAGCAGCAGGCCCTGAGAGGCCGTGAAGGTGGTGGTCAGCGCGCCGCCCTTGAGGGAGCCGTGGACCGCGCCGGAAGCGCCGCCCTCGGACTGCATCTCAGCGATGCGGACCTTTTGGCCGAAGAGATTGATCCTGCCATTGGCAGCCCACTCATCGGCCACCTCCGCCATGGGAGACGAAGGGGTGATGGGGTAAATTGCGGCAACGTCAGAGAATGCGTAAGCCACATGGCTTGCAGCGGTGTTCCCGTCGATTGTCATGGTCTTTGCCATACCATAATCCTCCTGTTTTTTACTTGGGCACATGAGTACCCTTATAATCCACGTATATTATAGGCTTTCGACCCATTCCTGTCAAGGAAAGCCTGCTGGAATTTGTGGGAATCGAAACGAAAAAGCAGACGCCCGAAAGCGTCTGCTTGATCCTATGTCCTATGGGCCTTACTCCTCGGTCTTGAAGCCGGCGAACAGGTCGGCAAGGCTGGTGGTGGTGCTGGTCACCGGGGGCAGCTCGTAGTCGCCATCCTCGCTGTTGCGGCGGCGGCGATCCGGCCGGGACTCCCGACGATCGTCACCCGCGGGGCGCTCGCTGCTGGCGGGACGCTCGGGGCGGGGCTTGCGCTCGGTGGCGTTCTGGGCGGCATTCTCACGGGCGGCCTTCCGCTCCTGATAGATGCGCTCCTTCTCGGCCTTTTCCGCGGCGATCTGCTCGGCGATCTCGGGATGCTCCTCCAGGGTGGCTTCCTTCCGGGAGAGGGAGATGCGCTTGGCCTCGGGGTTGACCTCCAGGACCTTGCAGCGGACGATGTCGCCCACCTTCAGCTCGTCCTCCACCTTCTCGATGCGGCGGGTGGCCACCTGAGAGATGTGGATGAGGCCGTCGATGGTGGGCTCGAGAGCCACGAAGGCGCCGAAGGGAACGATGCGGACCACCTTGCCCTCCACGATGGAGCCCACGGGGTACTTCTCACCGGCCATGGTCCAGGGCTTGGGCTGGAGCTGTTTGTAGCCCAGGGAGATGCGCTTCTTCTCCTTGTCCACGCCCAGGATCAGCACTTCAACCTCCTGGTTGACGCTCAGCACGTCGGAGGGATGCTTGACCCGGCCCCAGGCGGCGTCGGTCACATGGACGAGACCATCCAAACCGCCGATGTCCACGAAGGCGCCGAAGTCGGTGATCCGACGGACGATGCCGTGGACCTTGCTGCCGACCACCAGGGAATCCCACTTGGCCTGCTCGCGAGCGGCGGCCTCCTCCAGAAGCACCTGCTTGATGGAGGCCACGATGCGCTTGCGCTGCTTGTCGATCTCCAGGACCTTGACCTTCACGGTCTTGCCCACGTACTCGCTCAGGTTCTCGACATATTTGGTGGAAACGTGCGAAGCGGGGATGAAGGCGCGGACGCCGCCCTCCATCTCGGCGATCAGGCCGCCCTTGACGACTTCCTTCACCACTGCCTCGAAGGTCTTTCCTTCGGTCTCCTCCGCCATGAGATCGTCCCAGAACTTCTTGCTCTGGACGTTCTTCCTGGACAGAAGCACGTTGCCCTCGCCGTCGTTCACCTTGACGACCTCCACATCGATCTCCTCGCCTTCCTTCACGTCGATCTCGGCTTCGGGATCGGTGGAGAACTCGGCGCGGGGGATGTAGCCGTCGGACTTGTAGCCCACGTTGACCAGGACTTCACTGTCGGTGATGCCGATAACGGTACCGGTGACGATCTGGCCGGGGCGGATCCGGCGGATGGAGCTGTCGATGGCCTGCTGGAAGTCCTCAGCGGCGTCCTTCACGGGGGCGGCTGCTTCCTTCACTTCTTCCACGACGGCTGCCACGGTCTTTTCTGCCTTAGCGGCCGCTTCCTCGGCGACCTGCTCAACGGTTTCTTCTGCCTTCTCGATGACTTCCTCAGCCTTCTCCACGGCAGCGACAACGGGTTCTTCGGCCGCGACTACAGCTTCTTCAACGGCCTTTTCAGTGGTTTCGGCGACAACCTCGGCGGGAGCTTCCGCTTCATTGGTCTCAATCGTCGTCTTTTCGAGTTCGCTCATTCCTTGTATAACCTCCCTAATCATGGGGTCTGGCGTCGATGCGCCTGTGACCAACCCTATTATATCATCCAATTTGAATAATTCAAGAGGAATTTTGCCGATATTTTCTATGATTTCGGTGTCCGCACAGTGCATTTTGCACAAATTCGCCAGGGCGAGGGTGTTGGCGCTGCCGGCGGAACCCAGCACCAGCATCTTGGTGCAGCGCCTGGAAAGGGCCTCCGCCTCCTCCTGCCGGGTGCGGGTGGTGCGGCAGATGGTGTTGTGGACCACCAGATCCGGGACGCGCCGCCGAAGCACGTCTACGATCTCCTCGAAGGTCTTCTCAGACAGGGTGGTCTGGGCCACCAGACAGCCCTTGTCGCCGGCGGCCGCCGCCTCCGCCTCCGCCGCGTCCTCCAGGATGACGGCCTTGCCGTCCGCCCAGCCGGCGGTGCCGATGACCTCGGGATGGGTACGCTTCCCAGCGATGTAGACGGGGACGCCCTCCTCTGTCGCCGCCCGGACGATGGGATGGATCCGCTCCACGAAGGGACAGGTGGCGTCCACGGTGCGGATGCCCCGCCGCTCACATTCGTTATACAGGGACGGGGGCGCGCCGTGGGCCCGGACGATCAGGGTGTCCCCCGCTCCGAGGTCCTCCAGGCTGTCCACGGGCAGGATGCCCTCGGCCATAAGGTCGTTTACCACGCCCTCGTTGTGGATCAGCTTCCCCCAGGTATACACCCGGCCCCGCTCCCGGGCCTCCCGCCGGGCCATATCCACCGCCCGGCGCACGCCGAAGCAGAACCCGGCGTTCTTCGCCACGACGACCCTCATACCTTCCGCCTCTGCCGGGGGGGCATCAGCTCCTCCGTCTCCACCCGAAGGGTGTTGAGGGTGTCCACGATCCGATCGGCCAAAGCGTCCACCGGCTTCTGGCCGGGGCACTCCGCCTTCACCTGCTCGGGGATGATCCGCTCCCCCACCACCATCCGAAACTTCAACCGCTTCCAGCTCAGGGGGTCCATATAGACGGGGATGATGGGCACGTTGGCCCGCAGGGCGATGAAGGCGGCCCCCTTCTCGAAGGCGTCCATCTCCGTGTACACCGGGGATCGATGGCCCTCGGGGAAGATGCCGAAGGCGTACCCCTCGTTGAGCAGGGCGATGGCCCGCTTCACGGGCCCCAGATGGGACCCGCCGCCCTCCCCCGCCGGAAGCATGTTGAGACTCCGGAAGAAGGCGTTGGGCAGGGGCTTCACGAACAGCTTCTCCAAGGCCATGAATCGAATGCCCCGGGGGCTCATGGCGGCGAGGGCCACCGCGTCCGCCAGGGAGAAGTGGTTGCACAGGTACATGACCGGCCCCTTGGACTTGAGCCCCTTCCAGTTCACCACCCTGGGCCGGAAGATAAGGCAGAAGAAGGGCACGATGATGATCTTGCCGAACCAATACAGCATCTACTTCGCCTCCAATGCGGTGAGGACCGCTTCCACGGCCTCGTCGATGGTCATGTGGGTGGTGTCGATGAGCACGGCGTCCTCCGCCTGCTTCAGGGGGGCGTAGTCCCGGTGGCTGTCCTGATAGTCCCGGGCCAGGATGTCCTTCAAAATGAGCTCATAGTCCGGCGTCTCCCCCTTCTCCTCCAGCTGCCGGACCCGGCGCAGGGCCCGTTCCTCGGCGGTGGCGGTGACGAAAAACTTATAGGGGGTCTCGGGGATCACGAAGGTGCCGATCTCCCGGCCGTCCAGGACCGCATGGGTCTCGTGGGCGATGTCCCGCTGCATGCCCGCCAGCTTGTCCCGGACGCAGCGGAGCTTGCTGATGAGGGAGGCGCCCTTGCCGATCTCCTCCTCCCGGAGGCGGCCCGTCACGTCCTCGCCGTTGACCAAAACGTGCTGGCCGTCCGATTCATAGACCACCTTGATGTCCGTCCGGTTCAAAAGCTCGTCCACCTTCTCGGCGTCCGTCAATGACACGCCCTCGGAAAGGGCTGAGAGGGCCATGGCCCGGTACATGGCGCCGGTGTCCAGGTACGGGAGTCCCAGGCGCTTTGCGATGATCTTGGCGATGGTGCTCTTCCCCGCCCCGGCGGGTCCGTCCAGTGCGATGCCGTTGGTAAAGTTCATATGCTGCCTCCTGCCAATGCGCCTGTGGACCAGGCAATCTGTAAGTTGAAGCCGCCGGTGAAGGCGTCCACGTCCAATATCTCTCCGGCCAGGTACAGGCCGGGCACCAGCTTGGATTCCAGGGTGGATGGCTTGACCTCCTTCACGCTGACCCCGCCCCGGGTGATCACGGCCTCAGAGAAGGGCCGGGCCCCCTTGACGGTCAGGGGCATGCCCTTCAACGCGCTGACCAGGGCCTGCCGCTGCTCCTTGGTGAAGGAGGAAGCGGGGGCCCAGGGCTGGATGCGGGCCTGGTCGAAGACCGCGTCCAGGAGCCTTGTGGGCAGCACGCCGGAGAAGGCCCCGCCCACGGCCTTCTTGGGGTTCTCCTGCACCAGGCGCTGGAGCCGGGCGTGGAGCTCCTCCTCGGGGATGGCGGGCTTCAGGTCGATGGATAGGGCCGTCCCCGCCGGGTCCTCGGCGATGTAGGCGGAACAGGTGAGCACCAGGGGCCCGGACACGCCGAAGTGGGTGAGCAGCATCTCCCCCTGCTCGGTGTAAATCGTCTTGCCGCCCTTCTTCGCCGTGAGCCGCACGTTCTTCAGGGTGATGCCGGACAGGGCGAAGGGCCAGCTTTCCACGGTCTCCAAAGGTACCAGCGAAGGGTACAGCGGCGTCACCGTGTGTCCCAGGGCCTTCGCCATCTCGAACCCCGCCCCCGTGGAGCCGGTGGACGGGTAGCTAAGGCCCCCTGTGGTCAGGATCACCCGATCGAAGGGCTCCCGGCCCCGGTCCGTGCGGACGCCCCACAGGGCCCCGTCCTGGGTCAAAATCTCCCACACGTCCGTGTTCAGGCGGATATTGACCCCGGCGGCCTTCAGGGCCCTGTCCAGGGCCTTCTGCACGTCGCTGGACTTGTCCGACGCGGGGAACACCCGCTGGCCCCGCTCCACCTTCACCGGGCAGCCGTTCCTTTCCAGAAAGGCCATCATGTCCCGTTCGTTGAAGGCGGCGTAGGCGCTGTAGAGGAAACGGGGGTTACGGATGACGTTTGAGAAAAACCCGTCCCGGCCCCCGTCGTTGGTCACGTTGCAGCGGCCCTTGCCGGTGATGTACAGCTTCTTGCCCAGCTTTTCGTTCTTTTCGAGGAGGGTAACTCGATGGCCGTTCTGGGCGGCGACGATGGCCGCCATCTGGCCCGCCGCCCCGCCGCCGACGACCCCTACGGAAAGGCTCATCTCCCGTCCCCTCCGTCGATGAGATACACCTGATCCCGATTCCACACGTTCTCCAGCTCCCGAAGGTGCTCCTGGACCTCCTTCTCGCTCTGGAGCCCGGCGGCCACGATGATGGCGTTGATGACCGAAAGGGGCGCGGTCAGGGAGTCGGCGAAGGAGGCCATGTCGGATTTAGCGAGAAGCACCACGTCCGCCATGGCGCCGATGGGCGAATCCAGCTTGTCCGTCAGGGCGATGGTCTTGGCCCCCCGGGACTTGGCGTAGGCCATGGCCTCGGCGGTGCGGGTGCTGTACCGGGGGAAGCTGATGCAGATGAAGGCGTCCCGATCGTCCATGCGGACCATGGTCTCCCGCAAATCCTGGATGTTTGCGGAGAAGGTGATCACGTTCCCGCAGATGTAGTCGAGATAGTAGGCGAGGAACATAGCCAGGGGCATGGCGGACCTTAGGCCCAGCACATAGACCTTCCGGGCCTTCAAAATGGTCTCCACCGCCTCCTCGAACTGCCCTTCGTCCGCCATCTCCATGGTGGTGCGGATGGAGTTCATGTCGGTGTTGAGGACGGTCTTGAACACCTCGTTTTTCTTGATCCCGGAGGCCAGCTGGGCCCGCTGCACGGAGGTCAACCGGCCCAGGACCATCTCCTGCATCCGATCCTGGAGGGCCGGATACCCGTCCAGCCCCAGGGCGTAGGCGAAGCGGACCACGGTGGATTCGGACACGCCCACGGTCTCGCCCAGCTTGGCGGCGGTCATGAAGGCCGCCTGCTCGTAGGAGGAGGTGATGAAGTTGGCGATGCGCTGCTGGCCCTTAGAGAGGCTCGGCAGCCGCTTTTGGATCTCGTTGAGCAGATTGTTCATGGTCATATGCCTTTCAAAGGTGCCGTTATGGTCTCTTCCTCCGTCCCGGTCAGGGGGACGGCGCAGTCGTAGCCCAGGGCCGTCACGGTGGCGTAGCCCCGTTCCAGCCAGTATTCGTCCGTGTCCCGGAACCCGTCGTCGTTGGGGATGCGGCCGCCGTACTCGTAGTAGATCAGGCGGCCGTCCCGTTCCCCTCGCGCCTCGTAGGCCGCCTCGTAGAGCACCTTGCCAAGGTGCCCGTAGCGGACCCCCTTCAGCTCGTCGAGGGGCAGGTCCGGCACGTTGACGCTGTAGTAGCAGCCGAAGGGCAGGGGCCTTCGTTTCAGCAGGTCCAATCCCCGCCGCCCCAGCTTGGCCGCCGTGTCGAAGTGGACGAAGGGCCTGTCGTGACGGCCGTCCAGGGACAGGGCCAGGGCGGGATAGCCGTGGACCGCCGCCTCCTGGGCCGCGCTGCAGGTGCCGGAATAGAGCACGTCCGTGCCCCGGTTGGGCCCCAGGTTGATGCCGGAGATCACCGCGTCGGGCCGAGGAAACAGGCGGCCGAAGCCCAGCCGCGCGCAGTCCACCGGGGTGCCGGACACGGCGTAGGCCGCCACGTCCGGATGGCCCGGGAAGGTATAGGGCGTGGCGTACAGCTCCGCCCGGATGGTCATGGACGCGCCGGCGGCGCTGCGCTGCCGGTCCGGGGCGGACACGTACAGGGTGTGATCCCCCGCCAGCTCCCGGATCAGGGCCGCCATGCCCGGGGACGCTATGCCGTCGTCGTTTGTCAGTAAAAGGTTCATGGTCCTCTCCTGTATGCTATGGCTTATGTTACTCCATGTAGGCCCAAAATGCAAGAGCGAAAGGGCCAGGCTGCAAAATCATTTTGGATTTTCCCGGATTTGACCGCTTTTATCGGAGAAACAGGGCTGCAAGATGCAGGAGCCCATGCAAAACGGCCCCCGCCGCCCAGGCGATCAGCACCTGCCGCAGGATCAGCTTTCCCGTCTCCCGGCCCCCCAGCTCCCCTCGCACGGTCATCAGGGTGCCCAGGCAGGGCGGCAGCAGCAGCGCCACCACGCCCAGGGTCAAAGCCTGCTGACAGGTGAGGGTGAGGCCGTCGCTCATAAACAGGGCCGCCGTGGAGGCCATGGTCTCCTTGGCCACCACCCCGGAGAGAAGGATCACCCCCGCCCGCCAGTCGTGGAGGCCCAGGGGCTTCAGCAGGGGCAGCAGGAGCCGCCCCAAGGCGGAGAGCACCGTCTCCTCCCCCGCCATGGCCGGATGGAAGGCGGTGTTCACATGGGCGGCGCACCATAGGAGGAAGGCCGTGGGCAGCAGGATCAGCCCCGCCCGCCGCAGGAAGTGGTCCACGTGCTTCTCCGTCTCCCGCAGGACGCTCGAGAGGCGCGGCAGCCTAAGGGGCGGCAGCTCCAGATAGAAGGCGCCAGCTGATTTTGTGGGGGCCAGGCGGCCGTAGGCGATGCCGGCAAGGAGGCTGAGGCCGTAGAACAGCAGGGCGCCTCGGGCGGGCCTATCCCGGAACAACACGCCCCCCAGCAGCAGCAAAAAGGGCAGCCGGGCCGAGCAGGGCACGAAGGGCAGCAGCCGCACCGTGCGCCGCCGCAAGCCGTTTTCAGGCATTGTCCGGGTGGCCATGACGGCGGGTACCGTGCACCCGAACCCCAGCAGCAGCGGCACGGCGCAGCGGCCGTCCAGCCTCAGCTTTTTCAGCCACCCGTCCAGCAGGAACGCCGCCCGGGGCAGGTACCCCACGTCCTCCAAAAGGGTCAGGAGGAGGGACAGGACCGTGATGATGGGCAGGAAAGACAGCACGTACCCGGCGCTGCCCAGCAGCCCCTCCGTCACCGGAGGCAGGTCCAGGGCCGTGCCCGACAGCCGGTCCCGGGCCCAGGCTGTCAGCATCTCCATGCCGCCGCTGAGCCAGGGCCCCACCCACTGGAAGGTGATGAGGAACACCAGCCCCAGGATCAGGGCGAACAAGGGCAGGCCCCACAGGGGATGCAGCAGCAGTTTATCCGCCCCCTGCCGCCGAACGCCGCCCTGTCCGACCACCGCCCGGCCGATCTCTCGGGCCAGACGAAAGAGGCCCTCCTGATCGCCGGGCACGGGCAGGCTCGATACCCGCCCCGCCAGGGGAAAGCCCAGCCCCTCCCCCGTCCGTGCGCTGATGGGCCACACGGGCACCCCCAGCCGCCGGGATAACTCCCCATGGTCGATACGGATGCCCTTCTTCCGGGCTTCGTCCGCCATGTTGAGGAGCACCGCCACGGGCCGCCCCAGGCCCAAAAGCTGGATCGTCAGGGTCAGCCCCCGAACCAGGGCGGTGCTGTCGATGACGTTCAATATGAGGTCCGGGGCCTCGCACTCTATCGCCGCCCGGGCCGCCGCCTCGTCCGCCCCGCCGCCGGTGAAGCTGTAGAGCCCCGGCAGGTCTACCAGCTCAGCCCCCGTCCCCTTCATTCGGCCCCGGGCGCAGGTCACCGTGACCCCGGCCCGGTTCCCCGTGTGCTCCTGCCGCCCCGTGAGCCGGTTGAACAGGGTGGTCTTGCCGCAGTTGGGCTGCCCCACCAAAAGTACGCGCATGAAAAAAGCCCTCCCCTTTTGGGAAAGGCTATGTGTTATAAACATCACTTATTCAACCAGGCCGCCAAGATGGATGGCAGAAACCGCGTTCTCCGACCCGAAGCTGTACTATGTACCGCGAGAGGTCGGAAACGCGGTTAATTTGCGGCACTTATTCAAAAGAAATGGCGCGAAATGCGCCATTTCTACCTGCGATATAAAAAGAGAAAGCATTTGCCGCAAATGGTCTGGCGCCATATCGGCGGCCTACTCGACCTTGATACAATAAATTTTTGGGCTGGTTTCGGCGCCGTCTGCCCCCCTGCCCGTGGTCCCCACCACCAGGTAGTTGCCGAAGGCCGCGGGGGTGGAGTCGATCCGGCCACCTAAATCCAAGGAGGAGCAAAGGGCCATGCCGCCGGTGGCCGCGTCGTACAGGTTCACTTTCCCGGACCTATCGCAGGCGATGAGGTACCCGTCCCCCCGGTCCGTATAGACCACAAGGGGCGAGGACACGTAGTCGGCGCTGCCGTCGGTCTCGATGGACCAGACCACGGTGCCGTCGGCCTTGTCGAAGGCCACCAGCCGGCCGCCGTAGGTGTAGGAGCTGACCGCGCCCGATTCGTCCACCACGGGGATGCCCGCCCCGGAGAAGGCGCAGATCAAAAGGTTGCTGATGTTCCCCCGGCCCACGTGGGGCGTGGCTCGGCAGCCGCTCTTATAGGACCCGTTGCCCACGTAGGAGATGCGGTCCTTGGACCAGACCACCTGCCCCGTGAGGGCGTTGATCTTCTTCATGGTGGCATAGCCCCAGCCCGCGGGCAGGTCCGATGCCTGGATGTTGGTCTGGCTGGCGGTGTAAACGTACAGGGTCCCCGCCGCCCCGTCCTCCTCCAGCACCGGCGAAGCGTCCGTGTCGCCCCCCAGGTCCACGGCGTAGAGGAGCTTCAGGGTGTCGGTGTCGATGCACTGGAGGTGCCCGCCGTTGTCGGTGATGAACAGGTAGTTGCGGAACACGGCGGGCGAGGATTCGAAGCCGTACCAGCGCTTGCCCGCATTGTCGTTGGCGTTGTAGTTGGTGCCGGTGTAGCGATACTTCACCCGGTCCCCGGGGGTGATGGAGATGGTGCCCTTCTCCGGGTCATATTTGGTCCGCAAGGTGACGAAGTAGATGACGCCGCCTTCGCTGGGCTGGATCAGAGTGTCGTTGATGATGAGGGGGCTGGAATCGAAAGCGTTCCACTTGTTCCGATAGGCGAAGTAGTCCCGGCCGCCGAACTCGTACTCCACCTTGTTGGAGATCAGGTTGATGGCGTAATAGTAGCTGACCTCGGTGCCCCGGGCGTTCTTCTTCATGAGGCCCGCGCCTACGTAGAGCATGGGCCGCCCCTCCGGGTCCAGGGAGGCGGTGCCGAAGAGGGAGATGCCCACGGGGATGGGCTGCCGGGTCTGGCCGCCGGAGAGCAGGTCGAAGAAGTAGATGTTGCCGTCGGCGGAGGGATAGATGACCTCGATGAAGTCCTCCGTGTTCTTATATACGTCGCTGACGCCCAACGTGGGCAGCACCTCCGGCTTCCACTTGACCAGCAGGGGCTGGCCGGTCCAGGAGGTGCCGGCGTACTCCCCTAGCTTACCCACGATGGCCTGCCAGGTGATCTGCATGGACTTCAGGGTGACGGTGGCCGTGCCAAAGGCGAAGCTGTCCCGATAGGGGCCGCTGCCGAAGGTGATGACGCCGGTCATGTCCGTATAGGCGTCCTTGTTGATGAGGGAAAGCCCCATCTCCCGGGGCGCGGCGTCCCGGACCTTGTCCTCGTTGTTCACCCGGACGGCGGACTCCAGGCCGTCCTTCTCGCTGCCGGTGACGGGATACTTCGCGTCCATGCTCAGCCGCTGCTTGCGGGCTACGGCGGAGGTCTGCCCCGAGGTGCCGTCCTGGCTGCCCACCTCCGGGGAGGCGCTGGCGTTGACGGGCAAATCCAGCTCACTCTGCTTCTTGCGCTCCTCGAAGTAGTCCACGGCGGCAGAGGAAAGCAGCACGATGCCCACCACCAGCGCTACGGACAGCGCCAGGAACAAAAAGAACCTCGGTTGAAACGTGCGGCGGGTCTTGCGGCGGTTCATACCCTTCCTCCCATACTTTTGTGACAGTATCATACATCATTCCACGGTTTTATTTCAATACCAACCGCCCCGTCCCTTGAAAACGTTCTGTGAATAACCGCAAAAAAAGAGGAGCCTGGAAAAGCTCCTCTTTCATAACTGCCAATGAGATCAATACATATCGCCGCCGCCCATGCCGGGTGCGGGGGCCGCGGGCTCGGGCTTGGGGATGTCGCAGACAAGGGACTCGGTGGTGAGGACCATGGCCGCCACGGACGCGGCGTTCTGCAGGGCGCAGCGGGTCACCTTGGTGGGATCGATGATGCCCTTGTGGAGCATGTCGCCGTAGGTGTTGTCAGCGGCGTCGAAGCCGTAGCCGATCTTCTTGCTGCGCTTGATGTTCTCCACGATGACGGAGCCCTCTTCGCCGGCGTTCTTGGCGATCTGACGCATGGGGGCCTCCAAGGTCCGGAGCACGATGTCCACGCCGGTCTTCTCGTCGCCGGTGGTGCGGGCCTTGAGGGCCTCCACCTGCTTGGTGACGTTCAGCAGCGCCACGCCGCCGCCGGCCACGATGCCCTCCTCCACGGCCGCACGGGTGGCGGCGAGGGCGTCCTCGATGCGCATCTTGGCTTCTTTCATCTCAACTTCCGTAGCAGCGCCCACGGAGATGAGGGCTACGCCGCCGGCCAGCTTCGCGAGGCGCTCCTGCAGCTTCTCCTTGTCGTAGTCGGAAGTGGTCTCCTCGATCTGAGCCTTGATGGACTTCACCCGGTTCTTGATCTCCTGGGGATCTCCGGCGCCGCCCACAATGACGGTGTTCTCCTTGTTCACCTTGACCTGACGGGCGGTGCCCAGCATGTCGATGGTGGTGTCCTTCAGATCCATCCCCAGCTCGTCGGAGATGACCTGGCCGCCGGTGAGGATGGCGATATCCTGCAGCATGGCCTTGCGGCGATCACCGAAGCCGGGGGCCTTCACGGCCACGGAGTTCAGCACGCCCCGGAGCTTGTTGAGGATCAGGTTGGCGAGGGCGTCGCCCTCCACGTCCTCAGCGATGATGAGGAGCTTCTTGCCGCTCTGGGCGATGGGCTCCAGGATGGGCAGGATGTCCTGGATGTTGCTGATCTTCTTCTCGGTGATGAGGATGTAAGGATCATCCAGAACCGCTTCCATCTTGTCGGTGTCGGTGACCATGTAGGCGGAGCAGTAGCCACGGTCGAACTGCATGCCTTCCACCACGGAAAGCTCGGTCTTCATGGTCTTGCCCTCTTCCACGGTGATGACGCCGTCGTTGCCCACCTTCTCCATGGCGTCGGCGATGAGCTCGCCGATCCGCTTGTCGCTGGCGGAGATGGAGGCCACCTGGGCGATCTCCTGCTTAGTCTCCACCTTCTTGCTGTGGGCCTTCAGGCCTTCCACCGCCTCGGTGACGGCGGCCTCGATGCCCCGGCGGATGCCCATGGGGTTGGCGCCGGCGGCCACGTTGCGGAGGCCCTCGTGGACCATGGCCTGAGCCAGGAGGGTGGCGGTGGTGGTGCCGTCGCCGGCCACGTCGTTGGTCTTGGTGGCCACTTCCTTCACGAGCTGGGCGCCCATATTCTCAAAGGGGTCCTCCAGCTCGATCTCCTTGGCGATGGTCACGCCGTCGTTGGTGATGAGGGGCGCGCCGAACTTCTTCTCCAGGACCACGTTGCGGCCCTTGGGCCCCAGGGTGATCTTCACGGTGTCGGCCAGCTGATTGAGGCCGCTCTCCAATGCTTTGCGGGCTTCTTCGCCGTATTTCAACTGCTTTGCCATAGCTTATTTCCTCCTTATTTCACGATAGCTAGGATGTCGTTCTGCTTGAGGATGACGAACTCCTCGTTGTCCAGCTTCACTTCGGTGCCGGCGTACTTGCTGTACACCACCCGGTCGCCCGGCTTCACCTGCATGGATACTTCCTTGCCGTCCACCATGCCGCCGGGGCCCACCGCGATGACCTCCGCGAATTGGGGCTTCTCCTTCGCCGCGCTGGTGAGGATGATGCCGCCCTTGCTGACCTCCTCGGTTTCCACCTGCTTCACGACCACCCGGTCCATCAAAGGTTTCAGTTGCATTCTATCTTGCCTCCTGTTGAATATTTAGCACTCAACTAACCGGAGTGCTAATTTCTGAAGCCTATTATATCACCGATTTTATCCCTGTCAAGCAACGGCTATGCCTGGAAATGAAACATCATTGTGAAATCAAAAAGGAGGGTGTCGCCCTCCTCACGATCAATTCAGTAGCGTCTCTATGGTTTTGAGATAATCCCCCTCTATCCAGGCGATCTCCTCCCCCGCCGCCCGGAAACCTTCCGCGTACTTGCGGTTCTCCGCCTTCAGGTGGACCGCGGTGCAAAAGGAATCGTCCAGGCGGCTTTCTATATCCGATCCGTGAGCCCGGATCTCGTCGAAATGGCCGTCGATAAAGGCGTCCGTCATGGCGAGGCAGCGGAAGCGGATATGGGCGAGGTAGTCGTCCGGGAAGTCCTGCCGCCAATCATAGGGCACATAGCAGCCCTCCACGATCAGGTTCTGCCGATTCTCGATGGCGGTCTTGACCATCTCCCGCACGATGGGCCAGAGGTACGCCGTCAGCGCCTCGTCGTCCTCGGGCGTGAGCCTCGTCTGCCCGCTGCGGATCAGGCCCATCTTCAGATGGTCCATGGATAGATAGGGATACCCGTACCGTTCCAGCATCCGCTGGGCCAGCAAGGTCTTCCCCGTGTGGCTTGCACCGGTGATCAAGATGACCATGGGTCAATCCTTCTCCCCGCTGTATTGGTCGAACCAGTCCGTGATCTCCTTCAGGCGGCGGAGGCGGTGGAGGGGCTTGCCGGAACGGCTGAGCTCGTGGTTCTCCCCGTGGAAGAGGCAGAGCCGGGCCGGGACGCCCCGGTCCACGAGGACGGAGTACATCTGCAGGCCCTGCTCCAGGGGGCAGCGGTAGTCCTCGTCGGAGTGGATGAACAGGGTGGGCGTCTTCACGTTCTTGGCGTACTTCAGGGGCGACTGGGCCCAGAGGGTGGCGGGATCGTCATAGAGGTCCCCGGCGGTCTGGTCGGGAGCGAAGTAGTTGCCGATGTCGGACACGCCGCAGAAGCTGAGCCAGTTGGAGATGGACCGCTGGGAGGCGCAGGCGCAGAACCGGTCCGTATGGCCGATGATCCAGTTGGTCATGAAGCCGCCGTAGCTGCCGCCGGTCTCGCATACCCGCTTGGGGTCGATGGCGGGATAGGACGCCAGCACCGCGTCCGCGAAGGCCATCAGGTTCTTATAGTCCACGTCGCCGTAGCCGCCCCGGATGTCCGCGAAGGCGTTGTCGTCGCCGTCACTGCCCTTGGGGTTGCAGAAGAAGACGAAGTAGCCCTTCCCCGCCCAGTACTGCATCTCGTGATAGAACACGGGGCCGTAGACGGTCTTGGGGCCGCCGTGGATGTCGAAGACGGCGGGATAGCGCTTGGCGGGGTCGTACCCGAAGGGCTTCAGCACCCAGCCGTGGACGGCGATCCCCTCGCTCTCCACGTTCAAGGGCTCCGGCTGGGCCACGTATTTGTCGTCGAGGTTGTTGAAGTCGGTGAGCCGCCGGGCTTCGCCGGTTTCAAAGCCGCATAGATACAGCTCCTGGGGCCGCATGTCGTAGAGGCCCACGCAGAGGGCCTTGCCGTCGGTCACGTCGAAGCAGTCCATGGCCCCGGCCTTGGTGAAGACGGGGGTGTCCGTGCCGTCCATGTCAATGCGGTAGAGGACGGAGTCGCCGCCCCGGGTGGTCAGATGGTAGAGGCTGTCCCCGAAGGGCACCTGCTCCCGGCCGCCGCCCAGGCGCACGTCGCTGCCCACGCTGTTGTAGAGGCTGTATTCCGCCGCGTTGAGGAGCCTGCGCTGGCCGGAGGCGGGGTCGATCTCGTAGACGTAGTCGTTCTCGTTGAGGCCGTAGCGCTTCCCCTCGCCGCCGAAAAGGAGGAGCCGCTCCCCCACGGTCTTTAGCGTGGAGAGCATGAAGGAATCCGTGTGGAACAGATCACGAGTCTCCCCGGTCCTCAGGTCTCTGGCTTTCAGGGTAAACGTCTTGAGGAGCATCTTGGGGCCCCGTTCCTGGACCGCATAGAAGACCTCGTCGTGGAGGACCGCGAAGCCGCCCATGTCCTCCGTGGGGCCGGAGATGGGCGTGACGGTCAGGGGATCCAATGTGATGAGGAACAGTCGCCGACGCTGGCCGTTGACGACCCCTGTCCCGTTGCTCCAGAAGGGGAGCTCGTCGAAGACTTCGTAGTCCTTGTTCTCCTCCTTCTCCTTCAGAAACTGCTTGCGCGCCTCCTCGTCCGCGGCGTAGAGGTCCGGATGGGCCTTGTCGAATCCGCCCACGGCCAGGAACCTCTTCCCATCCAAAACCATCAGGTCCTGGACGGCGAAGGGCACCGTGAAGAAGGGCAGCGCTTCCCCGCCCCTCAGATCCAGCACGTAATAGGAAGAGAAGGGCTCCTTACTTTCCGCCCGCTTCTTCTCCGCGGCGGACCGGACGGCGGGAAAGATGATCCGATCGTCGTCCAGCCACCGATACCCCCGCTCCTTGCCAAGATCGGTGAGCTGTTTCACGGCACCGTTTTCGTAGAGCCACAGACGGGACTCGTAGCTATTCTCCGCCTCGTTTGCCGTGGAGACCACGAAGGCCGCCCGGGTGCGGGAAGGGTTGTACCGGGGGTCCGAAAGATACTTGTAGGTCAGGATGTCCTTTTGCTCGATGGGCTGCATGGCGGTGTCCTTTCTCATATATATTTATAGAAAACACTATACCCCACCCTTCCCCAAAGCACAAGGAGAAAAGTCCTGAAAAAAAGATAAAATTAGGGCTTGCATTTTTGAAAGTCTTTATGTATAATAGCGTAGTTCGTGTAATGGACAATATCTATAGGGGGGTAAATGCTGTGGCAAACATCAAATCTGCTATCAAGCGTGCAGGCACCAATAAGAAGGAGAATCTTCGCAACCGCGAGGATAAGTCCGCTTTGAAGACCGCTCTGCGTCGCTATGACGAAGCGCTCCAGGGTGAGGATAAGGAAGCCGCCGAGGCCGCTTATCTCAAAGCCGTGAGCACCGTCGATAAGGCAGCTGCCAAGGGCGTCATCCATAAGAATGCCGCCAACCACAAGAAGGCTCA
>ONNZ01000020.1 GCA_900319345.1 uncultured Eubacteriales bacterium
TGATGACCCCGTTGCCGAGGCACGCGAAGGGGTCCCGGGTAAAGTACAGGTTGGGCATGGACTCGGCATAGAAGGGGAAGTCCTCCTGGGCGTAGTCCACCAGGTGGTACTTGGTGAGCTTGGGGATCTGGCTCTTGCGCACGCCGCCGGCCATGGCGTCGAACAGCTTGTCCGTGGGCAGGGCCAGCAGATACTCCTTCACAGCCTCCTGCATGTAGGAGCCGTAGAGGTGGGCCTCCCGCACGTAGTCGTTCACCAGCTCCTCCCGGACGCCGCCCCGGTTCACGGCTTCGCACAGCAGGTCCTTGAGATACACCACGTTCACGCCGCACTGGCGGAGGATGCAGGCGAAGGTGTCGTGCTCCTGCTGGGCGTAGACCAGGTAGGGGATGTCGTCGAAGAGCTGATGGGACAGGTAGTCGGGCATCAGGTTTTCCAGCTCCACACCGGGGCGGTGCAGCAGCACGGTCTTGAGCTTTCCGACTTCGGAACGAACGCTGATGGGGGATTCCATGTTGGGCAGTTGCTCCTTTTCACATTCTTATTTGCATCGGTTGATAAACCGGGGGGAACGAAGGACAGGCCCCGTCAGGCGGGATCGGGGGCCTCTGCCTGATCTTCGATGTACGAAAACACCTTCCGCATGGCGTAGGGCCCGTCGGTGAACAGCTCCGGCGACAGCTCGGACAGGGTGAAATGCATGGCGTCGGACTTGTGGGGGTAGTACACGCCCCAGGAGAACCCGGCCCGGAAGAACGCCAGCTCGTAGAGGAAATAGTTGGTCAAAGGCTCCGGGATGTTCCGTACCCCGCCGCCCCGGACGGTGCCGGTGTAGGTGAAGTCGTAGCACTGCTTGCCCTTGATGGTGACGATGCCGTTGTAGGTCACCTTCTGGACCTCGGCATAGATCCGCTCCCGGTTGGTGCCGTTGTCCTTGTTGCTGGGGAAGTTGGCGTTGATGTCCACCGCGGTGCCGAAGGAGTGGTGGCTGATGAAGTTGCCGGAGTTGGTGAACCGCCGGACCATGGTCCCGTTCATCTTGGCCACCAGATCGCTGAGGCGCACGGCCCCCGTGTCCAGATTGTCGCCGGTCAGGTGGATGTAGGTGTCCTCCATGTACCGGCAGGCCTTCTCGAAGTAGGGGACGGCGTCCACATGGCAGGTCCACTTCTTGCCGTTGAGGCATTTGGCGCTGGCCACGTACTGCTTTTCCCAGGCGGGGTCCACGGTGATCCGGTGGGAGCCGCTTTGGAGCTTGAACTTGAACATGAACCGCTCCGGCGACCCAAAGAAGCGAAGGGCGGAGGTGTAGTTGAGCCGGAAATTGTTGGGCTGCAGCTGTATCCAGCCCTCGTTGGTCACCTGGAACTTGGTCTCGGCCAGGGTCTCCACCTCGCCCGTCACGTCCTGTCCCAGGATGCGCAGGGTGTAGGCCCCGTAGGAAAGCTTATGGAACTGCAGCTGCTCCGCCACGCAGTCGATGTCCTTGGAGAAGGTCTCGTCCAGCAGCCGGCAGGAAAGCACGTTCTCGTCCGGGCTGAACCGCTGTTCCCCCTCCTGGATCAGGCTGCCCTTCCCGTTGACGATCTCCCCTCGCACCAGGACGATGGGCTGAGAGGCGCTGACGGTGCCGTCGATCCAGAAGTACTGGCCTCGCTGGATCTGGGTGCCCATGGTGGGCAGGGGCATCTCCTCCGACGGGGTGAACAGCAGCGGCTGGGGCGTGGGCGTGGGTTCCGGCGTGGGCGTGGGCGTGGCCGTCGGCTCCGGGGTCGCCGTGGGCTCCGGCGTAGGCGCCGGCGTGTCCGTGGGCGTGGGAACGGCGGTGGCCGCCACGCCGATGCTGATCTGCTGAGCCGCCTTGGCCGTGGCCGCCGCCGTGGGCGCGGCCTCCGTCACGGGCGCGGCCGGTTTCCCGGCGCAGCCCACCGCCAGGAGCAGCGGGATCAGGAGGAACGAAATCTTCTTCATACAGGTCGCTTTCTCCCCAACCGGGGCAATTGTCAGTAGGCGTTGTTCAGGACGAAGCTGATGGGCCCCGCGCCGGGGATATCGGCGGCCAGCGACCCGTCCAGCAGCAACGTCTTCACGGTCACGTCGTGGGTGACGGGGTCCAGGGTCAGCAGCCGGAAGGCGTAGCTGGCCTTGCCCTGCATGTTCAGCATGAGCACGTTCACGTCCCGGTCCGTAGTCCCGTCCCCGTCGTCGTCATAGGAGAAGACGCGGGTCTGGTAGTCCCGGGCGTGGCCGCAGATGACCAGCCGGATGGCGGGATGCTTGGCAATCAGCTGCTCCACGCCGGGGATGTAGGAGCCGCTGCTGAGCAGAAAACCATGGGTGACGAGGATGCAGGGCATGCCCTCGTGATCGGCGAAGACCCGGTCGATCCAGCGCTGGGCGGCGGCGGACAGGTAGGCTTCCCACCCGGCCCCCAACAGCAGGATGTCCTCGCCCCCGGCGGACAGGACCCGATAGAGCATCTTCCCGCCCTCGAACTTCTGTTCCTCGGGATAGTCGTTCAAAAAGGGCTGCTTGAGATAGGCGCTATAGTTCTTGGCCTCGGTGCCGATGTCGTGGTTCCCCGCCACGGGCAGGAAGAACAGATCGTCGTGGATCGCCTCCAGCAGAGGGGCCGTGTTGTCCCATTGCCAGTCCTTGAACCCGTTGTCCGTGATGTCGCCGGTGTGGAGGACGCCCAAGATGTTGTCGTCCGTCCGGTGAGCCTCGATCCAATCCCGCAGCTGAGAGAAGGCCGGCGCGCCCCGCTTGTTGCCGTTATAGGCCAGGGACTGGGTGTCCGGGATCACCACCAGGGAGAAGGGGGTGGGCGCAGGCGCGGGGGTGGGCGTCGGCTCCGGGGTGGGGGAAGGGGTGGGCGTAGCCGGCGGCGTGGCCGTGGGCGTCGTGATCGCGCCGATGCTGATCTTCTGCTCCGCCTGAGCCGTGGGCGCCGCCGTCGCCGCCGCGGGCGAGGCCGTGACCGCCGCCGTGGGCGCAGCTTCCACCGCCGGTGCGGCAGCCTTGCCGCAGCCTGCAAGCAGCATCATCCCTATGAGAATGGACAGGAACCGTTTCATGCAAGTATCATATCAACTTTTTCACAGGAATTCAACCGAAAACCCCAATGTAAATTCATACATTTCTTTGCATATTCATAACTTTATGCACAACAAAAGCGCCCCCGCAGGGGCGCTTGCACGGCGATGGCTCAATCTCCCAGCAGCGTCAGCTGCTCTGCGAAGCTCATGTCCAGCATGCGCTTGCTGATGCGCTGGTCGAAGAGGGTGCTCATGGGGGCCTTGTCGTGGATGATCTTCACGGCCTGGGCGAACATGGGCGCGGCGGAGATGATCTTGATCTTGGGATGCTTGCGGGCCTCGGGGCACTCCACCGTGTCCGTGGTGACGATGAACTCGTAGGGGCTTTCGTCAAAGCGGGAGAGGGCCTTCTCGTTCATGCAGTTGTGGGACAGGGCGCCGAAGATCCGGTTGGCGCCCTTCTCCTTCAGGCCCCTGGCGATGTCCACCATGGTGCCGCCGGAGATGGAGAAGTCGTCCACCACCAGGCAGTTCTTGCCCTCCACGTCGCCGATGACCTCCAGGACCTTGGCGTTCTCGCTGTGGTCGGTGCGGGTCTTGTCGCCGATGGCCACGGGGCAGCCGATCTGCTTGGCGAAGTCACGGGACCGCTTGGCGGAGCCGGCGTCGGGGGAGACCACCACCAGGTTTTCGTCCACGATGCCCGACCGCTTCACGTACTCCGTGAGCAGGGGCTCGGCCCGCAGATGGTCCACCGGCTTCTTGAAGAAGCCCTGGATCTGGGCGGCGTGCAGGTCCATGAAGATGACCCTATCCACGCCCGCGGCCTCGATGCAGTCCGCGCAGACCCGGGCCCGGATGGACACCCGGGGCTCGTCCATTTTGTCGCCCTTGGCGTAGGAGAAGTAGGGGATGATGGCGGTGACGGAGTTGGCGGAGGAGCGCTTGAAGGCGTCGATCCAGAACAGCAGCTCCGTGAATTCGTCGTTGGGATGGCGGGCGATGGGCTGGACCAGGAACACGTCCTTGTCCCGGATGGACTCGTTGACGCGCACGAATAGGTTGCCCTCGGAGAACATGATGGTTTCAGAGTCGCCCAGCTGGGCCCCCAGGTAGGCGCACATGCGCTTGGCAAAGGGACGACCGGCCTGGCCGGCATAGATTCGGATGATGCCTGATCCGCTGAACATAGATCCCTCCCTGACAGAATATGAAATTTCGTGGAAACACGTGTAGTATACCACGTCAGCCGCAAGGTGGCAACCACCAATCCGCAACTTTTCCTGCATTTTCCAAAAGATTCGACGGGAGAGGAAACCGCGCGCTGGCTGTTGACCTCCACCGAAGAAAAGGGTACAATATCTTTATATGAACAAACGGGAGAAACAACCGAAGAAGCGCTGGCGGCCCCTGCCCCTGAGAGGCACCCGCCTGGGCCCCGTGCTCCAGGCGCTGTTGACGCTCCTGCTGCTGGGGGGCGGCCTCTACGCCTTTGTGCGCTTTGGCTGGCCCGTGCTGAAGGACGTGCCGGACCATCCGGCGGACTTGAGCTGCCTGGGCTTCGGCACCCCCGTGCCCAGCCCGTCCCCGGCGCCCACGCCCGTGCCCAGCCCCACGCCCGTGCCCGGCACCGAGCGCACCATCTATGGCGTGGACCTATCCCGGGTCCAGCACGAGATATTGATCCCCGAATACCAGTACGCCGGGGACTTCACCGTGTGGGGCGATACCATCCTCTTCGTGGTGGGCAACTACACCCCCGATGGCACCGCCGCCTTCACCCGGGCCATCCTCTACGACGCCCGGACCGACCACGCCACCTATCAGAAGCTGGCCATCTCCTATAAATCCATCCGCCATCCCCAGATGAACGATAAGTGGATCGTGTATCTGGACGCCCTCTCCTCCGGCGGCGGCCAGCTGCGGGTCTATGACCGGAGGACGGGGGAGGACCGCATTTTGAAGACCGTCCACCTGGGCCTGCCCGCCCTGGCCCTGTGGGAGGACACCGTCTTCTGGATCGAGCGCACGGGCACCAGCCGGGACAAGCTCTTCGGCTGCGATCTCAAGACCGGCGAAAGCGTCACCCTGGAGATCTTCGAGAACACGGACGCGGGCGTCTCCGCCGTGTCAGCGGGGGGTGGGAAGCTGGTGTACGTCACCGGCTCCGGCTCACTGAAGACCATGGACCTCGCTTCTGGCGAAAGCCGGGTGGACCACTTCGGCAGCACCGTCCACGACCCCAAGACCGACGGGCGGATCACCGCCTTCTTGACCGGCTTCCACGGGGAGGACAGCGCCCTGGTCTATGTGGACGAGCGGGGCCAGTTGGTGACCGCGGCCCAGGGCGTGGCGGACTTCGCCCTGGCGGACGGGGCCCTGGTTTACGGCACGCTGGACCGAGTCTACGTCTACTTCCTGGACGACGGGGCCACCTTCAACCTGACCCGGCCCAGCGAAAGCGCCATGTTCCTGGGGGGCGGGGGCGACTTTGCCATCTGGATGGACGTGACCTGGCGGGACCGGGACATCATCGAGTATATGCACCTGAACGATTTTTCGGCGGACCTTGTAGAAGCGGAGGAGCCATGAAGCAAAAGAGCGTTTTCGTCTGCGGGGAGTGCGGCTACGAGACCCCCCGCTGGCTGGGCCGCTGCCCCCAGTGCGGCAGCTGGAACACCATCGTGGAGGAGGAGAGGGTGAGTCTGAAAGCCCCCGCTGCCCCCAGCAAGGCTGTGGCCCTCAAGGAGGTGTCCGCCCAGGCGGGGCAGCGCACCTCTACGGGCATAGGCGAGCTCGATCGGGTGCTGGGCGGCGGCCTTACCTCGGGCATGACCGTGCTCATCGGCGGCAGCCCCGGCATCGGCAAGTCCACCCTCCTGCTGCAGTGCGCCGACCACCTCTCCCAAGTAGGGCCTGTGCTCTACGCCTCCGGGGAGGAGAGCCGCCACCAGATCCGCCTCCGGGCGGACCGGCTGGGCCTTGGGGGCGAGGTGCTGTTGCTGTGCGAGAATTCCGTGGAATCCATCCTGGCGGAGGCGGAGAGCCGGAAGGTATCCTTCCTCGTCGTGGACTCCATCCAGACCATGTTCACCGAGGATGCCCCCTCGTCCCCGGGCAGCGTCACCCAGATCCGGGGCTCCGCGGCCAAGTTCACCCGCTACGCCAAGGAAAGCGGCACGCCCGTGTTCCTGGTGGGCCACGTGACCAAGGAGGGAGCCCTGGCCGGGCCCAAGGTGCTGGAACACATCGTGGACACGGTGCTCTACTTCGAAGGGGACCGGCAGGAGGGGCTCAGGCTCCTGCGGTCCGAAAAGAACCGGTTCGGCTCCACCAACGAGCTGGGGGTCTTCGAGATGACGGACAAGGGCATGGCGCCCGTGCCGGACCCCAGCGGCCTGTTTCTGTCCGCGGCCCGGACGGCTCCGGGCTGCGCGGTGGGCTGCGTGCTGGAGGGGTCGAGACCGCTGCTGGCGGAGGTCCAGGCCTTGCTGTGCCCCTCGGTGTACGGGTCCCCCCGGCGGACCGCCGTGGGCATGGACGTGCCGAGGTTCAACATGCTCCTCGCTGTCCTGGAGCGCCGGGCGGGCCTCCGGCTGTCGGACAAGGACGCCTACCTCAGCGTGGCGGGGAGCCTGCGGCTCCAGGATCGGGGGGCGGACCTGGCGGCGGTGCTGGCGGTGGCCTCCGCCTGTTATGACAAGCCCGTGCCGCCCCACACGGCGGCCATCGGCGAGGTGGGCCTCACCGGCGATGTGCGGCCTGTGGGCCAGATGAACGCCCGCCTGAAGGAGTGTTTGCGCCTGGGCTACACCAGCGTCCTTGTGCCCGAGGGGGTCCGAGGGGACCTGCCGGGCCTTCGCCTCATCCCCATCCGCAACGTGCTGGAAGCCTCCTCCCTGGTGGCCTACCCGGCAGAATAAAAACACAAAGAAAGAGTATGGCATCCCAACGATAGCCATACTTTTTTCTTGTGCTTCTCTTTTTTGGGCACCTTTTTTTTCTTCACTGAAGAGAAAAAAGGTGCAGAACAAAGGTCATAACCCCAGCGCCTCCCGTATCAGCACCACTTCCATCTCGATCCCCCGCATCTTCCGATAGTGGACCACCAGGGCGTTGCAGATGCGGTCACGGGCGGAGCAGTCGTAGCACCGATCGCCCTTGAGGACACAGGGGTTCGCGAACCCATGCCGGGCGGCGTTCTTGGGCGCAGCCACGTTCCGGGCCCGGAAGATGGCGTCGTCCAGAGTGGGGCAGAGCTTAGAGAGGCTCACCACGAAGTACACCTTTTCATGGCCGAACAGGGACCCGGCCACCCGGTTCCCCGTGCCGTCGATGTTCACCAGCTCCCCGGTCTCGCTCATGGCGTTGAGGGAGGTCAAGAACACGTCCGTCAGCAGCGTCTTCCGGGCGGTCTCCCGAAAGGCCTCGCCCTCAGGCCGGTGCATGGGATCGAAGCATCGGTTGTGGGTGGAGAGCAGGTCGTAGAGCCCCATGGACAGCATGGTCTCCGAATCCCCGAACCCCACGGTCCTCCCGTCGATGGCCTCGTTCAGGTACGCCGCGGCCTGGGCCCCCGTGTCGAAGACAGTGACCTCGTACCCCCGGCGCTTCAGGTTGTCCACGAACCGCTGCTGGTCCATACTCACGCTTCCGCGAAGAAGGCGCTGACCAGGTCGTTCATGGTCTGCTGGTCCTTGGCGCCCATGAGCTCCCGGCTGGAGTGCATGGCGAGGATCGGCACGCCGATGTCCGCGGACCGCATGGAAAGGTTGGTGGCCGTGAACTTGCCCAGGGTGCCGCCGCCGGCGCTGCCTGCCTTGTTCATGAACTGCTGGAAGGGGATGCCCTTGGCCTTGCAGAGGCCCTCCACGATGCCCACGCCCACGGCGTCCGTGGCGTACTTCTGGGCGTAGTTCATCTTGACGGTGACGCCCCTGTTCAAGAGGGCGCAGACCCCGTTGTCGTACATCTCCATCTTGTTGGGGTGCAGGGCGTGGGCTACGTCGCAGCTCAGCAGGAACCCGGAGAGCAGGGCGTTCAGATACCCAGCCCGATCGAGGCCCAGGGCCCAGGCGATCTTCTCGGTGATGAAGGTCAACGTGTCGCTGTCGGCGCCGGTCTTGGTGCGGCTGCCCACCTCCTCGTTGTCGAAGAAGGCGGCGATGTTCACGCCTGCCTTTCGCTGGGGGCCGGTGATGCCCGCGAGGCAGGCGAAGGCGGAGGTCAGATTGTCGAGCCGAGGCGCGGAGAGGAGCTCCCCGTCAAAGCCCACCAGCTGGGGCGCTTCGGCGTTGTAGAGCACCAGGTCGAAGGACAGGATGTCCTCCACAGCCACGCCCATGGCCTCGGCCACCTTCCCGAGGAAGAAGCCGTTCTTGTTGAACTCCTTCTCCACGGTGGCGGCGAGGGGCAGCAGGTCCTTGGCGGGGTCCAACGCCACGCCCTTGTTGACCTCCCGGTTCATGTGGATGGCCAGGTTCGGGATGGTGAACAGGGGCCGGCCGAAGTCGAACAGCCGCCGCTCCGGCGCCATGGCCGTTTCGCCTTTCAAGGTCACGAGGCCCGCGCAGGACAGGGGCCGATCCATCCAGGTGCTGTGGATGAGGCCGCCGTAGGGCTCCACACTCAGCTTGAGGCACCCTGCCGCCACCTGCTCCGGGTCCGGCTTGATGTAGAAGCAGGGCCAGTCCATATGGTTGGCCGCCACCCGGAACCCGTCCTGGGGCGCGAAGCTCTCGCCCACGGTGAAGGCCACGGCCATGGTGCCACGGCAGTCGATCCGGTACTTGCCGCCGGGGACCAGCTGCCAGTCGCCGGTGAGGGGCAGCTCCTCGAAGCCCTCCTCCTTCAGTATGCGCAGCACCTCCGCCACCCCGTGGTAGGGGGACACGGACCTGGTCAAAAAGTCCATCAACGCCTGGATATCTTTCTTCATCATATAACCCTCCAAAAAATTGCTACCTATATTATAGCAGGTTTCGGGAAATAGACAACCGGTTTTCGTTTACAATCCCCCCGGCCCATGGTATACTTTCTCCCATGGAACAGAAGATCAACGGAAATATCAGCGGCATCCGCGACGTGCTGCTGGACGAAATGAAGACCCTCTACGACATGGACCAGCCCGCGGGCACCTTCGCCTCCCGGGAGCTGCTGGAAGCCCTGTGCGCCTTCACAGGCCGGATCAACCGGGAGATCAGCGTGTACATCTCCCGGGCGGGCCTCATCAAGGACGTGTCCGTCGGCGACGACCGCACCGTGTCCATGCCCGAGATGCGCCTGGTCCGGAACATCGATCGGCTCTGCGGCGTCCGCTGCATCCACACCCATCCCAACGGCAGCGGGTATCTTTCCGACGTGGACTTGGGCACCCTCAATGCCATGCGCCTGGACGCCATGTGCGCCATCGGCGTGAAGGACGGGAGCCCTACCAGCTTCTACGCGGCCTTCGTGGGCGAGGTGGTGGACGAGGAGCGAAAGCCCCTCATCTACGGCCCCATGCGCTACGACCGGCTCCCTCAGCGGGGCCTGCTGGACGCCATCCTGGAGGCGGACCAGCGGCTGAAAGCTCCCGCCGTGGACGTGGCCGGGACCAAGCCTGAACGGGCCATCCTGGTGGGCATCGAGAACAACGAGGGCTACGACACCCTGTCCGAGCTGGAGGAGCTGGCCAGGACCGCTGGCGTGGACGTGATCCGCCGGGAGAGCCAGAAGAAGCGGTCCATCGACAGCGCCACCTACATCGGCTCTGGCAAGGCGGACGAGCTGCGGCTGCTGGCCAGCGCCACGGAGGCGGACCTGTTCATCTTCGACGACGAGCTCTCCGCCATCCAGATCCGGAACCTGGAGGACATCCTCTGCACCCCGGTCATCGACCGGACCATGCTCATTTTGGACATCTTCGCCACCCGGGCCACCAGCCGGGAGGGGCGGCTGCAGGTGGAGCTCGCTCAGCTCCAATATCGCTTACCAAGGTTGCTCGGCACGGGCCTCGCTCTCTCCCGTCAGGGCGCGGGCGTTGGCGCAAGGGGACCCGGCGAAAAGAAGCTGGAGATCGACCGCCGCCGGATCCGCCGCCGCATCTACGAATTGAAGGAGGAGTTGAAGGAGGTGGAGGGCCAGCGCTCGTTGCGCCGCACCGCCCGAAAGAGGACCGGCGTGCCCCTCATCGCCCTGGTGGGCTACACCAACGCGGGCAAGAGCACGCTGCTCAACGCCCTCACCAACGCCTCCGTTCTCGCCGAGGACAAGCTCTTCGCCACCTTGGACCCGGTGGTTCGCCAGATCACCTTGCCCCAGGGCACAGCCTGCATCCTCTCCGACACCGTAGGCTTCATCAACAAACTCCCCACGGACCTGATCGAAGCCTTCCGCTCCACGTTGGAGGAGGTCCGGGACGCGGATCTTATCCTCCACGTCATCGACAGCAGCTGCCCCCACTACGAGGTCCAGATGCAGGTGGTGGGGGAGGTCCTCACCTCCCTGGGGGCCGGGAACACGCCCCGTATCGACGTATATAACAAGGTAGACAAGGAGGGGGCCCTGCCCGCCCATCGGGGCAACTTCGTCCACATCAGCGCCCTCACGGGCCAGGGCCTGGACGAGCTTCTTGCCAAGGCCGAGGAAGCTTTGAATAAGGGCCAGCGGCTCATGGAGCTGTTCGTCCCCTACGATAAATACGACGCCATGCAGGCCCTCCGCGCCGCGGGCAACATCCTGGAGGAAGTCCACGAAGAGACCGGCACCCGTATCAAGGTCCTCATCGCCGAAGACAAGCTCTGGAAGATCAAGGGCCGTCTGGAACCATGAGCGATCTGTTTATCCGCGCCGCCTGCATGGACTGGGACGGGGTAAGGAAGGACAGCTACCTCTGGAATATCCCGGCCGTCGCCGGGGTGGATCGGGTGGATTTTGAAAAGCCCGTCACCTGCTTCGTGGGGGAGAACGGCAGCGGCAAATCCACCCTCCTGGAGGCCATGGCCGTGAGCTATGGCTTCAATCCCGAGGGCGGCACCAGGAATTATTCCTTTTCCACCTTCGATTCCCACTCCGAGCTGAATCAGCATATGCGCCTGGTCAAGGGCCCGAAGAAGGCCCGGTGGGGCTACTTTTTGCGGGCGGAGAGCTTTTACAACGTGGCCACGGCGGAGGACGAGTACAGCCGCGGCCCCGGGGGCGTGCCTCAGAATCTCCATAAGAAATCCCACGGGGAGAGTTTTCTCGTCACGGCTCAGAACAACTTTCGGCCCGGCGGGGTCTATCTGCTGGACGAGCCCGAGGCGGCCCTGTCCCCTCAGCGGCAGCTGACCCTTCTGCGGGAGATATACGTCTGCGCCCGGGCCGGGGCCCAGTTTTTCCTCGTCACCCATTCGCCCATCCTGCTGGGGATCCCCGACGCCGCCATCCTCTCCTTCGACGACGGGCCCATCCATCCCGTCTCCTACGAGGACACGGACAGCTACCAGATCACCAGCCTTTTCCTCTCCGACCGCAAACGCATCCTGCACAGCCTTTTGGAGGAATAGAGAAAAATACCCATTGACAAACCGATATGTAGGACTATAATAGTTAACTGATTAACAGTTAACTATTTACTTTTATGCAGAAAGGAAACGTTTATGCAAATCGAGGAGCTGTCCAAAAAGATGGCCCTGGTGTACGCCCTCCGGCGCACGGCCCTGAACCGGGAGCGGGAGCGGCTCAATCAGAAACTGATCCCCGTGCCCCTCATGGCCTACGTGCTGGAGCACCCGGGCTGCACCCAGGGGGAGATCGCCGATTTCCTCTATATTTCAGCGGCTTCCGTGGCGACGAGCTGCAAGCGGCTGGAAAAGGAGGGGCTCATCGAGCGGCGGGTGGACCCGGTGAACCGGCGGAAGAACCAGCTGTATGTGACGGAGGCGGGGGAGGCCCTGACCCGGGAGAAGCGGGCCATGCTGGATAGGGTCAACGCCCGGGCCTTCGCCCACATCGAGGAGGGCGATTTAGCCACCTTCGATCGGGTGCTGGATCAGATGATGGACAACCTGGGCGGCCGGGACCTGGAGCCCAATCAGGTCTTCGGCTCCCTTTTGGAAGCGGACAAACGGAAGGAGAAGAAATGAAGTATACCATCAAACGGCTGCTGGGCTTCGTGGGGAAGTATAAGTACCCGGCCTTCCTGACCATTATCTGCATGATCGGCGAGGTGGTCTTCGAGGTGCTGATCCCCCGATACATGGCCCTGCTCATCGACAACGGCATCAGCCTGGGGGACACGTCCTACGTGTACCGCATGGGGGCCGTCATGATCCTGCTGACCATCGGCGCCATGGCCCTGGGCATGCTGGGCGTCATCTTCGGTGCCCGGTCCTCCACGGGCTTTGCCATGAACCTGCAGAACGCGGTCTTCGGGGCGGTGGAGGATTTCTCCTTCAAGAACACGGACAAGTTCACCACGCCGTCCCTGATCACCCGCATGACCAACGACATCACCAACGTGCAGCAGTCCTTCCAGATGACCATCCGCATGGCCATGCGGTCCCCGGCCCAGCTGATCCTGGCCACCTTCATGGCCATCCGCATCTCCCGGCGGCTGTCCCTGGTGCTGCTGTGCGCGCTGCCGGTCCTGGCTGGGTGCCTCGTCCTCATCGGCACCAGGGCCCATCCCCGGTTCATGGCCATGCTCCATCGGTACGACGACATGAATGGCTCCACCCAGGAGAACCTGATCGCCATCCGGGTGGTGAAGGCCTTCGTCCGGGGGGACTACGAGACCGAGAAGTTCCAGAAGAGCGCCCGGGACGTGCGGGACGCCCAGTTCAGCGCGGAGAAGATCCTGATCCTGAACGGGCCCCTCATGACCCTGACCATGTACGCCTGCATCCTGGCGGTGGTGGGCATCGGCAGCAGCCACGTGGCCACGGGGCAGATGTCCTCCGGCGAGCTCATCAGCTTCATTTCCTACATCAGCTCCATCCTGATCTCCCTCATGATGCTCAGCATGTACTTCATGATGCTCATCATGTCCTCCGCGTCGGCCAAGCGCCTGGTGGAGGTGCTGGACGAGGTGCCGGACATCGACGAGAACCGGTCCAGCACCGTCGAGGTGAAGGACGGCTCCATCGACTTTGATCACGTGGACTTCTCCTATACCGGCACCGACGAGAACCCCACCCTCGCCGACATCGACCTGCATATCCAAAGCGGCGAGGTCATCGGCGTCATCGGTGGCTCCGGCAGCGGCAAGACCAGCCTGGTCCAGCTGATCCCCCGGCTCTACGAGGCCACCGCGGGGGCCGTGAAGGTGGGCGGCGTGGACGTGAAGGAATACTCCACCGACGTCCTCCGGGGGGCCATCGGCATGGTGCTCCAGAAGAACGTGCTGTTCTCCGGCACCATCCGGGAGAATCTGAAGTGGGGCGACCCCAACGCCACGGACGAGGAGATCGAAGTGGCCTGCAGGGTGGCCTGCGCCCACGACTTCATCATGTCCTTCCCCAAGGGCTACGATACGGATCTCGGCCAGGGCGGCGTCAACGTGTCCGGCGGCCAGAAGCAGCGGCTGTGCATCGCCCGGGCCCTGCTGAAGAATCCCAAGATACTCATCATGGACGACTCCACCAGCGCCGTGGACACCGCCACGGACCAGGCCATCCGGGAGGCGTTCCGCACCGTCTGTCCCACCACCACCAAGATCATCATCGCCCAGCGGCTCAACTCCGTCATGGACGCGGACAGGATCGTGGTCCTGGATGAGGGCCGGATCAACGACGTAGGCACCCACGAGGAGCTGCTCCGACGCAACCCCATCTACCAGGAGGTCTACGAATCCCAGACCCAGAAGGAGGTGGCGTAACATGGCAAAAGGTTTCGCTAAGCCCAAGAATGTTGGCAAGACCTTCGCCCGGCTCTTCGGCTATCTCCGCCCCCACATCGGCAAGCTCGTGGTGGTGGCCTTGCTGCTGCTGGTCAACAGCCTTTCCGGCGTCATCGGCACCTACCTCTTGAAACCCATTTTCAACATCGCCGCGGACATGTTCAAGACCGGCAGCCGGGACTTCGGTCCCATCCTCCGGAACATCTTCCTGTTGGCAGGGGTGTACGTGGCCGGTGTGGCCGCCAACTACGGGGTCAACTATCTGCTCATGAAGATGAACACCCGGGTCCTCTGCGAGATCCGGTGCGAGATGTTCGAGCATCTCGAAAAGCTGCCCCTCAAATACTTCGACAGCCGCACCCACGGCGAGATCATGTCCCGGTTCACCAACGACACCGACACCCTCCGGGAGATGATGTCCAACGCCCTGCCCAACATGATCAGCAGCACCGTGACCCTGCTGGGCGTGCTCGTCGCCATGTTCCTGATGAACTGGAAGCTGACGCTGCTGGTGCTGAGCATCCTCTTCATCATGACCATCCTGGTGGGGCGCCTCACCAAGCTCTCCGCCAAATACTTCCGGGCCCGGCAGGCCGCCATCGCCGCCGCCAGCGGGTACGTGGAGGAGCACTTCGAGGGCCAGCGGGAGGTGAAGGTGTTCTGCCATGAGGACAAGGTCAAGACGGAGTTCGGGAAGCTCGCCCAGAACCTGCGGGACGCCGCCGCCAAGGCCAACTCCTACGGTATGATCCTCATGCCCATCATGGGCAACACCAGCTACATCCTCTTCGCCGTCAGCGCCATGTCCGGCACCAGCCTCATCATCCGGGGCCTCATGGACATCGGCACCCTGGCCGCCTTCCTCCAGTACAGCAAGCAGATCGCCCGGCCCATCAACATGATCTCCCAGCAGGTCACCAGCGTGCTCAACGCTCTCGCCGGTGCGGAGCGGATCTTCGACCTTATGGACACGGAGCCCGAGGTGGACGAAGGGAAGTTCACCCTGGAGAAGGTGGGCTATGAGCAGTGGGCCTGGGTCCGGGGGACCGAGCGCATCCCCCTTCGTGGCGACGTGCGGTTCGACCACGTGACCTTCTCCTACGACGGGAAGGTGGACGTTTTGAAGGACCTGAGCCTCTACGCCAAGCCCGGCCAGAAGATTGCCTTCGTGGGCTCCACCGGCGCGGGCAAAACCACCATCACCAACCTGATCAACCGGTTCTACGACGTGCAGACCGGCGCCATCACCTACGACGGCATCAACGTGAAGGACATCAAAAAGGACGACCTCAGGCGCTCCTTGGGCATGGTGCTTCAGGACACCCACCTCTTTACCGGCACGGTCATGGAGAACATCCGCTACGGCCGCCTGGACGCCACGGACGAGGACTGCATCGCCGCCGCCAAGCGGAGCAACGCCCACTTCTTCATCTCCCACCTGCCCGAGGGGTACAGCACGGTCCTCACCGCCGACGGCGCGAACCTCAGTCAGGGCCAGCGGCAGCTCATCGCCATCGCCCGGGCCGCCGTAGCGGACCCGCCGGTGCTGATCCTGGACGAGGCCACCAGCTCCATCGACACCCGCACCGAGGCCCATATCGAGAAGGGCATGGACGAGCTCATGAAAGGGCGGACCGTCTTCGTCATCGCCCATCGGCTCTCCACCGTCCGCAACGCCAACGCCATCATGGTCCTGGAGCATGGCAAGATCATCGAGCGCGGCGACCACAGGGCCCTGCTGGAGCAGAAGGGGCGGTATTACCAGCTCTATACGGGCATGTTTGAGCTAAGTTGATTTCCACTTTCTTTGCCGCTTTTTCTCTTTCGAAAAAGAGAAAAAGCGGCGCAAAAAGAGAAACTCAAAAAGGGATCGTATTCTTCGTACGATCCCTTGCTATATTCTTAAGCTTTTCTTTTTGGGCGACTTTTTCTTTTCACCGAAAAGAAAAAGTCGCAAATATAAGATTTATTCCCCTCTGAACACGATCCCTTCCACCGGGTCGGCACTCTCGATGATGGCCAGGGACTCCACGTGGTGGCCGGCGTCCCTAAGCTTCTGGCCCCCGGGCTGGAAGCCCTTCTCCACGGCTACGCCGATGCCGATAAGCTCCGCCCCGGACTGCTTCACGATCTCCGTTACGCCCCGGAGCGCCTCGCCCATAGCCAGGAAGTCGTCGATGACCAGGACCTTGTCGTCCGCGTGCAGCCACTGGCGGGACACCAGCAGCGTCACCTTTTTCTTATAGGTATAGGACATGATCTCGCTCTGGAAGAGGCCGCCCTCGATGTTGTCGGACTTGGCCTTCTTGGCGTAGAGCAGGGGGACCCCCAGGTCCGCGGCCACAGCGGAGGCGAGGGCGATGCCGCTGGCTTCCACGGTCATGACCAGCGTCACCTTGGATGTATCGAACCGGCGGATGAACTCATGGCTCAGCTCGTGCATAAGCTGCATGTCTACCCGGTGGTTGAGAAAGCCGTCGATCTTGATGATGTTCCCGGGCAGGACCCGGCCTTCCTTGCGAATGCGTTCCTGAAGGGGCGCGAAACCCTTGCTCACCTCTGCCATGCGTTTCTCCTCCTATGAAAATATGTATTATTATGACGGTATACCGTGAAAATTGCAAGATATAATTCATCTTTTTCGATCATTTTTTTTAAAAATGACGCCCTTGACAGCGTCGCTGGAAAAAGGCTACAATGTCTCAAGCACACGCAGAGAGGGCAGCTATATGTTTACCGGTTTTTCCCAGGAGACCAGCGAGTTCATGATGAACCTCGCTTTGAACAACGATCGTCCCTGGTTCGAGCGCCATCGGGAGATCTACGAGCGTAGCCTCAAGCGGCCCATGGACGAGCTGGCGAAGGAGGTCATGGCCGAGATGGTCCGCCGCTTCCCCGACGATCCCTTCGAACTCCACGTCTCCCGCATCTACCGGGACGCCCGCCGCCTCTTCGGCCGGGGCCCCTACAAGGAGGAGCTGTGGTTCTCCATCAAGCCCTCCCGGAACATGGAGGGGGGCGGCAACCTGTTCTTCGGCATCGACGCCCTGTCCTGGCAGGTCGGCTGCGACTTCTGGCGGGACCCCAAGGGCATGGCGGGCTTCCGCAAGAGCATGGACGACGACCCGGAGCCCTTCCTGAAGCTGGTCCGCTGGTTCAACGGCCAGGACTACTTCACCCTTCACGGCTACGACTACAGCCGCAAGAAGGGCCACGCCGACGACGAGCTTTCTCCCTGGTACAACAAGAAAAACTTCTGGATGATGCACCGGGAGCCTTTCAACGAGAAGCTCTTCTCCCACGACTTCGTCACCCTCTGCGCCGACGACCTCTCCGCCCTCATGCCCTTCTACCGGTACTTCCTTCGGGTCTACGGCTACGGGGCATAAACGCAGGTATTGTGGCTCCAGGCATATGGGGCCACATAATATATGTCAAAAAACTTTCAAAACCCCCTTTACAAATCCGAAAACCCATGCTAATATACCCACGATGATTTTTAAGCGGTACAGAGATGCCGGTAAGGTCAGCAAATCGAGGCGCGCACAAAAGGCGCAGAAGATGCATGCTCAGCCTGCCGGTGATCACACCGGCAGGCTTTTTCTATAGCCCCGGCCGCCGCGGAAAGGATGCCCATGGAGTTCAAAGCCCAGATCATGGACGAGGCCGCCGTGCAGCGGTCGCTTGCCCGGCTGACCCATGAGATCATCGAGCGCAACAAGGGCGTCGAAAACATCCTGCTGGTGGGCATCCGCCGCCGGGGCCTGCCCCTCGCCCAGGACATCGCCGCCAACATGGCCAAGTTCGAAGGCGCATCCTGCCCCGTGGGTTACATGGACATCACCCTCTATCGGGATGATCTCTCCGAGATCAGCGCCCTGCCCGACGCCGGGGAATCCCATTTCCCCGTGTCCGTCACGGGCCGAGACATCATCCTGGTGGACGACGTGATCTACACAGGCCGCACCGCCCGGGCCGCCATGGAGGGCGTCTTCGCCTCCGGCCGCCCCGCCAGCATCCAGCTCTGTGTGCTCATCGACCGGGGCCACCGGGAGCTGCCCATCCGGCCCGACTACGTGGGCAAGAACATCCCCACCTCCCGGGACGAGATGATCTTCGTCACGGTCCCCCAGGTGGACGGGGAGCCCCTGGGCGTCAAGCTGTTTTCGCTCCGCTGACACGGCGTCCCCGACGCCCGGCGGATAGAGTATAAGGAAAAAAGGAAGGGAGTACAAACAATGAAACTCATCTACAACGTGGAGGACAAGCCTCAATTCTCCGAGCGCGTGGTGTTCGCGTTCCAGCAGCTGCTGGCCATCATGGCCGCCACCATCGCCGTGCCCGCCATCGTGGGCAACGGCATGACCGCCTCCGCCGCCCTCTTCGGCGCCGGCGTAGGCACCCTGGTCTATCAGCTCTTCACCAAGTTCCGCAGCCCCGTGTTCCTGGGCAGCTCCTTTGCGTTCCTGGGCTCCATGTTCGCGGCCTTCGCCGGCGGCGTCTCCATGAGCCTCGGCTTCCTGGGCCTCATCCTGGGCGCCGTGTTCGCGGGCCTCGTGTACGTGGTCTTCGCCCTCATCGTCAAGGCCTCCGGCGTGCAGTGGATCAACAAGCTGATGCCTGCCGTCATCATCGGGCCCATCGTGGCCATCATCGGCCTTAGCCTGGCGGGCAACGCCGTGGGCGACATGGTCAAGGGCGACTACGCCGGCACCTCCCCCTACGTGGCCCTCATCTGCGCCCTGGTCACCCTGTTCGTGGTCATCCTCTGCTCCGTCTACGGCAGCAAGAAGGTCCGCCTGATCCCCTTCATCCTGGGCATCCTGGCCGGCTACGCCGTGGCCCTCATCTTCACCCTCATCGGCAACGCCACCGACAACGAAGCCCTGAAGGTCATCAACTTCGCCCCCTTCACCGCCCTGTTCGCGGAGGGCGTCAGCCTCAAGACCTTCCTGAGCGTGCCCCAGTTCTCCTTCCTCATCGCCAAGGACGGCCTGAAGGAGCTCAACAGCACCTACGTGCTCAGCATCTTCTTCGCCTACGTGCCCGTGGCCGCGGTGGTCTTCGCGGAGCACCTGGCCGACCACAAGAACCTGTCCACCATCATCGAGCGTGACCTCACCAAGGACCCCGGCCTCGACAAGACCCTGCTGGGCGACGGTATCGGCTCCATGGCCGGCGCCTTCTTCGGCGGCTGCCCCAACACCACCTACGGTGAGTCCATCGGCTGCGTGGCCATCACCCAGAACGCCTCCGTCATCACCGTGACCTACGCCGCCTTCCTCTCCATCCTGGTGGCCTTCATCGCGCCCCTGGTGGCCTTCCTCGACACCATCCCGCCCTGCGTCATGGGCGGCGTGTGCATGACCCTCTACGGCTTCATCGCCGTGTCCGGTCTCAAGATGCTCCAGCCCGTGGACCTGAACGACAACCGGAACCTGTTCGTGGCCTCCGTCATCCTGATCGCGGGCGTGGGCGGCCTGAGCCTCTCCTTCGCCACCAAGATGGGCACCATCACCATCACCACCGTGGCCTGCGCCCTGATCCTGGGCATCGTCACCAACCTGATCGTCCGCAAGGGCGCCACCCCCGCCGGGGAGGAGCCCAAGCCCCAGCAGCTGATAAAGTAAGGCTGCCGATAAGGGCGCCAGACCATTTGCGGCAAATAGCATATAGAATACTGGCAGGTAGAAATGGCGCTCCAAAAGCGCCATTTCTTTTATTGAAATAGCCGCAAATTAACGGCGTTTTCGACCTCTCGCGGTACCTTTGTACAGCTTCGGGTCGAAGAACGCCGTTTCTGACACCCTTCTCGGCAACCAAAGGGCTCCCCTGTGCCATAAGGGATGGGGGAGGTGTCATGTCAGTGATGGAAGGGGCACCCGAATGGCCGGCGGCACCGGGCTTTCAAGAGCATATATAGTGCTTTTCGGGTTGACAAGTTTTGCCGTTGTGATATGATAGAGATGCAATGAAACCTGCATAATGCGGTGCAGGCGGAGGCAACAAATTTTAAATGGAGGTCACTATGAACGCATACATCGAGAGAGTCATTGAGGATGTAAAGCGCCGCGATCCGGATCAGAAAGAGTTTATTCAGACCGTGGAAGAGGTTCTCCGTTCCCTGGAGAAGGTCGTTGAGCAGCACCCCGAGTACGAGAAGGCCGGCTTGCTGGAGCGGTTGGTCGAGCCCGAGAGGATCATTCAGTTCCGGGTGCCCTGGGTCAACGATGCCGGTGAAGTCAAAGTCAACCGTGGTTTCCGCGTACAGTTCAACAGCGCCATCGGTCCCTACAAGGGCGGCCTCCGTTTCGCTTCCCATGTGAACCAGTCCGTTATGAAGTTCCTGGGCTTCGAGCAGACCTTCAAGAACAGCCTGACCAGCCTCCCCATGGGCGGCGGCAAGGGCGGTTCCGACTTCGATCCCACCGGCAAGTCCGACGCTGAGATCATGCGGTTCTGCCAGAGCTTCATGACTGAGCTCTATCGCCACATCGGTCCCAACCTGGACGTGCCCGCCGGCGACATCGGCGTGGGCGGCCGGGAGATCGGCTTCCTGTTCGGCCAGTACAAGCGCATCCGCAACGCCTATGAGAACGGCGTGCTCACCGGCAAGGGCCGCTCCTACGGCGGCTCCCTGATCCGTCCCGAGGCCACCGGCTTTGGCGCCATCTACTATGCCGAGAACGTGCTCAAGCATGACGGCGAGGATATGAAGGGCAAGACCATCGCGATCTCCGGCTTCGGCAACGTGGCCTGGGGCGTCTGCAAGAAGGCTGCTCAGCTGGGCGCCAAGGTCGTCACCCTGTCCGGCCCCGACGGCTACATCTACGATCCCGACGGCGTCGTCACCGAGGAGAAGATCAACTACATGCTGGAGATGCGTTCCTCCAACCGGAACCGGGTCCAGGACTACGCCGACAAGTTTGGTGTGGAGTTCTTCCCCAAGCAGAAGCCCTGGGGCCGCAAGGTCGACATCTGCATGCCCTGCGCCTATCAGAACGAGATCGGCATGAAGGAAGCCCAGCAGATGGTGGACAACGGCATCAAGTACTACATCGAAGTCGCCAACATGCCCACCACCAACGAAGCCCTGTACTTCCTCATGGACAAGGGCCTCACCGTGGCCCCCTCCAAGGCGGTCAACGCGGGCGGCGTGTCCGTCAGCGGCCTCGAGATGAGCCAGAACTCCGAGCGCCTCAGCTGGAAGGCCGAGGAAGTGGATTCTCAGCTCCACAACATCATGGACAACATCTACGCCGCCTCCGTGGAAGCGGCCGAGAAGTGCGGCCTTGGCTACAACCTGGTGGCCGGCGCCAACATCGCTGGCTTCCTGAAGGTGGCCGACGCCATGATGGCTCAGGGCATCGTCTGATGGCCTGACGTAAAACCTCACCTAAACATGATCCCCCGGCCTGTGCCGGGGGATTCTTCTTTACTCCGCTGCCCATCTGCGCTATACTCTTGTTATGAAAACGAACTGGGACATGGACGAATCGACCTTCGCCGCGGCCTGTCGAGCTGTGGAGGCCGTGGGCCGGGCGGAGCAGGGCGTGGGCACCCTGGGGGAGAAGACCCTCCACATGGTGCTCAAGCGCATGATCGAGCCGGACATGAGCCGCCACGAGGTGAAGCTGGGCGCTTATGTAGCCGATGTGCTGAACGCACGTGGCGTCTTCGAGATCCAGACCCGGAACCTGCACAAGCTGAAACCAAAGCTCACGGCCCTGCTCCCGTATTATCCCGTGACTGTGGTGGTGCCCGTCATCGAGACCAAGTGGCTCATGACCATGGACCCGGAGACGGGGGAGCTGACCAGCCGCCGCAAGAGCCCCAAGCGGGGGCGGACGGTGGACCTGCTGCCGGACCTCGTTTACCTAAAGCCCCTGCTGCACGACACCAACCTGTCCTTCCTGCTGGTCCGGCTGGAGGGGGAGCAGCTCAGGATGCTGACGGGCCAAAAGCGCCGCCCCGTGACGCCCCTGGAGTTCGCCCCCACCCGGTTCCTGGGCGCGGTCCGGCTGAAGACGCCCGCCGACTTCGCCGCTTTGCTGCCGCCGGACCTGCCGGGAGAGTTCACCGCCCGGGCCCTCGGCAAGGCCCTAGGCCTGCCCGCCGGACAGAGCAGCGCCGCCGCCGGGGTGCTTTGCCACATGGGAGCCATCCGTCGGATCGGACGCGAGAAAAGCGCCTATCTATACACCATCGCCAAGGAGGAGAGACCATGCTGACCTTCAACCATTTCAACTTCAACGTCCTCGATATGCAGCGGAGCCTGGCCTTCTACAAGGAGGCCCTGGGCCTCACGCCCCTGCGGGAAAAGCGGGCGGCGGACGGGTCCTACTGGATCGTCTTCCTCCAGGACGAGGCGGGGTCGCCCTTCGCTTTAGAGCTGACGGAGCTCAGGGACAGGGAAAAGCCCTACGACCTGGGGGAGGGAGAGTTCCATCTGGCCTTCCGGGCGGAGGACTATGACGCCGTCCACGCCAAACACGAGCAGATGGGCGTCATCTGCTTCGAGAATCCCAAGATGGGCATCTACTTCATTGAGGACCCGGACGGCTACTGGATCGAGATCGTGCCCGTGCGGAAATAGCGTTCGTACCGTCAAAAAAGGAAGGACCCGCCCCATGCAGGCGGGCCCTTTTCATTTGGTTCAGCCCTCCACGATGTTCCGTATCCACTTCCCCTGCTTGACCAGGTGGTAACCGAACAGGGCCTTCAAACCCTCGGTGGCGGTGACGGCGGCGTAGCACCCTACGAAGGGCAGGCCCGTGAGCCGGCAGAGGACGAAGGCCAGGGGGATGCATACGCACCAGACAAAGCTGCAGTCGTAGACCATGGTGAGCCGGGTCAGGCCCCCGGACCGGAGGGTGAAGTAGCAGGCGTTGGTATAGGCGTGGAAGGGCATCACCGCCGAGGTGATGAGGATCAGCCGGGAGGCGATGTGCCGCACCTCGTCCGTGGTGTTGTAGAGCAGGGGGAAGACCCCGGAGGTGGCCGCCAGCAGCCCGCCGATGGCGAAGCAGCACATGACGGAGAAGGCGGTCATGCGGGTGTTGGTGCGCTTGGCCTCCGCCATATCCCCGGCCCCCAGCAGGTTCCCCACCACGATGCCGATGGAGGAGCCCAGGGACATGAACACGATGTTGAACAGCATGGAGATGGTGTTGGAGATGTTGATGCCCGCCACCACCGCGAGGCCCCGGGTGGAATAGATCTGCACCAGGGTGGTCTGGCCCGAGGACCACAGGGCTTCGTTGAACAGCAGGGGCATGCCCTTTCGCACGATCATGCCCGTCAGAGCCCGGGGCACCTTCAGCGTCCGGTACAGCCCCTTGACGAAGGGATGGGCTTTCGCGTTCACGTGGGAGAACACCAGGATGATCATAAGCTCCACGATCCGGGACAGGACCGTGGCCCAGGCCGCGCCCACCACGCCCAGCCGGGGCGCGCCGAAGCGGCCGTAGATGAGGATCCAGTTGCCGATGAGGTTCACCAGCATGGCCGCGATGCCTGCGCCCATGGGCAGGGTGGTGCTGGCGGTCTCCCGCAGGGTGGAGGCGTAGGATTGGGACAGGGCCCACACGGGCAGGCCGATCAGCGCCACAGCCAAATACGCCTTGGCACATTGGAGCGTCAAAACCAGGTCTCCCTGCTCGCTGCCCTGGTGGAGGAAGAGGGAGAGGAGGGGCTCGTCGAAGAAGCGGAGGGCCAGCACGCCCAGGATGGACAGAAGGCCCACCAGCCACAGCTTGAAACGGAACACGTTCTGCACGCCCTCTACATCCCGCTTGCCGGAGAACTGGGCCCCGTAGATGCCTGCGCCGCTGAGGCCCCCGAACACGCACAGGTTGAAGACAAAGATCAGCTGATTGCAGATGGCCACGCCGGACATCTGCTCCGTGCCGATGCCGCCCACCATCAGGTTGTCCAGCATGTTCACGAAGCTGGTGATGCCGTTCTGGATCATCACCGGCAGGGCGATGGTCAGCACCAGCTTGTAGAACGCCCGATCCCCGATATATTTTTCTCTAAACCGCTTCCACATCATTGCACCGCATCATACCCTATTTCGATCCAATTTGCAACCGTAAATATGAACGAATTATCGGAGGCGCGGGCCCCCGTTTCGCGGTATGCTGTAGCCGGGGTCAGAAATACGAGGAAAGAGAGGACGAAACACCCCTTGCCCGACGGGGCGGGGGAAGGAGACTATGGACGGGATCATCACCATCCTGTGCGCTCTGCTGGGCAGCGGCGCGGCCACAGCCCTGGTGACCGGGCTCGTGAACCGGCGGGCTGAGAAGCGGCGCACCGAGACCGGCGAAAGCCAGGGCCTGAGGTACCTGCTGCAGGATCGACTGGAGCAGCAGGCGCTGGAATACTTGCGGCGCGGGTACGTCACCTACGACGAGCTGCGCAACTGGAACCGGGGCCACCACATCTATCACGATCTTTTGGGCGGCAACGGCGACTTGAACGGACTTAGGGAGGAGCTCAAGCGCCTCCTGTACGAAACGGAGGGAAAACAGACATGATGGAACACTTCTTTACCTGGGGCGACTTGGCCACCTACGGCGGCGCGGTGATGGCGGTGCTCATCATCACCGAATTCACCAAGGACCTGCCGTGCATCCGGCGCATCCCCACCCGGCTGTGGGCGTACTGCGTCGCCCTGGTGCTGCTGTTGACGGCGGTGGTGTTCACCTCGGACACCATCTATGCGGAGGACGTCCTGCTCTGCTTTATCAACGGCGTCATCGTGGCCATGGCGGCGGTAGGGAGCTACCACGCCGTGCAGGAACAGATGGAATAGGGACAGAGAGCCGCGGGGCAGGGGTCGCCCCGCGGTTTTCCTTGCGCGGCCCGCCAAAAGGTTATATACTAATATAAATACGTCTTCGGAGGTCGCCCATGATCGTTCCCGTCATCCTGCTGGTCCTGCTGCTGTTGCTGCTGATCGTCAGCTACGGCGTCTACCGCTTCGTGCTCTATGCGCCCCTGGGTCAGCAGAACGATCCGTTCCATCTGCCCAACGGGCCTCAGTACATGCCAAAATATGACGAGATGTATCGCCTCACGAAGGAGCTGGTGGACCTGCCCTTCGAGCGGGTATACATCACCTCCCGGGACGGGCTGCAGCTGGCGGGAGACTGGCACGCGGGGGAACCGGGCCATCCCGTCCATATCTGCTGCCACGGTTACCGCGGCCTCGGCGTTCGGGACTTCTGCGGCGGGGCTCAGACCCTGCTGGGCCGGGGGGACACCGTGCTCCTCATCCACCAGCGGGGCCAGGGGGACAGCCAGGGCCACACCATGACCTTCGGCATCCGGGAGCGGGAGGACGTGCGCCTGTGGGCGGAGTACTGTGCGAAGCGCTGCCCCGATACGCCCCTCTTCCTCCACGGTATCAGCATGGGCGCTGCCACGGTACTCATGACCTCGGCCCTGCCCCTGCCTAAGGCGGTGAAGGGCATCCTGGCCGACTGCCCCTACGACGTGCCCAAGGACATCATCACCCTGACAGCGAAAAAGAGCGCCGGGCCTTTGGCCGGGCTCCTGTGGCCCTTCCTATGCGTGGGCGCCTTCCTCTTCGCCCGGGGCCTCCGGTTCGACCACGTCTGCTGCCATGAGGCGGTGAAGCGCACCCCGGTGCCCATCCTGATCATTCATGGGGAGGACGACCGCTTCGTCCCCGCCTACATGTCCGAGCCCATGGCCGCCGCCAACCCTGCCCGGGTCACCCGCTTCACCTTCCCCAACGCCGGCCACGGCATGAGCTATTTGGAGGATACCCCCCGCTATCAGAAGATCACCAGGGACTTCATCGAAAACTGTCTGAAGTGCTCCAAAGCATAGAAAAAGGCCGCCGCGCTTGCGACGGTCAATTATATACTGCCCTTCAATACCGCTTCACGAACTCCGCGTCGATGTCCGTCAGCATCCCCTCCAGGGGGGCTGCGGCGCTGATGGCCCGGGCGGTGAACTTGTTGAGCTTGGGGAGGGACAGGGAGGTGAACCCGCTGACGGTGCAGCAGGCGGGGTGGGTGCTCTCCCCCTGCCAGGAGGTGCCGCCGGGGGTGAAGCCCAGCCTGGGCACGTCCTTCAAAAAGGCGCTCCGATCCTCCACGGTGAGGAAGCTCAGCGTCAGGGTCACCCGCCGGATCATCTCGAGGTCGCTCCCCTTCTTGCGCATGGCCTCGATGTAGACCGCGTTCTCCACGGACTGGAGCCGGGCGTCGTCCGGGTACAGGAACCGATAGTAGGTGGTGAAATGGGGCTCGGAGGCGTGGGCGCAGGTGATGGCCAGCATCCCGTACTCCCGGCAGATGGCCGAGGCCTGCTGGATCACGTCCGTCTCGGCGGCGTAGAAGTACAGGCACCGCAGGGTGTCGGTATACACGCTCCCCACGTGGATGGCCCGGCCCTCCATCTCGTCGATGAGCCGGTGCCGCAGCTGCCGGAACCGGTACTGCTCCATGTTGTTGAACCCCTTGGCCAGGGAGTCCTTGGGGGCCGCGCACACGTAGATCAGCTGGGAATAGGAAAGCACGGGGAGCAGCTCCCAATACTGCATGTCCACCCGGAAGGTGGCCCGCTCCCCGCGAAACTCCCATTCGTATGTGAGCCAATCCGTCATGGCGTCCGCTTATTTCTCCAGGATGGCCTTGATGCGGCGCACGCCGGAGGAGGAGGCCTCCTCCTTCTTGATGACGAAGTGGCCGAGATCGCCGGTGTTCTGGGCGTGAGGCCCGCCGCAGATCTCCTTGCTGAAGTCGCCCATGGTGTAGACCTTGACCCGCTCGCCGTACTTGCTCTCGAAGAGACCGATGGCGCCCTGGGCCTTGGCCTCGGCCACGGTCATCTCCTCGCAGGTGATGGGCATATGCCGCCCGATCTGCTCGTTCACCAGGTCCTCCACAGCCTTCAGCTCCTCGGGCGTCAGCTTCCGGGGGAAGCTGAAGTCGAACCGAAGCCGCTCAGCGGTGATGTTGCTGCCCTTCTGGGAGATGGTGTCGTCGTTCAGCACCACCCGCAGGGCCTTGTGCAGCAGGTGGGTGGCGGAGTGCAGGGCGGTGGTGGCCTCCTGATGGTCGGCAAGGCCGCTCTTGAAGCGCTGGGTGGCGCCGGCCTGGCTCTTCTTCTGATGCTCGGCGAAGGCGGCGTGGAACCCGTCCACGTCCACGGTGATGCCCTTCTCCTGGGCGAGCTCCATGGTGAGCTCGATGGGGAAGCCGTAGGTGTCGTACAGATGGAAGGCGGAGATGCCGTCGATCTTCCCGTCCTGGGCGTTGGCGGCGGTCTTGTTGAACTCCTTGATGCCCTTCTTCAGGGTATCGGCGAACCGGTTCTCCTCCCGCTTCAGCTCGGAGAGCACCTTCTCCCGGTTCTCCTCCAGTTCGGGGTAGATGTCGCCGTACTGGTCGATGACCGCGGACGCGATCTCCACGATGCCGTACCGGGGGATGTTCAGCTGCATGGCGTAGCGGATGCTCCGCCGGATGAGCCGCCGGAGGATGTACCCCTGGTCCACGTTGGAGGGGGTCACGCCCCGCTGGTCGCCCAGGATGAAGGTGGCGCAGCGGATGTGGTCCGCGATGATGCGGAAGGCCTTCACCGTGGCGTCGCTTTCCTTATAAGAATGGTGGCTGAGCTTGCCGATGAGCTCGATGATCCCGGCGAAGGCGTCGGTGTCGAACACGCTCTCCACGCCCTGAAGGGTGGCGATGGTCCGATCGAGGCCCATGCCCGTGTCCACGTTCTTCTGCGCCAGGGGTTCGAACTTCCCTTCGCCTACCTTATTATATTCCATGAACACGTTGTTCCAGATCTCCAGGTACTTGCCGCAGTCGCAGCCGGCCTTGCAGTCGGGACCGCAGGCGGGGCGGCCGGTGTCGTAGAAGATCTCCGTGTCTGGGCCGCAGGGGCCGGTGAGCCCGGCGGGGCCCC
>ONNZ01000061.1 GCA_900319345.1 uncultured Eubacteriales bacterium
CGTGACCTGCCACGGCCTGGCCCTGGGCCTTGCGAAGGGAGCCGGCGGCGTGCTGAAAAATCCTTTGCCCAAAGGGTTACGGCTCAATTGATTTTCAGGCGCTGTTCAGCAGTTTCTTTTTAAAATTTCAAACAAAGTCTGATACTTGCGCACGCAGCGCAGGCGCTGGGCCGTGATGGCGTAGTCGGCGTCGGCGGTGGAGAAGACCATGCCCTGCCGCTGGATGAGGCCGATGCCCCTTAGATCGTGGAGGGGGAAGGTGTGTTCGCCCACCGTAAGCCGATCCCGGTACAGAGCCATGGTCCCGGTGGCCAGCTGCGTCAGGCTGTGATCGTCCTCCTTGCGGTTCAGGGTCTGGTCGTCGTCGGAAAAAGCCGCCGCCTCGCCCAAATTTTCCGCCAGCTTCTCCATCTCCCCCGTCTGCCACCGGTCCCACTCAAGGGGGGTGGCAAAGGGCAGATCCGTCCCCTGGAAAAAGCCGTATTCGTCCAGAGTCATGGACAGGCCGCAGTCGCAGAAGAACCGATCCCCCTGACTGTGCAGGGTATCGATTTTGTGGCATTTGGGGCATAAGTACAGGGCCGTCTCCAGGGTCTCTGCCAGGGCCTTGCCCCGATAGACCACCGGGTCCTTCCTCTGGGTCTCGTAGGCGTTTTCGTACAGGTCCCGCCGCAGCAGGGCCAGCACCTCCGCCTCGGACATCCCCTTCAGCTCCTCGGGGCTGTACACCCCCACGGGCCCGCCGGATACGCGCCCCTTGCGCCGATGGATGCTCCACCGGGGCGTGGTCAGATACCCGCCCACCAGCCGATAGGTGACCAGGGTGGCCCGGGACAGCTTCACCAGCTTGGCCGTGGCCGGGGCGATGGGCAATGTCTCCCCCGTGAAGGTCCGATTCCCCTCGGCGAACATACACACGTTCCGGCCCTTTTTCAGCGTCCGCAGGATCTGCAGCGCCGCCTCCGCGTCGGTGGTCCCCTTCACCCGCTGGATGAGGGACGCGTAGCGAACGGCGATCTTCGACAGAAATCCCATGCGCAGCACGTTTTCCCCGGCCACGAAATACATATGCGACGGGAAGCTCAACCCCACCAAAAAGGGGTCGAAATCCGTAACATGGTTGCTCAGGATCAGGCAGGGGCCCTCCACCTTCGGCCCGGGGACAGCCTCATAGTTCAAAAGCCACTTCATCAGGTGCCTGGCCATAGGATACATGACCCGATAGGCCCTCTTCTGCCGCTGATACGCCCGCTCGTCCTCCGCCATGGTGTCCTCCCTTTGGTTCATTCCCCTATACTATATACTTCCTCGTCCGCATGGCGCAAGAGGCAAAATAGCATTGCAATATGATGCTTTTTAGTATATGCTGTATTTTGGGTTGAGATCAGGGTACCAGGAGGTTCTATGGGTATTTCAAACATACTATCCCTGCTATGCGGCGTGGCGTTGTTCCTCTACGGCATGTCCGTCATGGGCGACGGCCTCAAGCGGGTGGCCGGCAACAAGCTGGAGGTCATCCTGTGGCGCTTGAGCAGCACGCCCTGGAAGGGTGTCCTTCTGGGTCTGGGCGTGACGGCGGCCATCCAAAGCTCGTCGGCCACCACCATCATGGTCATCGGCTTCGTGAACTCCGGCATGATGAAGGGGATCCAGTCCATCCCCATCATCCTGGGCGCCAACGTGGGCACCAGCGTCACGGGCTGGATTCTGTGTCTGTCCCTGCTGGGCGGCGGCGGGGGCTGGGTGTCCCTGTTCTCCACGGCCACCATCACCGCGTTGGTGGCTATCGCGGGCACGATCCTGCGCATGACGGCCAAATCCACCGCCAAGAAGCACGTGGGCGACATCCTGCTGGGCTTCGCTGTGCTCATGTTCGGCATGAGCGCCATGTCCGACGCAGTGCTGCCCCTGAAGGACAGCGCCCGGTTCCGGGAACTGCTGCTCCTCTTTGACAACCCCCTGTTGGGCATCCTGGTGGGCGCCCTCTTCACGGCGGTGCTCCAAAGCGCATCCGCCGCCGTGGGTATTCTCCAGGCCCTGTCCATGACCGGGGCCATCACCGCCGAGGCCGCCATCCCCATTATCATGGGCATCGCCATCGGCGCGTCGGTGCCGGTGCTGCTGGGGGCCATCGGCGCGGGACCCACGGGTCGGCGCACCTCTCTCATCTATCTGTTCATCAATGTACTGGGCACCCTCATCTGCCTGGTCCCCTACCTCATCGCCACAGCCTTGCTGCCCGACAGCGTGAAAAGCGCCGCGGTGGGCCCGGTGGAGCTGGCGGCCATCAACTCCGGCTTCCGTATCCTGGCCACGGTGGCCCTGTTGCCCTTCATCAATGGCTTACGGCGCCTCGCTCACCGGCTTGTGAAGGACCGGCCCGAGGACTTGGAGCAGCAGGCCATGATCGACCGGCTGGAGGAGCGATTCATCGCCCACCCTACGTTGGCCATCGAGCAGAGCAAGATCGTCCTGGCCAAGATGGCGGACACGGCCCAGGAGAACATCCTTCGGGCGCTGAAGCTCCTGTCCAACTGGTCAGAGGCGGAATTTGCCGCGGTGGAGCGGCTGGAGGAGCAGGTGGACACCTATGAGGACAAGCTGGGGACCTATCTTGTGCAGGTGAACCGGC
>ONNZ01000001.1 GCA_900319345.1 uncultured Eubacteriales bacterium
CCATTCGCGTTTCAAAAAGGTCTTTCGATGCGTGGCTTGACGAACAGACATTTTAGTCACGAAAGGAAGGTCAAGCATGGCTTCAATTATCAAACGCAAGAAATCTTACTCTGTTGTTTATAACTACACCGACGAAAATGGAGAGACGAAGCAAAAGTGGGAAACGTGGCATACCCACAAGGAGGCGCTGAGGCGCAAGGCGGAGGTTGAGAACCAGCAAAATAACGGGACGTTCATCCCCCCAAACTGCCAGAAGGTCTCTGAGTTCCTGTACGATTTTGTTTGTACCTATGGGGAGAAGAAATGGGGCGTCTCCATGTATGACGGCCAGACGGCGTTGATTGCCAATTACATCAACCCGATCATTGGCGACATGGACATTCAGGAGATCACCCCACGGGTGGTTGATAAATACATCCAGACGCTTCAAAAGACCCCCTGTGTGTCAACCAAGACCAGGAAGGCCAAAGATACCTTTGACCGAGTATGCCAAGCGGGATATATGGGATGCGGAAACGATCCGGAAAGCGTTGGACAACTGCCACGACGGAAAGCTCTATGTGGCCATGAATCTGGCGTTTGCCTGCTCCATGCGGATGGGCGAAATTCTCGGCCTGGCATGGAGGAATGTTCACATTGAGGATGAGGACATCGCACGGGATAATGCCTACGTCTATATTGAACAGGAGCTTACCCGTGCTTCCAAGAGGGCAATCGAGATGCTGGGAGAGAAAGACATCTACCACATCTTCACTCCGCTCATGCCGAACACCAGCACCCGTGTGATCCTGAAAAAGCCGAAGACGGACTCCAGTGTGAGAAAAATCTGGCTGCCTAAGACGCTGGCCTACATTCTCAGGGAATGGAGGAAGTCGCAGAACGAGCTGAAAGCCTTTCTGGGGGACGAATATCAGGACTTTGATCTTGTGATCGCCCTCCCGAACGGAAGGCCGTGTGAGGAAAGGATCATCAACAAGGAGTTTGCTCTCTTAAAGGAGAAAGCAGAGCTCCCCAATGTGGTCTTTCACTCCCTCCGGCATTCCAGCACCACCTACAAGCTGAAGCTTAACCACGGCGACCTGAAGGCCACACAGGGCGATACCGGACACGCGGAGATCGACATGATTACGAAGGTGTACGCGCACATTCTCGATGAAGATCGGAAGATCAACGCGCAGAAGTTTGAAAGTGCTTTCTACACCAACGCCAATCCTGATCTGCGCCATGTAACGGCTCCGCCGGAGCCGCAGGCTGTGCAGACGGTTGACCTTGCGGCGCTCATTGAGCAGCTTCAGCAAAACCCGGAGCTGGCGAATACCCTTGCAACGCTGATTGCTGGCTCAAAAGGCACCAATTAGCAAATGAACCAAAATTCTTAGCAAACCTTCGATTTTCGTTCATCTCCAATTAGCAAAATATACATCGCAGCAAAAGTTTATTCATAGGCCGCCTCCGGGCGGCAGGGCAAGATGCATTGAGTCCATGAGAGCAACAAAAAAGCTGCAAACCCTTGAAAACAAAGGCTTGCAGCGGATTGTCTGGCGTCCCAGGCGCGACTCGAACGCGCGGCGTTTCGCTTAGGAGGCGAACCCTCTATCCAACTGAGGTACTGGGACATATTCAATTTTATGCGGCTTTTGGATTCGAACGACCTCGAACGACCTGCCGCTTAGGAGGCGGACGCTCTATCCTGCTGAGCTACGGAGAGGGATGCGGCCTTGGAAAGCCGCGAGAGTGATTATACCAGATTTAGGCGGTTTGTCAATGCGCACCGCAGACCCGCCAGCGGGTCTGATCGTCAGAGGAGCTTGCGGGTCTGGGCGTAGACGTTGCCGCTGCCCACCGTGATGACCAGATCGCCGGGCTTGGCGTGCTCGTCGAGCCAGGCGCGGATCTCCTCGAAGGTGGGGATGTAGAGGGCGTTGCCCGTGGAAGCGTTGATGCCTTTCACCATGTCCCGGGCGTGGACAAGCCCTGTGTCCACCTCCCGGCCGGGGTAGATGTCGGGGACCAGGACCTTGTCGGCATGAGAAAAGCAGGTCACGTTCTTGCAGAACAGGGTCCGAGCCCGGGTGTAGCTGTTGCACTGGAAGACGCAGTAAAGGGCCTTGTGGGGCACCCGGCTGGCGGCCTCCAACGTGGCGGCGATCTCGTTGGGGTGGTGGCCGTAGTCGTGGAAGACGCGGACGCCGTTGCGTTCGCCCATGAACTCGAACCGGCGCTTGGTGTTGCGGAACCGGTCGAGAGCCTTGGCCATGCTGTTGAACCCGGCGCCGAAGACGCTGGCCACGGCGCAGGCGCCAATGGCGTTGATCACGTTGTGGGTGCCGGGCACGTGGAGGGTGATCCGGCCCAGGACGTTCCCCTTGTGGACCAGGTCGAAGGAGGCGCAGCCCAGGCTGTCAAAGGCTACGTCCGCTGCGTGCCAGTCGCCCTCGGACAAGCCGTAGGTCAAAGGCTCCCTATCGAGAAGGGGCAGCAGCCGCTGGACCTTCTCGTCGTCCCGGCAGACGATGATCTCCCCCTCGGGGGGCACCAGGGCGCAGAACTGGGCGAAGGTCTCGATGATCTCCTGCTGGTCCTTATAGCAATCCAAATGGTCGTTGTCGATGTTGTTCACCAGGGCCACGGTGGGCACCAGGGTGAGGAAGCTCCGGACGTACTCGCAGGCCTCGGTGATGAACAGGTCCCCGTCCCCCACCTTCACGCCGCCGCCCAGCAGGTCCACGAAGCCGCCCACGTGGACCGTGGCGTCCAGCTTCGCTTCCTCATTTATATAGGCCAGCATGGAGGTGATGGTGGTTTTCCCGTGGCAGCCGGAGATGGCGGCCACATGGGGATACCGGGCCGAGATCTGCCCCAGGGCCACGCTCCGCTCCATCTCGGGGATGCCGTGCTCCCGGGCGTAGGCCCGCTCCGGGTTATCAGGCTTGATGGCGGCGGAATAGATGACCAGCTCCGCCCCCTCCACCTGTTCCCCCTTCTGGGGGATGGACACGGGGATGCCCAGCTCCTCCAACCGATCCGTGAACTGGGACCGCTCCCGATCCGAGCCCGTGACCACGTGCCCCTGCTTTTGTAAAATCTGCGCGATACCGCTCATGCTGCATCCGCCCACACCGATGAGGTGGATGCGCTTCACATCGTCCAAACCCACTGCCACTTGTTTATGCCTCCAACCAGGTTTCCTTATAGTATACGCTCTTGCGACAAAATTAGCAACTATTCCCCCGCCTTCGCCTGCTGCCTGGCCTTGAGCTCGTCCAGGTCATCGAGCTGGGTGACCCTGGGCGGCTCGCTGCCGTCCAGCATGCGGATGAAGCAGCGGCGGCGCTTGTGCTGCTCCGTGTCGAAGAGCCGCCACATAGACAGCACGTCCTTGTTCATTTCGAGCTGGGGCCCGGTCTCGGCAAACTTGACGCCGTTTTGGATACCCTTCCTGAGCAGGTCCTCCAAAATGACCAGGTTGAGGCCCGCTCCCTTCATGTCCGGCCGCACGGCGATGAGGAGCATGTCGAGCCTTTCGTTCTTCCCCTTGAGGGCCCGGAGGGTGGTGATCCAACCGAAGGGGAATAGCCTTCCCCGGGTCTTCTGGTTGGCCTTCGACAGGGACGGGGCGGCCACGCCGAAGCCCAGCAGCTCGTCCTTGTCGTTGTAGACGAAGCAGGAGGTCTTGTTGCTCACCAGGGGCAGGAACTCCTTGGTGTACTTCTCGATCTGCTTGGGCGTCAGGGGCACCATGCCAAAGATGACCTGATACGCCTCGTTGTAGAGGGCGAACACGTCCCTGAGGTACTTGGGCAGGTTCTTTTTATCGGACAGGTCCACCAGCTTCAGGGCCATGTGCTTCTTGGTGTATTCAACGATCCTCTCCATCCGGGGCGGTACCGCGTCGGGCACGTGGATGAGATACTCCACCCAGTCCACCTCCTTCACGAAGCCCAGCCGGGCCATGTGATCGAGATAGTAGGGGTAGTTGTAGTACACGAAGAACTGGCTGAGCCGGTCGAAGCCCTCCACCAGCATGCCCTCCCGGTCCATGTCGGAGAAGCCCTGGGGGCCGTGGATGGCCACGCAGCCCAGCTCCCTGGCGTAGTCGGCGAGGGCCGCGTAGAGGGCGTCCGTGACCTCGGCGTCGTCGATGAAGTCGAAGAAGGCGAAGCGGAGGTAGTTCACGTCGTTCTTCTCGTTGGCCCTTTTATTCAGGATGCCGGCCACCCGGCCCACGATCTTCCCGTCCCGATAGGCGAGGAAGCATCGGGCCTCGCAGTATTCGAAGGCCGGATTCTTGTCGGGCATCAAATCGTTGATCTGATCCCCCACCATGTCGGGCACGTAGTAGGGATCGTTTTTGTAAAGCTTGGTGGGAAAGATGACGAAATCCCGGATCTCCCGCCTGGTTTTTGCAACCTTGATCGTGACCATATCCTGCCTCAGTTGTCCCACTTCAGCGTCTTGCCGCCGATCAGATGCAGATGGAGATGGTGGACGCTCTGGCCCGCGTCGTCCCCCACGTTGGTGATGAGCCGATAGCCGGAGGCGGCCACGCCCTCGCTCTCGGCGACCTTCCGGGCGCAGGCGAACATATGGCAGAGCAAAGCGTCGTCCTCCGCCGTCAGAGCCTGGGCGCTCTCGATGTGCTTCTTGGGGATGATGAGCACGTGGACCGGGGCCTGGGGCGCGATGTCCCGAAAGGCGTAGACCAGCTCGTCCTCATAGACTTTGGTGGAGGGGATGTTCCCCTTGGCGATCTCACAGAATAAACAACTCATATCGATTCTCCTTCCGCAATGGTATCCTTTCGTCCCACGATGCGCACGGCGACCAGCTCTCCCGCCGGTCCCGGGCAGCGCACCCGGACGTAATTTCCCGTATAGCCCGTGCCGTCCTCCTCCATGAGGGCCTGCTGCAGGGTGCCGATCTGGCGGTCGATGAAAACCTTCTCCAGCTCGTCCCCCAGGGCGATGAGCTCCCGCGCCCGCCGGGCCTTCTCCTGCCGGGTCAGCTGGCCGGGCATGGACGCCGCCTTGGTGCCGGGTCGCCTCGAATAGGGGAACACGTGGATGCGGGCAAAGCCCACCTGCCGCAGAAAAGCGGCGGTCTCCTGATGCTCCGCCTCGGTTTCCCCGGGGAAGCCCGCGATCACGTCCGTGGTAATGGCCGCGTCGGGCATGTAGGCCCGGAGCCGGTCGGCGTTCCTCAAATACTCTGCCGCGGTGTACCGCCGGTTCATGCGCGCCAAGACCGTGTCCGACCCGGATTGGAGGGACAGGTGGAACTGGTGGCACAGGCTCCGGCTTTGGGCGCAGGTCTGGGCGAAGGCTTCGTCCGCGAACCGGGGGTCCAGGGAGCCCAGCCTTAGGCGCTCCACCCCGCACTCGTCGCTGAGGCGGATAAGGTCGTTCAGGGTAGGCCTGTCCGCCAAATCCTTGCCGTACTCCGTGAGCTCGATGCCCGTCAGCACAATCTCCCGGTACCCCTTCTCCGTCAATGTCGTCAGCTCCCGGCGGCAGCTCTCCATGGACCGGGACCGGAGCGCCCCTCGGGCGAAGGGGATGGCGCAGTAGGTGCAGAAGCTGACGCAGCCGTCCTGGACCTTCAGGGTGGCCCGGGTGCGGCTGTCGGCCACGGCGGACAGATCCTCGAATTGCCGCCGGGAAAAGGGCGGCACGGCGGCCGGGTCCGGCTTCTCCCCCAGCAGGGCTTGCTCCACCAGGGGCACGATGTCCTTCCGGCCTCCGGTGCCCAGCACCAAATCCACCCCGGGGAGGCTCGCCACCTTCTCCTTGGCCACCTCGCTGTAGCAGCCCACGGCCACGATGAGGGCATCGGGGCTCTGGGCGTGGGCCCGGGAGAGCATCTGCCGGGACTTCTGGTCCGCCACCGCCGTCACCGTGCAGGTGTTGACGATGTAGGCGTCCGCTTTCTCCGAAAAGTCCACCACCTGATGGCCCGCCGCCGTGAACAGTTCCGCCATGGCCGCGGTCTCGTAGTGGTTCACCTTGCAGCCCAGGGTGTAGAATGCAACTCTCACGCCCTACTCTCCCAATTCAAACAGTATCTCGGCGCACATGGCCATACCCGCGGTCTCGGTGCGAAGGATCCGGGGGCCCAGGGAGACGACCTTCGCCCCCTTCGCCACCAGGCTATCCACCTCGTCCGATTCGAACCCGCCCTCGGGCCCCACGAACAGGGCGATGCGGCGGCCGGGCCGATCGGCCATGACATTCTTCAAACTCTGCTCCTTCTCCCCCTCGTAGGCCACGTAGACCGTGTCGAAGATGGACAGGTCCGCCTTCTTCAGCTCCACCAGGGGCAGCACCTCGGGGATCAGGCCCCGATGGCTCTGCATGGCGGCCTCCCGGGCCACCTTCCGATACCGCTGGAGCTTCTTGTCGAAATCCCGGCCGGGCTGGACCACGCACCGGGCGCTGAGGGTGGGCACCAGGGCGTTCATGCCCAGCTCCGTGCACTTCTGGAGGATCACCTCCATCTTCCCCGCTTTGGGCAGGCACTGGAACAGGGTCAGCTTGTGGTGGGGCTCAGAGACGCAGGGCCGCCAGGGGCCGGTCTTCACCCGGGCGCGGACGGGCTCCACCCGGTCGATCTCCCCCTCGCACTCGCTGCCCCTGCCGTCGGAGAGCATCACGTGGTCCCCCTTCTTGAGGCGCAGCACCGAGGAGAGGTGCTTTAGATCCTCCCCAGCGATGACGGCCCCATCGGGGCCTATGTCGTTGACGAAGAAGCGGTTCATGCGGGGTTCCTGCACAGCATGGCGTACCAGCAGTCGGAGGAGACGACCTCCGTGACCTCGAAGCCCGCCTGCTTCAGCTTCTCTTCCGTTTCCGCCGCCCGATCGTCGATAATGCCGGAGACGATGAACCAGCCGCCGGGCGATACCACGGTCTTGGCGTAGGGCGCGAGACCGATGATCACATCCGCTACGATGTTGGCCGCCACCACGGGATAGGGGCCGCCGATCCTCTGGCGCAGCCCTTCGTCGGCCAGCAGGTTCCCGATATATATCTCGTACCCATCCTGAGAAAGGCCGTTCATGTCGGCGTTATCCCGGGCCACGGTCTCGGCGATGGGATCGATGTCCACGGCCACGGCCCGCTTGGCCCCCAAAAGCCGGGCGGCGATGGACAGGATGCCACTGCCGCAGCCCATGTCCAGCATGTCGAGGCCGGGCTCCATGACCCGCTCCAAAAACTCCAGGCACATGCGGGTGGTGTGGTGGGCGCCGGTGCCGAAGGCCATGCCGGGGTCCAGCTTCAGGACCACCCGGTCCGTCTCGGGCTGCTGCTCCCAGCAGGGGAGCACCAGCAGCCGCTTCCCGATCAGGAGGGGCTTATAGTACTGCTTCCAGTTGTTGGCCCAATCCTCCTCGTCCACGGTGCGGACGGTGACGGCCAAGGAACCCAAATCCACGCCCAAATCCAGCGTGCGGAGCCGTTCGACAGCCGCCTTGGCCGCCTCCACCTTCTCGTAGTTCTCCAGGCAGTCGGCCACGTACCCCTTCACGCAGGGCCGGTCCGTGCCGATCTTGTCCATGTCGGCAAAGTCCCAGTAGAGCACGCTCTCCCGCAGGAAGGCCGCCGCGGCGGTCCGGCTCTCCTCGATGCTCTGGCCCGTGATGCCGGCCCCGTCCAGGGCGGCGCACACATAGTCCAGGCCCTCGTCGGTGGTATAGACGCTGATCTCCAGCCATTTCATGGACGAATTCTCCCGTTTTCTCTGTTTTCGTAACAAATTATTATACTCTATTTTCCCGCCGGTCACAAGCCCTTATTCCATGGCCAGCTGCAGGTTTTCGCCGGTGATGCCGATAAAGGCACCTTTCTTGGCCTGGGGGGAATCCTTGTGGCACAGGAGCCACTTGTTCCTCATCCACAGGAGCCCCGCCTCCCCGGGGGCGGAGGCGTCCACATGAGGCAAGGGGCCGTTGGTGCCCTCCGTCAGGGCCACCAGGCAGTTGAACCCCTCGGGACGAACCCGGCAGGGGGCGAAGTGGAGGACGAGGGGATGGATCTCCACCATGACCTCCGGGGGCAGGTAGAAGCCCACCACGGCGGAGGCGTCGAGATGCCGGTCATGGATATCCCCGGGCAGGGCCAGCAGCAGCACCAGGCCCGTGGTGGAGTAGTTCACCTCCGAGCACTTGTGGTACTCCTCCGCGTTCAGGGTGAAGCCGTGGCCGTTGCAGCAGCCGGCCTGGACGGCCATACCTCCGTAGACCGTCTTCGCCAGGTGCCGGACGTCCGGCGTGGCCTCCAGGACGGGGTCCGAGGCGGTGTAGCAATTCCCCGTCTCCGGTATCCTCGTCTGGACCAGGGCCGCCCGCAGGGAAGCGGGGTCCAGGACCGGCAGCACCCGCCCGTAGGGGGCGAAAGCAGGGTCGAGGACCGAGAAAAGGGGCAGGTGGGGATTCTTCTTGCGCAGTTTTTCCAGCATATCCATGGTTACGCCTCCGCTTTCTTTTGGTTCAGCTTCCCCCGAAGGAGGATGACGGCGGCCCCCAGGAGCACCACCCCGATGCCCAGGACCTTCTTCGCCGTCAGCACCTCGTGGAGAAACAGCACGCCGATGAGGCAGCTGACCACGGGCATGAGCAGGAGCCACAGCTTCACCACCCACACCTCGTGGCGCTTCAGATTCCGATAATAGAAGAAATAGATACAGGTTTGGGCCAGGCCCCCCAAAGCCACCAGCCCCCAAAAGTGAGGGATCGCGGACGGGGTCAGGGCCTGCAGGTCCCCCCGCATGAGGGCGAAGGCGGCGAAGAGGACCAGGACCGTGAAGTTATTGTAGTAGGAGATGCTGTCGGTGTTCCGGCCGTGCCTCTCCTGAGCCGCCTTGATGAGGAAGGCGTTCACCGTGACGCACAGGGCGCTCAAGAGGAAGAACAGGTCCGCAGGCCGGAAGGCGAAGGAACGGAAGTCCAGCCCCAGCACCAGCAGCACGCCCAGGAGCATCACGAGGCTCCCCAGCCAGTCGGAAGCATACAGCTTCTTATGGTACACCGCCACGGTGATGAGGTTCACCATGAGCACGTCGGTCTTGAGGAGGGCCGTGCCGGTGCTCAGGGTGCCGCCCGCGTAACCGAGATTGGCGAACAGGTCCAGCAAAAACCCGAACACGCCGATGACCACCAGGAGGAGCGCCGCCCTGCCCTGGTGAAAGAGGGCTTTGAACTGGCCGTCGGCCACCAGCTGGACGGTCAGAAACACCAGGGCCCCCAGGCGCAGCAGGAACCCAGCCGCGAAGGGGGAGCCCGTGGCGTCCACCATGTGCTTGCTGACGGCGTAGAAGACGGACCAAGCCACCACCATGCCGGCGATCATGGCCTCGTCCCGGAGTTTGCCGTTCATGGGCGCTCCCTGCGCTCAGCCGCCGTAGACGCCGTCCTCGATGGCGCTGACCTTGGCGGCGAACTTGTGCATATTCACGGCCCGCCAGTCCTCCAGATCCTGGCACCAGGCGGTAGTGAGGAAGGTCTTCACCATCTCCACGGCCATCTCGGGCCCCACGATCCAGCCGCCCATACAGAGGACGTTGGCGTTGTTGATGGCCCGGGCCATCTTGGCGGAATAAACGCCTTCACAGGCTACGGCGTAGACGCCCTTATACTTATTCGATACCACGCTCATGCCTGCGCCGGTGCCGCAGATCAAAACGGCCTTCTCATAGGTGCCGTTTTGGACCAGGGGGGCCACCTCGCTGGCCACCTGGTAGTAGGGGTGGACATCGCCCAGATCGGTGGTGCCCAGGTCGTCGAACTCCACGCCTGCCTCCACCAGATATGCCTTCACGGCCTCCTTGGCCGCAAACCCGGACTTGTCGCTGCCGATGGCGATCTTCATAGCGTATTTCCTCCTAAATGTTTTTCCTTTGTTTTTTTCTTACCAGTCGCTGCCCCAGTCGGTGTCGCCGGAATCCCAGCTGTCGTAGCTGCCGGAGTCCCAGCTGCTGCCGGAATCCCAGCTGCTGCCCGAATCCCAGCTGCTGCCCGAATCCCAGCTGCTGCCGGAGCTGTAGCTGCTGCCGGAGCCGGAATAGGACGGGTGCAGATCGTCCCAGACGCTGGAATCGGTGAAGCTCTCCGAGCCCCAGCCGCTGTCCCAGTCCTCCCCCTGATAGGAGGTGTCGTAGGAGCCATCCGGGGCGTCCGCCTCCGACCAGTCCGTCCCGTCGAAGCTGTACCAGTTGTCCGCCGGGTCGTAGTATTTCCCGTAATAGTAGAACAGGTCTTCGCCGAAGCGGTAATAGCCGTCCCGGCTGTGCCGGTCGCTTTGGGTGGCGATGACGAAGGAATTCGCCGCGTCGGGCACGCCCCAGGCGGGGTCGTTTTCCGGGCCCAGATAGGCCTGGTTGCGGTCGCCCTTGGGCGCGTCCGCGTGCTGCCAGCCGTTCTCCCCGTAGGTGTACCAGTTCTCGTCCCGGTCGTAGGATTCGCCGAAATAGTAATAGAGCACATCGGCGAAGCGATAGTAGCCGTCCCGGCTGTGGTAGCTCTTCAGGGTGGCGATATAGAAATCCTCGTCCACGTCGGGCACGTCCCAGCCCGGATCGTGGCTCCAGCCCCGATAGGCGCCCTCCTGCGCGAACCCGGCAGGGCATTGGGGCAGCTCATACTCCCTCTGCCAGGACGACGCCTCGTCGTATCGGAACCAGTCGTTGCTGTAGTGGTAATACCAGCCGTCGCTCAGGCGATAGTAGCCCGAGCTGGGGTAGCCGGCCCGGTCCGCCCGGAAGGGCTTGAACCCGAAGCTTTCCGCGTACTCCTCCCCCAGATACGCTTCCTCCCTGCCCCAGCTGGGCAGGGACAACACGGGGATCCACCAATCCTCCGCCGCATCGTCATAGTAATAGCTGCGCCCGTCCTTATAATAGACCGTCTGATCCTCGTAGCGATAGTATCCGTCGTCCTTGTGGACGTTCCGCTGCTCGACGAAGGCCGCCGGGAAGCCGATAAGGAGCGTCCAGTGCACGATGGTCAGGGAAAAGGAAAAGAGCGCGCCGATAATGATGAGGAATGAAGCCAGGCATCCCCATTTCTTTCCGCGGCTGTTGGAAACGATCCTGGACATGAGCGCCATGGGCCAGAACAAGAAGGTGATGAACCCCTTCAGAATCTTTTGCCAGAGGGACAGGCTGCCCCGAGAGGACCGCCCCGACAAAGACCGGCCCAGGGTCGATCTGTCCGCCGCGGGCCGGTTGGGCGTGAACGCCGGCCGCCCGTCGGGATAGATGCCCCGGTTGTGGCACTCTGTAAGGAGCTTTTGGAAGATCTCGTTGACGGCGTAGGCTTCGTCCGGCCCGTCGTAGCGGACGGCCCGGTTACCGTTGTCCTTGTTCTTGTAGACCACGAACCGGTCCCCGTTTTGATAGATGCCGAAGGCCCGGGGCTCCTGGCGGTCCTCGCCGATGAAGAAGCGCATCCGAAGCAGGGGCATGCCCCGCTCGGCGCAGTACTCCTTCAGCTCCCCGATGGTCCTGGGATGCTGGATGCGCCGGGGGGTGTCCTTTACGAAGTGGGGGTTCTCCGCCCCGCAGTTGGTGCAGAACTTCTGATCGGAGCGCAGCGTGCCCCCGCAATAGGGGCAGGTGCCCGTGGACGCAGGCTGTTCCGCCCCACCGTCCGAAGCCGTCCCGCGGACCGGCACCACGTACAGGGGGTTGTCGGCTCCGCACTGGGGACACTTCCGGCTGGAGGAGGAGATCGGCGCGCCGCAGTAGGCGCAGATGCCGGTGGACGCCATAGCTTCTCTCCTTTACCTATGCTGTACCGCTTCCCGCACGACGGCGGCCAAGTGGGCGGCGTTGAGGCCCAGGGCTTCCTTGAGATAGGGGAGCTTCCCCACCTCGCCGAACCGGTCCTCCGCCCCTACGGCCCACACGGGCACAGGGTCGTGGGCCAGGGCCTCCAGCACGGCGGAACGGAGGCCGCCGATCACGTTGTGGTTCTCCGCCGTGACGATCACGCCAGTCTTCTTTGCGGAAGCAAGGATGGTCTCCCGGTCGATGGGCTTGATAGTATGGACGTTGATGACCTCGCAGGAAATGCCCTCCGCGGCCAAGGTTTCCGCCGCCTGCAGGGATTCGCTGACCATGAGGCCCGCAGCGAGGATGGTCACGTCTGTCCCCGCCCGCAGCAGGTCCGCCTTGAAGAGGTCGAAACGGTAGCCCTCCGGGAACACGGTGGGGAACTCCTTCCGGTTCATGCGCATGTAGACGGGGCCTTCATAGGCGTGTAAGACCGGCATGGCGGCCTGAAGCTGCACCGTGTCCGTGGGCTCGAAGATGACCAAGCCCGGGATGGACCGGACCACGCCCATGTCCTCCAAACTCATATGGGTGCCCCCGTTCAGCTCCGCGGCGATGCCCGGGTCCGTGCCCACGATCTTCACGTTCCGCTTCGCGTAGCACACGGAGATGGCGATCTGGTCGCAGACCCGCCGGGTGGCGAAGGGGGCGAAGCTCTCCGCCCAAGGCTTATAGCCGTAGCTCGCGAGACCTGCGGCGATGGAGATCATGTTCTGCTCCGCCACGCCGCAGTCGTAGATACGGTCCGGGAACCGCTTTCTCAGGGGGAAGGTGCCGCAGGCCTTACTGAGGTCCGCGTCCAGCAGGATCAGCTTTTCGTCCCGCTCCATCAGCTCGCCCAGGCACTGGGCGTACATGGCTCTCATCTCCATAGCTCACGCCTCCCCGCGAAGGGCCGCCACGGCTGCCTTCGCCTGTTCCTCGGTGATGTTGGCGTTGTGGTTCCCCGCGCCCAGGTCCACGATCCAGGGGACGCCGCAGCCCTTCACCGTGTTCAATATGACCATGGTGGGCTTGCCGGTGCCCAGGCCCAGCTTGGCGTGAGCTACCGCGGCGGAGACCTGCTCTACGTCGTTGCCGTCCTCCACCTCGATCACGTGCCAGCCGAAGGCCGTCCACTTCTCGGCCAGGGGCGCGATATCGTTGATCTCGGCCACGGTACCGCCGATCTGAAGCTTGTTGTAGTCCGTGAAGGCGATCAGGTTGTCGAGATGCTTGGCCGCGGCGAACATGGCCGCCTCCCAGATCTGGCCTTCCTGGCTCTCGCCGTCGCCGATGAGGGTGTAGACGATGGCCCCGTCCCTGGCGAGCTTAGCGCCCAGGGCCGCGCCCACGGCGCAGGAGAACCCCTGGCCAAGGCTCCCGGTGGTCATGTCGATGCCGGTGGTCCGCAGCATGTCGCAGTGGCTGGGCAGGTCGGTGCCGCCCTGGTTCAATGTCAGCAGCTCCGCCCGGTCGAAGTAGCCCCGGTTGGCCAATGTTGCGTACACCGCCGGGCCCGCGTGGCCCTTGGAGCAGATGAACCGATCCCGGCCCGCCTTTTGGGGGTCCTTGGGGTCGATGCGCATGGCCTCGAAATAGAGGACGCCCAGCAGCTCCACCACGGACAGGCACCCGCCGATGTGGCCCACGCCCAGGTGGCCGATGCTCAGGATGGTGTCGCACCGGATGTCCCGGCAGATCTCCTTCAAATCCTTGTTCAACGTCTCTTTCTCCTTTTGCCGATTCATTTGATTTTATGCGACTTTCACAGACATGTCAAGGGAAAAGCCATTGACGAAAGGAGCCAGGGAAGGTATATTGTTCAGCAGAGTATTTGCAGGAGGAAAGTCATGAAACCCTTCGTCCCCGTGTACGTACCGGTGGGGGTCCCCACCTTCCATATGGAGAGCGCCCAGGACGCCTTCGAGCGCTCCGCGGCCGCCCTGAAGGCCATGGACGGCGATTTCGTCTGCCCCGAGGACAAGCTCCTGTCCCTGGACGCCCTGCGGGGGTATCTCGATCCCCTTGCCCCGGACCTCATCGTGTTCCAGAACCTGACCTTCGCCAACGCCGCCTACATGGCCGAGGTGCTTCGGCGGACCAGCTGCCCTGTGGTGCTCTGGACCCTCCGGGAGCCGGTGATCGACGGGGGGCGGCTGCGGCTCAACTCCCTTACCGGGTCCTACTCCGCCGCCAACACCCTGCGGGCCTTCTCGGATCGCCCCTTCGTCTACATCTTCGGCGCGCCGGAGGAGGAGCGGGTCCAGGAGGCGCTGAAGGCCGCCGTGGCCGCCGCTAAGGTGAAACACCACATGCGTGCCCTGAAGCTGGCCGCCGTGGGGCACACGCCCCAGGGGTTCAGCTTCGGCCGAGCTCTGGACGGGGAGCTGATGGACGCCTTCGGCGTGGAGCTGGAGGCTATCGAGGCCCGGGAGCTCATGGACCGGGCCCGCGGGTACACCGACGAGGCGTGCCGCCCCTATCTCGAGCGGACCGCCGCGCTGACCTGCGGCTTTGAGCAGACGCCCGAGCGGAACCGGCTGGACCATGCCAGGCTCTATAAGGCCTACAGCGACTATGTGCAGGCCAGCGGCGTGGGCGCCCTGGCCTCCCGGTGCTGGCCCGACTTTTTCACCGCCTACGGCACCCCCGTGTGCGCGGTGCTGTCCCTCCTGAACGACGACGGCGTGGCCGCCGCCTGCGAGGCGGACGTGTACGGGGCCCTGTCCATGTGGGTAGGCCGGGAGCTCTCCGACAGCCCCGTGTTCTTTGGGGACCCGGTGTCCCTGGACGAGGGCGAGAACACGATCACCTATTGGCACTGCGGGGCCGCCGCCTGCGCCCTGGCCCGGAAGGACACCGGCGCCGCCGTGGGCGTGCACCCCAACCGAAAGATCGGCCCGGCCATGGACTTCGGCTGCGAAGCCATCCCCGGCGTCACCGTGTTCCGCATCGGCCGGGAGCCGGACGGCTCCTTCCGCTTCTTCATCGCCGAAGGCGAAGCTCTCGACAAGCCCAAGCAGTTCATCGGCACCAGCATCGTGGTCCGCACCGACGCCCCCAGCCGCGACCTGGTGGAGGACAGCGTCCAGGCCGGCTTCGAGCCCCATTTCGCCGTGATCCCCGGCCGCCACGGGGCGGCGCTGGAAGCGCTGGCCACCTTTATGGGGTTTGAGATTTATAGGTATTGATTGAAACATGTGCCTTTTCTTTGTAAAGAAAAGGCACCCAAAAGAAACACAAATGGGAAGTATGGCATAGCTGTACTTCCCATTATTCTTCTTGAGTTTCGCTTTTTTCGCCGCGTATTACGCTTCCGCCTGAGCTTTGAACATCTCTTCCTTCTGTTTCTGCAGCTCCTCCACCCGCTTCTTGCTGAGGGGATAGACAAAGCGGAGGATCAGGAACACCAGCAGGAACAGGACCGCCGGGATCATGACGGAAAAGTTGTACATGGTGTGGAGGCGCTCCGGCGTCAGGCCCTCGGTCTTAAGTTCGCTCCCGTTATAGCCGATGACCAGCAGGGGCACGTTGATGAGGATGGTGGCCACAGTCTGGCCGAGCTTCCGCATGAAGGAATAGAAGGCGTAGCTGGTGGCCTCGTCGTTGAGGCCGTAGGTGACCTTGTTGTAGTCGATGGCGTCGGTGGCCAGCACCCACACCAGGAGGAAGATGAAGGCCGTGCCGATGCCGGACATGAGGCATGCCAGCAGGTACAGCCACACGTTGGTGATGCTGAAGATCGCGAGGACGAACAGCACCAGGTAGAAGACGGCGGCCAGCAGCACCCCGTAGGAGCAGACCTCCCGGCGGCCGAACCTGTTCCCCAGCTTGGTGGCGAAGAACATGACCACGGCCACGGGCAGGTACTGGAACACCGTGGGCAGCATGGTGAGCCCCGGCTGCTTGAAGAAGTGGTGGAACAGGTACGCGTTATACCCCTGGCCGAACATCTGGGCCGCCAGGAACAGCATGCTGGCAAGGCTCACCGCCATGAACGCCCGGCTCTTCAAAAGGGTCTTCACCACCTTCATGGTCTGGCCCTTCGCCTTGGGGGCGGGCTTCGACTCCACCCTCTCCTTGCTCCAGCCGTAGCAGAGGAAGTAGAAGAGGACGGAAAGGGCCGCGATGGCCACGACGCCGATGAGCACCCGTTTGGCGTCCATCTGCTTCACCCCGTCCACGGTCACGTAGCACACGGAGGCCAGCACCATGGCGGGCATGGCCCCGAAGGTGGAGCCGATGGACCTAAACACCGAAAGGCTGGACCGTTCCTTGTCGTCGGAAGTGATGACCTGGGCCAACGACCCGTAGGGGATGTTGATGCAGGTGTAGAGCATGCCGAAGAGGATGTAGGTCACGTAGATCCAGGCGATGCGGCCGCCCATGGAAAAGCCCCGCACGTCCAGGAACATGAGCACCGCCGCGAGAGCCACCGGCAGGGCGAAGATCCTGATCCAATGCCGATACCGGCCGTCGCCGTGGAGCTTGGCCCCGTCGATGAGCCGGCCCCAGATGGGGTCGTTCACCGCGTCCCAGATCCGGGCGATGATGGTCATGATCATGACGTTCAGCACGCTGATCTCCAAAACGTCCGTGTAATACTTGTTGAGGACGCTCTGGGTCAGGCCGAAGACCAGGCAGGAGGCGAGATCACCGAAGGCGTAGCCGATCTTGTCCCGGGCTTTGATGCCGCTGGTACGGGAGATGTAGGATTCCATTTTATTTCCTCCGCTGTTTATTTGTTGTCCGCTACGGCGCGGAACAGGTCTGCATAGGCGCTTTCCTTTTTATAGAACACGGGCAGTTGACCGAGGGGCGCGTCCACCGTATAGCTTTGGCCCCCCGCGTAGGGCTGGCCGGTCCAGAAGTGGACCCATTCCCCCGCCGGTAGGTGCACCCGCCGCTTTTTCGCGTGGCGCTCGATGACCGGGCAAATATAGAGGTCCGGCCCCAGGAAGTAGCTGTACATATCGTGGCTGGCGCCGTAGTCCATGGCCTCGTAGAAGTCGGGCCGCAGGGCGGGGACGCCCCGCTGGGCGTCGGCGATGCAGGCGTCTATATAGGGCTTGAGGGCCACGTGGATGTTGGTGAGCCGCACCGTGTGGGGTGTCACCGCCGGGGCGTCGAACTGGCTGTTGGCCCAGGGGCGGATGGACTCGTGGCTCCGCATGAGCAGGGAGAAGGCGCACATCTCCATCCAGCGGACGAACAGCTCGTCGTCCCGCTTCAGCTTCCCGAAGGAGAAGAAGCCGCCGATGTCGCAGTGGATCATGGGCGCCCCGGAGAAGCCCAGGGAGAAGCTGGCGGGCATGACGCAGGGCATGCCGTAGTCGTGGGTGGTGTCCGTGTGCTGGTCCCCGTTCCAGAGGATAGGGGCGTAGGTCTGGATGCCCAGATACCCGCTGCGCATGAAGAACAGGATATCCTTGGCCCCGTACTCCTCCACGGCCTCCCGGTTCACCTTCGCCCAGAGGACGGGCCACAGGTTGTGGAGCTTCTTGGGGTCCCCGTCGTGCAAGACAGCGTCCACGGGCAGGTATTCGCCGAAGTCCGCCATCCAGCCGGACATACCCAGATCCAGCATGTTTCGCTTGATCAGCACGTCCTTCACGAACCGGATCGCCGCCGGGTCCGTGAGATCCAGCATGCCCGCGTCGAAGGTGGTGGACTTGATATGATAGATCGAGCCGTCAGCTTTGGTGATGAGGAGCTTTTTCTCTCGGCACTCGTTGTAGAGGCGGCTGTCCTTCACGAGATAGGGGTTGATATAGCCCAGGAACCGGACGCCCCGGGCGTTGAGCTTTTGTATGGCGCCCTTGAGATCGGGGTAGAGCTTCTCGTCCGCCTCCCAGTTCCACCAGACCTGCTTGCCCATAATGGTCCGATTCTCCCCGGACCAATCCTGGCTCCACACGCCCGAGATCTTGGCCCCCGCGTCCAGCATGGCGAAGGTCTTGGTGAGGATGGCCTCGGTGCCCCCCTGGATGGAGAGGATCATGCCCTCCCGGCACCAGTTGGGGATGTACTGCCGGTTGGGGATGCGGTCAGCTAGCAGCAGCGCCAGGGCTTCATAGCTCTCCCCCGTGAGCAGCGTCAGCTTCCGGGGGCAGCTGTCGAAGGTGAAGGAGTACCCCTCGTCCAGGAACCGGGAGACCCCGTCGGCCTCCGTATCGAAGAGGAACAGCCGACCCTTGTCCGTGACGAACACGGGCATGGGGGCGTAGCTGCCGATGGCGCTGTGGGGCTTTTCCTTGTACAGGCACCGGGGCAGCAGGGCCTTCTCCAGGATGGTGGTGGCCTTGATGTGCTCGGAGACGAAGTTCACCACGTGCTCGCCCCTGAGGTTGGTCTGCCGGTACTGCTCCCCGCCGCCGAAGACGGCCTCTCCCTCGAGCGCCGCCAGGGCGAAGCTGTAGGCCCAGCCATCCTCGCCGGAGAACAGCAGATCCGCGCCGCCGTCGCAGGGGACCACCTTGACCTGCAGGGCGTGGCCGCCACCGGAGAGCACCACGCCCTCCGCGGTCTCCGCCACGTCGGTGAGGGGCACCCGCTCCGCCTCCACCACGGTCTCCTTTACGGTGCCCCGGTCGCTCTCGTAGGTCTTCTCCCGGCGCAGGGCGACGGCGAAGGGGGTCTCGGGCCTGTGGGCGACGAAAGGAGCTCCGTCCAAAGACAGGGTCCATGTGTTTTCCAAAACCTGGGAGAGGAGCATGCGGTATCTCCTTTCTGGATATGTTCTATGGGATATCATACCGGGAAAACCGCCGTTCGTCAACCGAAAGGGACCTTTTTTAGACAAAGCGTCTGAAGCCGATGTTGCAATTATTTCACAAGTGAAGTTGCAAAATCTGCCTCGAAACCCCATTTTGCCCCCTGTTTTTTGTTGCACATCGGGGCATGGTTGTGCTATAATCCCATCTGTATAGATATAGATGGGGAATCCCGTGTTGTTTCGTGTGCGCGGAATCCCGGTGAGAAGCGTGGAGGAAGCATGAAACCCGCAGCGATACTGGATGTGGGCAGTTCCAAAGTGGTGTGCCTGTGCGGAAGCATGGTCGATAAGGACGGCATCGTCGTCCACGGGGCCGGCATCAGCGCATACGCCGGCTTTCGGGACGGGGCGTTCCTCGACAAGCAGAGCCTGCACAACGCCGTGGTGGACTGCGTCCACAAGACCGAGCAGGAGAGCCGTCTGCGCATCCGGGACGTAGCGTTGACCGTGCCCGCGTCCTTCGCCCGGCTGGAGCTCTGCGACGCCACCATCGCCCTTGGTTCCTCCCGGCTGGTGGAAAGCGGGGACGTGGATAGGCTCATCCACCTGTCGCTCCAGAAGGCGAAGAAGGAGGAGGGCTGGACGCTGATGCACTCCACCCCCGTCTTCTTCATGGTGGACGGCGTCTCCTCCACCGAGATGCCCGACGGGGTCACCGCCGAGGAGGTCTCCGCCCTGGTGAGCCACATGTTCGTCCGGGACGAGTTCATCCGCACCATCCAGGACGCGCTGGACGATCTGGGCGTGGAGATCAGCATGTGCGTCAGCGCGCAGCTGGGCGAGGCGGTCATGCTGATCCCCGACAACGAGCGGGTCCGGCCGGCGGTGCTCATCGACATCGGGTACATGCAGACGGACATCGCCGTGGTGGAGAACGCGGCCCTCACCGGCCTTTCCACCCTGCCCGTGGGCGGTTACCAGTTCGCCTCGGACCTGTCCTTCGGGCTGGACGTGCCCATGGACGCCGCGGAGCAGGCCAAGCGCCGCTTCGTCTTCTCCCTGGACTATCGGGACAAGACGGAGGTGCTGCGCACGGCCGCCGGTTCCAAGAAGGTTTCCCACCAGGCCATCTCCTACATCATCGAGGCCCGAGCCGGAGAGCTCGCGTCCATGATCCGCCGGGAGATGGAACAGCTGGGCGTCAACCTGGACGCTCGACCCGCCGTGTACGTGTCCGGCGGAGGGCTTTTGATGATGCGGGGCGGGCTGGACTTCCTTCGGGGAGCCCTGAACCTGCCGCTGAAGCGGGACATGCCTTGGACGCCTCGGCTGTCCTCGCCCAACTACTGCAGCGCCTTCGGCGCATTGGACTTCGTATTGAAGGCCAACAGCTCGCCGGAGGAATCCATGGCCAAGCAGAAGGACGATCGCGTCGCCGGTCTGCTTGAGAAGATAAAAAACTTTTTCATGAAATAACGAAGGGGGACACAAGATGTTTGAACAGGATTTCGAGGGCGCATCCTTCGCCCAGATCAAGGTCATCGGCGTGGGCGGCGCCGGCTGTAACGCGGTGAACCGCATGGTCCAGTACGGGCTTCAGGGCGTGGAATTCATCGCCGTGAACACGGATAAGCAGGCCCTGTCCATGAACAAGGGCGACAACAAGATCCAGATCGGCGAAAAGCTGACCAAGGGCCTGGGCGCAGGCGCCGATCCCGAGATCGGCCGCAAGGCCGCCGACGAGAGCCGGGACCTGATCCAGGAAGCCCTGCGCGGCGCGGACATGGTGTTCATCACCGCCGGTATGGGCGGCGGCACCGGCACGGGCGCGGCGCCCATCGTGGCCCAGTGCGCCAAGGAGATGGGCATCCTCACCGTGGGCGTGGTCACCAAGCCCTTCACCTTCGAGGGCCGGGTCCGCATGCGCAACGCGGAAGCGGGCATCGAGAATTTGAAGCCCGCCGTGGACACCCTCATCACCATTCCCAACGACAAGCTGATCGCTCTCGTGGGCAAGGCCTCCCTGCCCGACGCCCTGCGGGTAGCTGACGACGTGCTTCGTCAGGGCATCCAGGGCATCTCCGATCTCATCGCCGTGCCCTCCATGATCAACCTGGACTTCGCCGACGTGAAGACCATCATGAAGGAAAAGGGCATGGCCCACATGGGCATCGGCACCGCCTGCGGCGAGAAGCGGGCCAGCGAAGCGGCCAAGCAGGCCGTGGAGAGCCCCCTGCTGGAGACCAGCATCGACGGCGCCAAGGGCATCCTCATCAACATCACCGGCGGTCCCGATCTGAGCCTCCTGGAGGTCAACGAGGCTGCGGAGCTCATCCAGCAGTCCGCCGATCCCGACGCCAACATCATCTTCGGCGCGGACATCGACGAGAGCATGGGCGACGCCCTTCGGATCACCGTCATCGCCACCGGCTTCGACAAGGCTGAGGTGGGCAAGCAGAGCGCCCAGCAGCCCCTGGTGTTCGGCAGCCGTCCCGCCCCCGCGCCCCGGGCCTACAGCGCGCCTCAGTCCGTGCCCGCCTCCGCGGAGAATGCCTTCTCCGCCCGACCCTACGCCCAGCTGAAGGAGGAGGACGCCCCCGCTGCTGAGCCGGAGGCCCCCCAGAAGAAGGAGAGCACCTTCACCGAGCAGGACATTCGCCGGGAGTACACCAACCGTCCCGCCAACAAACTGGACATCCCCGCCTTCCTGCGCAAGTAAGCTGAACATGAAAGCACCGGACGATCTTCGTCCGGTGCTTTTTTGCCGCCTTGACAGGGTTTTTGCCGCATAGTATAGTTAAAATAGAGTAATGTCCCTGTCCAAGGGCAGGCGGCAAAAAGGAGGAGCCTCATGAAACGTCTCTTGTCTTTGATCCTGGCCCTGCTGATGACGGTGGCGCTGTTCGGCGTGAGCGGCGCTATGAAGTACGCCTACGCGGAGGGGGACGGCGAGGAGCCCTCCGAGCCCGCGGAACCGGTCAACCCCTATGTGGGCCTCTGGGAGATCACCGGCCGGAAGGAGGGGGAGGTCTATACGCCCTATGGGGACGGGGAGGAAAAGATCTACATGGACTTTCTGCCCAACGGCGTCATCTATGCCATCCTGTACGATGGGGAGGACGCGGACGAGGACTATGCCGCCTATAAGGTGACCGGTGAGAACGCCCTGACCCTGTTCGAAGGAGACGACCCCATCCTCGGGGTCTACGACCCAGAGACGGGCATCATCACCGTCACGGCCGAAGCCGTCAACGGTCCCTACATCACCTACCTCCAGCGGGTCACGACGGACCCCCTGCCCGACGTATGGGCCATGGTGGACCATTCTGAGGAGGAGCAGCAGTATTACGGATATGAGATGCGGGACGAGGAACAGGTCATGGACCTGGTGGAGTTCCTGGCCATCGTCGACGAAGATCCCGACGAGTACTACTGCCTGACCATGCAGCCCGACGGCACCGGCTACGTGCAGTTCGGCAGCGAGGAGTTGGGCGGCGACATCCTCTGGGACGAGACCCAGATCATCGCCGTGGGCAACGAGGATGAACCCGCGCCCTATACCCGGAAATACGGCCATGTCATCATGGATATCAAGGGCACGATCATGGATTTTGCCCCGGTGGGTGAGATCGAGATCCTGACGGCGGTCAAGGGATGGGAGCTGAAGAACCTTCCCGCCCAGATCCCGGAGGACATGGAGGGCACCTGGGAGCTATTCAATTGCAAGGCGTACGGCGTCGAGCGCACCCCCGAGCAGATGAACATCTCCATGACCTTCGTCCTGAACCTCAACGGCACGGCGGTCCTGTACACCAACGACCTGGCCCCCGCCGGGTATCGGCTGTCCCAGAAGGAGGAGGGTACCTGGATCCTCTCCTCCGGCGGTGTGGAGCTCTATGAGCTGCAATACGACGGCACGGTCCTGACGCTGAACTATATGGGCGTGGATATGCTCTTTGAAAAGGCCGAAGGCTGATCTGAATACAACGCAAAAGGAAGCCGCCCTCGAGGGCGGCTTCCTTATTTATTATTTCTCACAGCAGCCCTTCGGCTATCAATCGCTCCAGGACCATGGCTTCTCGAAGGAGCATGGTGTGGTACTTGCGCTTGTAGATGCTGGTCAGGGCTTTGTTCTCCTGGATGGCCGCCTTGGGGTCCACCCAGCAGAGGGTATACCCCTCCTCTGCCTCGTAGCCGTCCAGCTCCTGGGGGACCACAGCGGTGGCCGAGGCCAGGTAATAGAAGTTGTCTTGGATGAACAGAGGCTCCCGGTCGCCCCGCTCGATCCGATGGACGAAGCCGTAGGGCCGGACGCTCTTGAGGTCCAGGACCAGCCCCGCCTCCTCCCGGGCCTCCCGCAGGAGGGCCGTCTCCCGGGTCTCCCCCGGCTCGATGCCGCCGCCGGGGAACTTGTAATGCTGAAACTTTCGGCTGTAGACCATGGCCACCCGGCCGTTTCGGATGACGACGGCTCGGGCCGAGGGCCGGGAAAAAGCTTTGCCGCCCTCTTCGTAGTTTCGGGCGTCCATGGTGAACAGCAGCCGCATGCGGCTCTCCTCCAGGGTGAGGAGCCGCCGTTTGATATCCATGCCCCCCGCAAAGCCCGTCAAACTCCCGTCCGCACCGATCACCCGATGGCAGGGGATCATAATAGCGATCGGGTTGTTGTGGACCGCCTGACCCACGGCCCGGGGGGAGCCGCAGCCCGCCGCCTTGGCCAGCGCCCCGTAGCTCACGGTCTCGCCGAAGGGCACCCGGACCAGCTCATGCCACACCCTTTGCTGGAAGGCCGTGCCCGCCGGGGATAGGGGCGGCGTGGGGCCCGGGTCCCGGCCCAAAAAGTATTCGTCCAGCCAGGCGAAGGCCGCCCGGAACAGGGGCAGGGCCGTGATCGGCTCCGACGAGGGGCCGAAGCTGAGCTCCGTCAGGGAAGTCCCGTCGGAAGCGAGGGCCAGGGGCCCCACGGGGCTGTCGTATCGGAAATAAAACACGGGAGACCTCCTTACACTAAGAACCATACCATCGCGCCTGCGGCCATGAGCCCCCAGCCCAGGAAAGCGGGCTTTGTCCGGTTGGGCAGGAAATAGTCCGAAACGAACAGCATCCCCGTGAACCACAGGAGCAGGGCTATTCCGTTGCAGGGCGGCAGGATCAGGCCCGCCACGGGCGCCAACTCTGCCAGGGAGAAGAGATAGTACAGCACGCCATTGGGGAGCAGGGCCAGGATCTGGGCTGCCGTCGGCAGCAGCGGATAGAGGAGCACCGCGATCCAGCCGGGGATCAGGAACAGGGGCGCCGCCGGCAACGCCAGGAGCGACAGGAACACGCCCACCCAGGACACCTCTCCGCCCGTCACGGAGAGCAGGGGCAGCGTGCCCAGGAACGCGCCCACGACCCCTGCCAGCAGACCGCCCAGCCCCGCCCGCTGGCCATGCAGCAGGTCCGTCATGGGCACGCTCAGGCAGCTGAGGCCCCAGACGGCCCCGAAGGACAGGCGAAAGCCCGAGGCCATGAGGAAGGACGGGTTGATCAACAGCAGCAGCGTCATGGCGCAGCCGATCTCGCTGATGGGGTCGTCCTGCCGATCCAGCAGATGGGAGAATCGGACGATGAGCAGCATGATGGCCGCCCGCAGGGAGGAGGGCGAAAGGCCCGTCAGCAGGCAGAAGAGGAACAGCAGCAGGACGGACAGCAGGAACCGGAGCCACTTGCGCCGTCCCCGGATGAGCCGCAGGGCCGCCCCGCAGACCACGCCCACGTGGAGGCCGGACACGGTCAACAGGTGCAGCAGCCCGCTGCGGCGAAAGGCCAGGAAGGTGAGATAGTGGACGTCGTCCCGATCCCCGAACAGCATGCCCCGGGCGACGCCGGCGTTCTCCCCGAAGAGAGCGTCCGCCGCCTCGCCCAGCTTCTCCCGCCATCGGAGGGCCAGCCCGTAGAGGGGGTCCCCCCGGCCCTGCCGGACGGTGATCTCCCCCGCCCCCTGGGCCCCGTACAGCACGGTCTTCAAGCCCCGGACCGCACCCCGATCGTCGGGCGTCACCCGGGCCTGCAGGGACAGGGCGTCTCCATAGGCAAGATCGGCGCGGAAGGGCACGGTGAGGGTCAGGGCTCCCGGCACCCGCCGCCCGTCCAAGGTCACCCGGTCCAATATCACGGTGGTCTCGCCTCGCTTCTGTTCCGGCGCGTCCATCACGGTGCCCGTCACCTCGTAGAGGCCGGGGACCACATTCACCTGGGGCAGCGCCGCCCCGCGCAGGAGCAGCAGGCCCAGGAGCAGGGGCAGGGCGTAGACAGCCCTCCCCCGCCGCAGCAGGATCACGCCCAGGGCCAGGGCGACCAGGCCCAGCACCAGCAGCAGCCACCCGCCCAGGCGCAGGGCCAGCAGGGCCCCTGTCAGGGCCCCCGGGATGCCCCAGAGCATAGGCCGCTCGTTGAAATATCGACGTTGTCTCAGCCAGTCCTCCATATGGAACGAGTATACCGCATATCCGCCTTTCGGTAAAGAGCCGTTGACCCATCCGGACGAATATGGTATACTGCCCCTATGAACGAGAAATTGAGACAAGTCATCGAAAACAGCCGCCGCATCGCCTTTTTGGGCGGGGCGGGCCTGTCCACGGAAAGCGGCATCCCCGACTTTCGCAGCGCGGACGGCATCTACAAGGCTCAGACTGCCTACGGCCATTCCCCGGAGGTGCTGTTGAGTCACGACTTCTTCTGGCGGCACACGGAGGTCTTCTACGACTACTATCGCAAGTTCCTCCTGTACCCGGACGCTAAGCCCAACAAGGCCCACAGGGCCCTGGCGAAACTGGAGCAGGACGGCAAGCTCACCGCCGTCATCACCCAGAATATCGACGGGCTCCATCAGGCCGCGGGAAGCCGGAACGTGCTGGAGCTCCACGGCAGCGTCCACAGGAACTACTGCACCAAGTGCCGGAAGTTCTACCCCATGGAGTACATCCTGGAGAGCGAAGGCGTGCCCACCTGCAGCTGCGGCGGCGTCATCAAGCCCGACGTGGTCCTCTACGGGGAGGGGCTGGATACCAAAACGTTGGTCTCCGCCGTGACCCACATCCAACGGGCGGACACCCTGATCGTGGGCGGCACGTCCCTGGTGGTGTACCCGGCCGCCGGGCTCATCGACTACTTCTCCGGCAAGGAGCTGGTGCTCATCAATTTGAGCCGCACGGATCGGGATTCCGACGCCACCCTCTGCGTCCACGAGAAGATCGGCGAAGCATTGTCCTTCCTTTTGGAAGAATGATAGAACGCAACAAGGAAAACGAAAGGGAACTAATAATGGAAGAATGCAATCATGATTGCTCCAACTGCTCCGCGAACTGCGACAGCCGGGACCCCAAGAGCTTTATCGAGCAGCCCCATCCCCTGTCCAAGGTGAAGAAGGTGGTGGCCGTGCTGAGCGGCAAGGGCGGCGTGGGCAAGTCCCTGGTGACCTCCCTGCTGGCGGTGAACACCCAGCGGGCGGGCTACCGGGCCGCCATCCTGGACGCGGACGTGACCGGCCCCTCCATCCCCCAAGCCTTCGGCATCCATGAGAAGGCCACGGGCACCGAGGACGCCCTGTTCGCCTCCGAATCCAAGACCGGCATCCAGATGATGAGCATCAACCTGCTCCTGCCGGACGAGACCTCCCCCGTGGTGTGGCGGGGCCCCGTCATCGCCGGCGCGGTGAAGCAATTCTGGACCGACGTGGTCTGGAAGGACGTGGACGTGCTGTACGTGGATATGCCTCCGGGCACCGGCGACGTGCCCCTGACCGTCATGCAGTCCATCCCCGTGGACGGGATCGTGGTGGTCACCTCCCCCCAGGAGCTGGTGGGCATGATCGTGGAGAAGGCCGTAAAGATGGCCGGGCTCCTGAACGTCCCCATCGTGGGCATCGTGGAGAACCTCTCCTACTTCGAGTGCCCCGACTGCGGCAAGAAGCACTACCTGTTCGGCGAGAGCCATCTCGAGGAGATCGCGAAGAAGAACGATATCCCTGAGACCGCCCGCATCCCCATTCAGCCCAAGCTGTCCGCCGCCGTGGACGCGGGTCTGGTGGAGCTCTACGAGGGGCCCTGGCTGGACAAGCTGACGGCCTCGCTCCTGAAGGACGTGGAGGACTGACGGAACAATACTATCGGAAATGGCGCTTCGGCGCCATTTCCTTTCAAGAGGGGAAAACGCATGAACCAAAGGCCCTTGCCCACCGGCCCATATGCCGTTGGCACCACCACATACACGGTCTATACCGGCCGGGAGGAGCTTCGCGCCCCCGGCACCAAACGGAGCGTCCCGGTCCGGGTCTACTACCCGGCCAGCAAGGAAGCCGTCGCTGGCTTGAACAAGGCTCGCTACATGTCCCGAAACGTGGCGGAGGGACTCAAGAAGGCCATCCACGTGCCCATCCCCTACGACAAGCGGGAGGCGGCCGGGGACAACCTGTCCGAGTGCTACCCGGACGCGCCCTGGATGGAGGGCGGCCGGTTCCCGCTGGTGTTGTTCAACCACGGCCTGTCCTCCTACCGGGAGAGCAATTCCTTCCTGTGCCTGGAGCTGGTCTCCCAGGGCTACCTGGTCCTGGCCGTGGGCCATCCCTACGACGCCTGCTGCGCGGAGCTGGACGACGGCACCTGCATCTTTTTCGACGGGGAGCTTTCCAAGAAGCAGTACGATCCCCTGTGGGGCGGCATGCTGAAGGCCCTTCAGCTGACCCATTCCAAGGGCACCGACCGGGAGCTGGCCCAGCAGTTCGACGCGCTGCAGCAGCGATACTGCAAGCTCATCCTGAGCCGGGTGGCCGAATGGGAGCAGGACACCCTGGACGCCGTCGAATACGCCCAGCAGGCCTTCGGCGACCATATCGACGGGAGCGCCGGCATAGGAGCCACCGGCCATTCCCTGGGCGGGGCCGTGGCTTATATGCTATGCCTCGATCATCCCGATTTCGTCTGTGGCGTCAATCTGGACGGCGCTCTCTTCGGCGACACCGCGGGCAAGGTGCTGACCCGACCCTTCCTGCAGGTCAGCTGCCAGGGAAACGTCAAGGCGGAGACCAGGGCGTTCGTGGACCACACCAGGCCGGTCTACGGCGCCGTTTTCAAAAACATGCAGCATCTTGGGTTCACCGACATGAAGCATATGATGGGCCTGAAGCTCATGACGGGAAAGCTGGATGCGGACGTGATGCACGAGAACGTGTGCAAGCTCCATTTGGAGATGTTCGACACCTATATGAAAAAGGCGAAGGACCGGCCCGCCTTCGTGAGCAGCGAGGCGGTCACGATCACGGAACACGCCCCGGACGTGACCTGATCCGGCACCCTCAGGGAGGCGGGCGCCTCCCTTGCTTTTTCCCTCCAAAGGGACTATACTCTATGGGAACACAAGGAGGTGATCGGCTTGGATGCGGTGGCCGTTTTGCAGGAAAAGTTCGCTGTGAAGGAGATCACGCCCGAAAAGTATCGGACCATGGGGAGCCTGATGATGCGGTTCCACTTGGAACAGTATGCAGTGGAGGGCCTCGGCAACCTGTGCGTGCTGAAGACTCGCGCTATGCTGGGGCTCATGAACCTGTTGACCGTGGTGGTGACGCCCAGCTCCGGGAAGAGCGTGCCCTTCCTGCTCATCGACACCATGGACATGGGCAAGAAGCACCTGTGCTACGTGGAATACTACGACTGCACCGCCGGCGGCGCCGACAAGGACAAGCTCCTGGCCGCCAGCGCCCCCTACGGGGACGTAGCCGACTACGCCGAAAAGCCCGCCTGGTATGTGCAGGAGCGCATGGCGGGCTCCCTCATCAAGACCGGGGAAAAGGCGCGCCTTGAACAGATGGCCCTGGACGCCCTGAAGGCCTATACCCAGCAGGCGGCGGCCGCCCCCGTGAAGCCGGAAAACGTGGCGGGCCTCAAAGCCTTCCAGCAGCGGATGATCCGGGAGGGGAACCCCTCCACCGCTGCCCTCACCAAGACCTTGGGCCAGGAGGGGGCCGAGACCTTCTTTAGGACCGTGGTCATGCCCGTGTAGGGCAGCCCACGAAAACGTGAGCGAATCGGGACGGCGCAGGTCGTCCCGCTTTTTCGGACAATCCGTTGCATTTTTGTGAACTATTCCCTACGGGATGGCCGGTCAGGCTGGAACGTGCTATGATGGTAACATGGAAATAGGCGCCCGCCAACCGAATCAAGAGGAAACCGCCGCCCCCAAGCAACGGGGGCGGACGATCCTGCTGGGCTTCCTGGGCTTTTTGCTGGCCCTGGGGGTGCTGTTGCTGTGGGCATATCACGGCGTATCCCCCTTCGTGCAGGCGGAATATGGGGAGGGCGTGCCTCCGGTGACCGCCTTCTGCCAGGCGGAGGACGCCTTTCTTTTGGCCGATGAAAGCTGCACCGCCCTGGGAAGGCACATGGTGCAGGTGATCACCCGGTTCCGGGTGGTGCCCTGCTGGCTGACCGTCCAGGATACCGTGGCCCCTGTGGCCGCGCCGGTGACGATGACCTTTCCCTCAGGCTATGTGCCCACCCCGGACCAGTTCATCTCCGATTTGAAGGACGCGGACCGGGTGGGCGTCAGCTTCGTTCAGGAATACGACTTCTCCCCCGCCGGGGAGCAGGCCGTCGTTATCCGGCTGGAGGACGGCAGCGGCAACGTGAACGAGGTGCAATCGACCGCCGTGGTCCGCTCTACGGTGGACCGGGTCACCATGGAGGCGGGCTCCCCCATCCCCGCCGCCGATCCCTTCCTGACCGAGGGCTTCCACGGGGAGCTGCTGGATACGATCACGGACGAGATGATGCGGACACCGGGGGAATATGTCCTGCGGGTCCAGTGCCCGGAGAACAAACGCATTTTCACCACCGTCCTGGCGATCCAGGACACGGTGGCCCCTGCCGCCACGGGGCAGCTTTTGGTCCTGGCGCCCGGGGAAGCCGCCGCGCCGGAAGCCTTTCTGACGGACGCGGCCGATGAAACGGCCCTCCAGTATGCCTTCCTTCAGGCTCCGGACCCGGACAGCCGAGAGATCCAGGACATCCTGATCCGGATGACGGACGCCGGCGGCAACACAGCCGACGTGCCCGCCCAAATCCTCTACTCCTCCCTGGGCCGCATGACCATTGAGGCGAAGAATGGCCTGCTCACCGGCGCGGACCTGGGCCGTCCCGAGGCCGAGCCGGAAGCGTTTATGGCCAACACTTTGGGGACCTATCCCGTTCGGGTCCAGCTGACGGACGGCGTCGAGATCGCCCTGGTGACCGTCGTGGACACCGTCGCCCCCGTCTTGACCCTCCAGGAGGGGCCCTTCTACACCCGGCACGCGTATACGCCGGAGGAACTGGTGAACGCTGAGGACGTGACCGGCGCGATCCTGTCCTTCACCCAAGCCCCCGATCAGGACAGCGACCAGCCTCAGACCTTCTCTGTGCAGGCCGTAGACGCCGCCGGGAACGAAACCATCGCCGCCTTCCCCCTGACCTTGGCTGTGGACGATACGCCCCCCGTCCTCTACGGCGTGGTGAACCGGAGCGGCTACGTGAACGAGCCCATCGCCTATCTTGCGGAAGCCTACGCCGAGGACGATGTGGACGGGCGGGTGGACATGACCGTGGAGAGCGGCGTGATCCTGTCCCGAAAGGGCAAGTACACCGTCACCTACACCGCCACGGACAAGAGCGGCAACACCGTCTCCAAGAGCTGCATCTATACCCTGGTGGAGCCCTCCGTTACCGACGAACAGGTGCGCCAGATGGCCCAGACCATCCTTTCCGAGATCATCACCCCGGACATGGTCACCGCCGAAAAGCTCAAAGCCGTCTTCGATTACGTACGGGGCCGGGTCCATTATACCGGGTCCTCCAACAAAAACGATTGGCGTCAGGAGGCCGTCCGAGGCTATGAGGCCCGCCGGGGAGATTGCTTCACCGTGTACTCCCTGACCCGAGCCTTGCTGGACGAGCTGCAGGTGCCCTACATGAGCGTGACCCGCAAGAGCACCACCAGCCGCCATTACTGGGTGATCGTCAACATCGGCACAGGCTGGTACCACTTCGACCCCCTGGTCACCAGCATCCACAAGCATCGCTGCTTCATGTGGACCAACCAGCAGTGCAAGGTGAAATCCTATTTCTGGCGGTTCCATGAAGAGAACTTCCCCGCCATCGCCACGGAGCCTTTCGACTACAACGCCGTGGTACAGATGGAGCGCGAAGGCCTGCTGCCCTGAGGCACAGCCCGACCCGCAGGGCTGGCCCGCTGACAGGTACAGGCTGGACTGGAAAAGCCTGTTAAGTCTGTGAATATACTTTGAAATCCGTTGCCTTTTCCCCCATAGGGTGGTATACTGCCGCCACCGAACGGAAAACTGTTTAGGGAGAGATGGATCGATCAAATGAACGACACCGATATGAACGCGACCGCCCGGGAAGACCTTTCCCGATCTCAAAAAAAGAAGACCCGCAGGATCGTGCTGTGGACGGTGCTGGGCCTGCTGCTGGTGGGCCTGACCCTAGGCGGCTGGCATGCATATCGGATTTTTAAGAACTCGGCTTCCCTGTTTGCCCACACCCCGGCTGCCACCCCCCTCCCGGAAGCGGCCCTCCTGGTCCCCGCCTTCCCCTTGAACTCCGCGGTCCCTGACCCTGAACGAGAAGCGGCAGCGATCGCCCCTTCCTCGACGCCAGAGACGACAGATATCCCCGTTGCAGCCACCCCAGAGCCCACGGCCACGCCCAAGCCCATAAATCGGTTGAACGTCCTGCTCATGGGCATCGACGCCTATGAGTCTGGCGAAACCAGCAGCGGCACCATGCCCCATACGGACGTGATCATGCTCATCGCCATCAACTTCGATGAGAACAAGGTGGACCTGATCTCCCTGCCGCGCGATATCATGACCACAGCTCCGGGCCACTATGGCATCTACAAACTCAACTGCGTATTCAACGTAGGGCTGGGGGGCTGGAAAGCCCCTGCCGGTCAATCCGACGAGCTGGCGGACGGCTTTCTGCTGACCTGTCGAGCGGCAGAGGAATGGATGGGCGGCATCTCCATCCCCTACTACTACGGCCTGGACTTCCAGGCGGTCGTCGACATCGTAAACGCCATCGGCGGCATCGACTACGATGTGGACCAGCCGTTCATTGCTCACGGCGGACAATGGAGCTACAACAAGGGTATGCACCATTTGGATGGAAACGGGGTCTTAGGCTACCTTCGCATCCGGCAACAAGCCGACGGGCTGGACAGCTCCCGCACGGCCCGACAGCGACGAATGATGGTGGCCATCTTCGAAAAGCTGAAAAGCGAAGGCAAGCTCAGCCAGATCCCTGCCCTGATCAACACCGCCAGTAGCGGCATCTATACCAACACCACCCTGAGCCAGACCACAGCTTTGGTCAGTTTTGCCGCGAATCTTGAGGAAGGTAGTATCCAGCCCCGGGCCATGTTCGGAGAACTGGGCGAGATCGAATACGAATGGCGATACGCTTACGTGGATCAGCAGAACCGGATGGACATCATCCGGGAGGTGTTCGGCATTGAGGCGGAGCCTGTGGGCACCTGCACCCGGCAGTATGAGCGTTGGCTCCACACCGTGGGCTTCTCTGCCATGAAGTATATGCGCCAGGCCGAGAAGGTGCTGCACCGGGTCCAGGAGCTGAAGGATGCCGGCCAAACTTTCACGGAGGAGCAGATCGCCCTCTACCGCGAATGCTACCAGGCGTATGTCGCCCTGAAGGACGGCTTCGACAGCGCCACGGACACCCTTTCGAGCCAATATGCTGTCACCCCTTGGCGGGAAAAGAAGAACAGCCAGAAAAACTGGACGGAGGAAAACAAGGCAGTCGACCAGAAGCTCACAAGTCTGGAGACTGACATCCTGCAAAACATGAACGACCTCAAGGCGTCCTCCAAGAACACCACTATCCGCTTGGGCGACGCAATTGGCTTCAACACTGCCACCTATCTAACCTGGAACGTCCCCATGGGTTGGTTCAACGATCCTGATATCAACGAGGTCATTGTCAACTTCGGCTGATGGTATCCCGTCGCGGAGCCGCAGCATTGTTCAATCACGGGGATCATGTCGTGCCGTCATCAAAGGCGGCCGTTTTCGGTCATGATCCCTGACCATCCCCCTTCCTGTGGGGATCTGTTGCATTGCGATCCTTCCGATTGCCGATCCACCATGCCTGCAACCCAGCAGCAGCAATATAGCACGAACGTAATCAACAGTGCGCACCCGATAATCCAATATGCCATTTTCGATAAAGCCCCTTTCTCGATCCTCTCTTCATAGTATTCCGAATCGAGCGGTCTTCCATACTGTACTGTCCTTTGATATCTGTGGGAATATTATTAATGAGTCCTGTTTCCATGTGCAGAATCGAAATGTGCAGACGATTTGCGCCGATCACGGAAGGACAAAAGAAAATCCGGTCAATTCAAGCTCATATGCCCGTGATACTACCGAAGGAGCAAATCCGGGAATGGATATACTTTATCAAGAAAAAACCGTGAAAAATGCCGTTCAGTAGATATGTTCGAAAAAGATAATCATACAAATTTTCTCTTGGCAATAAACACAGCGTATTTCATAACTACGTTGACAACGAGAATCGTTAAACTAACAAACGCTGCACACTCCAGCTGCATCTGTCCCTCAAACTGCGTGATCATCAAAGCGATTGGTTTGTTTCCAACATTAGCCAAGAAGGATACCGCTGAAATGGTCATCATACAGTTGACGAAGAAATAACTCATCATTTCAAGGATCGTGCTAGTGGACTGTGGAAGCAACACATCCTTTAATACTCCCCAGCGGCTTATCCCCATCGTGGCGCCAACATCTTCCAGGTTTTCATTGATCTTTCCAAAAGTGTTGTAAGCCATCAGATACGGAGAAGCAAAAAAGTGCATGGAATTTACGAGGAACAGCATAGCAAAGGTCCCATAAATCGGCGTTGTTTTGAAAAACATCACATAGGAAAGGCCTAAAACAATACCTGGGATGGCAAGCGATGTAATGGACATTAGATGCAAAACGTAGCTGAGCTTTGTCTTGTTCCGCGCTGTCAAATACGCATTGAACAATGCTAAAGCAGTCCCCAGAAAGGATACGGTAAACGCTATGATCAAGGAGTTCTTCAGATATCGCAGCGCTCCCATATTGACGGCTTGAGCTGCATTTGTTAAGGAAAACGACATGTCAATCGGGTATTTTTTCATGAATCCCAGTACGGAGAAGGAACCGATGGGCAGAAAAACCAGTATCACAGTCAAAATGACAATGATCCTTGCGATTCTGTCGCGTCTTTTGTTTTCCTTTATTCTATACGGCTTCCCAACGAATGCCCCGTTCCCTTTATCTCGATTGGCCATATCAAGGATGCAAGCGATCAGGGCGGGAATGAGCAAGATCATGCCTATGACTGACCCTTTTCCGAAATCGAGCATTCCGATCACATCCTGATACATCATAATCGGCAAGGTCATGTATTTCCCGCCGACCATAAGTGGGACGCCATAATCGGTTATTATCATGGTGAAAGTAGCGAAGATAACGGAAATAAGCGGTTTTCTCAAATAGGGCAATGTGATCGAGAAGAATTTATCTCGTGTCGTAAAGCCCATGACCTCAGCTGCCTCATACGGTGTACCATCCTCATACCTCAACACATCGTACAACATCAGGTATGCAACTGGAAAAGAGTACATGACCGACCCGATAACGATCCCCAAAAAGCCATAAATGCCGCTTGTAAGGCCTAACGCTCTTGATAGCCAACCATTCGCTCCCAGTAGGATAATAAGACCCATGCCATGAGAAATGGAGGGGATCAACATCGGTATGGTGATAAGTGTATTCAATGCTGTCTTATGGTGTATGTTCGTCCTGGCTACTGCCCACGACAAAAGCCCTGCCAGCGAAACGGAGATCACCGTGGCCGTGAACGACACCAGTAAAGACTGCCTAAGCGCTTTTGAAAACTTCTTGGCGGTAATGACCGCTCCAACATCTACCGACGCCATGGTGGACAACATACGGATAAGGGGCAAGACAATTGCGAACAGCCAAAAAACGCAAAGCAGTATCTTCAACGTAGTGGACATCGTCCATTTTCTGCCGTTCATGCTTGATTCTCCTCTGATCTAGCAAATTGAATCAGGCTGTTGATCTTGATATCGATGTTCTTGATCACAAATCGTTTCACATACTCATCTGCAGGATGGTTGATGATATTGTGCGGCGTGTCAAGTTGATGGATCACTCCCGCATCCATGACCATGATGCGGTCAGACAGGGCAAATGCCTCTTCCTGATCGTGGGTTATATAGATCATCGTTGTACCAAAACGCTTTTGGAGTTCCTTAAGCTCAGCCCTGAGACTCAGCCTGGTATCTACATCCAGGGCTGACATGGGCTCATCAAAGAGGATTACATCGGGATTTAGGGCAAGCGTTCTTGCAATGGCAACACGCTGCTGTTGTCCTCCAGATAACTGACGAGGTTTTTTATCAAGATGGTCACTCAGGCCAACCAATTCTAGCATTTCTTTTGCTTTTATTCGCGCCGACTCACGGGTAAAAGATTCTTTCATCCCTTTACTCTTCAACAATGCGTACTCAACGTTCCGTAGAACCGACATGTTTTCAAAGAGAGCATAGTTTTGAAAGACGATACCCATCTTCCTCTGTGCAGCCGGAATGTTGGTGATATTGATGCCGTCCTTCAGGATTTCCCCGCTATCCGCTGTTTCAAGGCCGATCAAAATGCGCAGGATAGTGGTCTTTCCGCATCCAGAGGGGCCAAGAATGGATAAGAATTCTCCATCTTGTACGCTAAAGGTGACGCTATGAAGAACACCTGCTTGTCCAAAGGCTTTTGAAAGATTATTGACTACCAGTTTTTCCATTCTTGTCCCCCATTGATGAAAAATATCCTTCGCTGTTCCGCACTTCACATTCAGCCTTATATTTGGAAGCGATGCAGCGCTTGGATCGAAGCAACTGATCCATGATCGTAAAAAGAAGAATAGGGAGGAAAGCCATCCCTTCCTCCCCTTTGGCTCAGATAGGACTAATACTCCCAATTCTCCAACAGACGGATTTTCTCTTCTGTCGTGTTGTTGGACATATCGGCATAATGGATATTGGTCGGATAATTCTGGATCTCAAAGGTTTTGTACTTGTATATCTGCTCTGGATAAAAGAGTTCCTTATCTTCAGGAACAAGGGTCGTGTAAAAGAAATCAAACACTTCTCTCACCGCCTTGCGATTCTGCTTCCCCTCTGGCATTGCAATACCATATAGAGAGAACGGGGAACCTTCCTCAAAGAAAACGATCTTCAGATTTGCCCCGTCGTTAATCGCCGTAACAGCCTGAGCAGTCATGCCAAGGCCAATAGCCGCTTCACCCTGTACAAGGGCGTTGACCGGGCCAGAGCCGGAAGACGTAAACTGAAGAACATTCTCTGCAAGCGCACCAAAGTATTCAAACGCCTTATCCTCGCCCCAAGCGTTTACAAGGCTTTTGACGAACATATAACCAGTACCAGAAGACTTAGGGCTCGGCATGGAGACCAGACCTTTGTATTCCGGCTTGATCAAATCGGCATAGCAGGTAGGCTCAGCCAGTCCTTTAGCTGCCAATACATCGGGATTGAGGATGATCGCTCCACCGTTGCGGGTTTCGCAAAGATACTTATTGCTCACCACTCGGCAGTCGTCCATATAGATGGATTGATCATAGTCGGACACATCAGCAAGATATTGTTCCACAAGACCAGCATAGCTGTAATCCAAATCATAAAACAGATCCATATCCGTATCGGTGCCTTCGGCAGCCAGTTTTGCCGCAAGATTGCCAGTAGGCATATACTCGATAGAGATATCGTACTCAGGGAACTGTTCCTTTAGACGCTTCATAAAATACTCATTGCGATACTCTTCCGCACCGGAGTAGATAACAACTCGGTTACTGCTGTCATCCAATTTTGAAGCGTTCTCTGGAGCAGTCGATTTTGCTTCCGCCGATGTCTTGTTGTCCGCAGGAGTGCAGACGACAAGGCTGAAAAGAGACAGTACGATGATCAATACTGCGATCGCTTTTTTCATAATGATTATTCCTTCCCATTCGTTGTGTTCAATAACAAAAATAATATACGCAATTATTGAACGATTGTCAAGGGAAATTCAGAATATATGTGATAGCGTCAAAGCAATAATACACAATCATTGCTTTGACGCCTGTTATTAGCTCATGTCATGCTTGGCAAATCTGTCGACCCAACCTTTACATAAAAGCACTGTGGGCTGTTTTGAATACGAAGCGCCCTGCATGTTCAACGCGACACTATTTGATTTACTATTATGAACACATGGTTATGTTTTGTGAAACGACTGGTTATACATCATATGTCTTGTCAACGGCTTTCAATTCGTTGAATGTATCAATTTCAATGATGTCTTCAGCAAAACATTCCCGAATCTCAACTTGATAATGTTCTTTCTTATATACGAGTGGAACCTGCTCCCAGTACCTTTCTCTTCCTCCCGGGCTTTGGAACACGTCCTGTATATCCTGACTCAATCGCTGACCATCCGCCGTATTCCAATAGCTGATACCGATCAGCTGCCAAATATCGTTTCCTTCGCCTCCAACCTTTTCCTCCACAATAGTGCCATCTTTCACGCGCACGCACCAATCATCTGTTCTTTGTTTCTTTATTCCGAGAAAATTTGAAGAATAATGATATTTCTTTATGATCGTCGGGTTGGAAATCAATAGATCAGCTTCAAATACATATGCGTTTGAAAGCATATACCTGGTTACCAACGCCGAACTGATGTTGTTGGCTTCATTGTAGATTGGATTCTCTAGAAACTTGATCATAGGGTACTTATAAAGAAGCTGATCAAACAGTTCTCCCAAGTAGCCACGGACAATGTATATTTCATCGATCCCCGCCTGTAAACAAGCATCTATAAGACGGTCGATAATGCGAATGCCATGTACGCGAACAAGCGGCTTTGGTGTATTGAATGTGATCGGCACAAGACGTGTACCAAAACCAGCTGCAACAAAGATAGCTCGCTTTACACGATACGGTTCTAGAGCATTTAGTCCGGCATGAGTGATGGCTCCATCCACTACAAAACCGGCTTCCGTTAATTCCTTCATGACACGGTTGATCGTGCCGAGACTATGTCCCGTCTGTTTTTCCAAATCTCGCTGTGTCAATGCTTTTGGATTGCTTGCCATGATTTGTAGCACATCGAATTGTTTTCTGGTTAGATTCATCATTTTCCCTCAATGGTTTTATCTATGGACAATTAGCTTTCTCGAATTCGTTTTATCTCAACAATAGTCAGAAAAGCAAAAACACCTTTGCGTCCCTTAACTATTTAAGCTTGCCCCCCGCTGGAGCTTAGCATTCAGTTTGCAGTTGTAAATACCGCCTCCAGGGCATCTTTGCGTCAAAAGCTACGATCTCATGCTCCGAAGCCCCTTTTATGGGGGTTCGCCAATCGCCGTAAACCCTTGTCAGCACTTCGTCGTATGCAGCAGGGCAATTGATGGTCGTATTCTCAAAAGGCATCTCAACACAATTCTCAAACCATTCCGTGTCCCACATAGCATTTGCACCATGGCACTTTACCGATGATTCTCCAACCACATTTGTCCTGGTATCTCCCCAGGCACAAGCATGAAGGTACTCTTCTTTAAGCTTTACGATGTCGAAATCTTCCCCCATCGTCTCATAATACTTCAGGAAAGAAGGTATATATTTACTATATGCGGCGTTTCTTTTGCCGGTTCTCCTCTCATACTGATATGCATCATGGCCTCGGATCACTTCCCACAGCCACAATACCTTCTCTTTCTGTTTTTGCCTCTCCTCAATTGACTCAGGCACATAGAAAAGAGGGAAAATATCGATAAATACCCCACGATCATACTCAGGGCCAATATTCTCCTGTTCCCACCTTGTAAATCCGGTCGTATCGCTCCTTCTCAACCTACATGTGCCTGGCAATGCTTCCGCATCAGTATAAATGCATTGAAAAAAATAAGGATATTCGCATTCTCTCGGTGCAACTTCCATCAGCTTTTGATAGTCAGGCCATAATAAAGCAAGATCAATATCATCGTCCCAGGGAATAAACCCTTTGTGTCGAACCGCTCCTAACAGTGTGCCTGCATCAGCATAGTACATTATATTATACTTTTTACAAACAGATATGAATTTTTCAAGAAGATCAAGCTCTACTTTCTGTATTTCTTGAAGATACGCCTCGCTCATATTCACACCTCATGATAATAGTTCAGCTGCAGACATTAACGAATTCAGCCGTACTCCTGATTTGCCATACCAAAACCCGATTTCCTGTCAAATGCCTTTTACCTTAGCAAACCAGGGTATATTTGTATGGATATGATACCACAAGGTAAAGAATCTGTAAAGGATCTCTTGCGTCACCGATACGATACTTCACCTTCTTCGCTGTATTCGGATGCTTTGCTTGAATATCTTGTCACATGTCGTCTTGTTATTTCATCGCGAGAGAATATACGGATCTGACTGATATTTCAGCTGCATATCCTTAAAGCAGTTTTGCTCCGGCTTATGAAGATACTCGTATACGTCAGCGGCATCCGATACGGTAAACCGGCGAAGGCGTAAGCGTTCCGTTTCAATAGCAGCTTGTTCTCTGACTATCTTTTCAAAACGCTGATATGTCTTTCCGTCTCTGACCACTTCTTCAAGCCACATCGAAGCAGGCCTGCACCACAACCCGCCATCACCGTAAAGGGCCTTATATACAACCATCGGTTCCTCAGTTTCCGAATGCTTAGAGATGCCGATCACTTCATACTCATTCCCCTTGAAATGACGATACCTACCGGGAAGGATAGTTCTGATTGCTTCTTCGTAAGGATCATGTCCCCGGCATACCGTTCATTTTTCAGGATGCCCTGCACCGTGGTTTCCGTCCATTTGCAATTTCTGGGGGAAGGGATATCCAGCGCGTTCAGTTTAACCACAATCGCCGGAAGCGGAGTGCCTTCCCGGTAAAGGTTGAAGATCGACCGGACGATTTCGCCTTCATTGGGCTCGATCACTGCCTCGCCCTGCTCGTTAAGCCGGTAGCCGTAAAGAGCTGACCAGCGGCTCTGGCCCATCTCATATCGTTTGCGGATACCCCATTTCAGGTTCTCCGAAATGTTCCGGCTTTCTTCCTGCGCAAAAGCCGAAAGGATGGTCAGTAGCATTTCACCTGAAGCCGTTGCCGTGTCGATCTGCTCTTTCTCGAAGTAAACATTGACTCCGATCTTCTTCAAATCATCTACGCACTTCAGGCAGTCAAGTGTATTCCGGGCGAACCGGCTGATGCTCTTTGTGATGATTGTATCGAGTTTTCCATCCTGGGCGTCCTGAAGCATACGCCGGAACTCTTTTCTCTTTTTCATCGAAGTTCCCGTGATACCCTCGTCCGCGTAGATACCCGCCAGCTTCCAGCCGGGTGTTCTTTCAATTTTCTGCCTGAAGCCTATCATCTGAGGTTCGTCAGTTCTGTCCCAATTATCGACGGTCTGCGGTGATGGTACCGGCATAGACGACATAGAATTTATCTCTATTTAATCCAAATACATCAAACAGTGTGTTCTTCTCTCTCTCAACTGGCACAGTCTTCTCAGTATCAATCCAATTCCTGACTACATGGACCTTTGCCTTAATGACTGTAACCTTTGGCATGTGCATATAACTCCTTCGTCAACGTATTTCTGTTTTGGAGAACAAATCTCCATATGAAAATACCACTTGTTAGCTAAAAAAGCCCACAGGACAGCCAGTATGGTCTGACCAATTATTGCCAACATACCCGGCCATATGGGTTCTAATCTCTTGCACAAGAAGCAAATGAGGATATAAATGAGCCCATCAGCCATGCATGCTGCTAGCATCTGACTGTAAGCTAATTCAGATATGCGAGAATATGATACTAAAAACGCATCGAATGTCCTTCCGAAGAAAATATATAATAGCACATATAGAACGAACACATACAGCCGCGCGTTGCGAGCGAACAAAGCTGCTGTGTGGTTTGCATAATAAAGGTTCCAACACAATGCAAACGGTAATGTTATCAAGCATACAGCCAGCAGTTCGACGATCCGCAAGCTGACATCATGTTTTAAGCTCCGCATCAGTCTTCTCTCTCCAATTCCCAACTGGAATCACGCACATAACAGATTCCATGATTTTGTCACGCCTTCGGCATTCAAAACGAAGCATTCGCTTTGATTGGCCGTTTTCTTTCTGTCAGCCGAGTGGTTTCGGGGCGGCTATGGCCGCGCACCGTCCGTTGCGGCGTCCTGTCCTGCGACCGGTCATACAAGTCCCTTCAACCAGTCGTTTGTCCGTTTCATGATGGCTTCCCAATCGTCGGCGTATCGCGCCCGACAGGTGATCCAATCTTCATAACCCGTTTCGGTACCGTGGATATCGCTGCCTACAGCCACGATGAGGTCTTCTCGGATCCATCTGTGAAGATGACCCATTCCAAAGATTCTCTTCAGGTGATCTGCGTTGACCTGTCCAAAGACTCGATCCATATGGAACAGGTTCTCCACATCTTTGCGATCATAGCGATCCACATGGGCCAGCACGATGTGGAAGTCGTCGTCCTCTGAGAGGGCTTCCACCGAATCCAGCAATCCCTCCGACCAATGATGGAAAGGCATTTCCAGCAGTAGCACTTTTGTACCCTGAAGCCGAAGTTCTTTCAGATCCGGAAGGCGTTCGATGCCCTCAAAAGCCAGCACCTCCGCGCCCAAAAGGACCTGAGGGCTGTTTTGCGGTGCATGGGACATGAGCTCTTGATAACAGCGCTGTCGCTTCTCTACAAAGCTCTCCACGCTTATCTGGTGCCCATAGAAATGGGACGTGGCGCATACGATCCTCACCCCAGCTGCCCGAGCCAGCCTCAGCTGCCGCCGGGAGGTCTCCCATTCATCGCTGCCGTGATCGCAGCCGGGCAGGATATGGGCATGAAAATCAATCTCCATCATCTTTTATATCCGTCCCTTACTTGCCTCTCTCGTATCCATATTTATAGCCGTACTTATAGCCATATTTATAGCCGTACTTGTATCCGTACTTGCCGCCTTGCTTCAGGCTGATATCGTTGATGACCACGCCGCAGATCCGAGCCCCGGCGCTGACCAATGCTCCCTCCGCATCTGCCAGCTCCCGCTGTTTCGTATGCCCCGAACGTACCACCAGCACCATGCCGTCCACCAGCCGGGATACGATCTGTGCATCAGCTACCTCGTTGATGGGGGGCAAGTCGATGATGATATAGGCATACTGCTTGCGGAATCTGTCGATCTCAGTTTGAAACGCAGCTGAAGCCAGCATCTCCGATGGGTTGGGCGGGATCTTGCCCACGGGAAGGATGGATAGAGGGATCCCCTCCACACCGAAGACATTGCACACATCCATGTTGGCCAGCAGGTCGCTGAGGCCGTTCTTGGTGTGGATGCGCCAAAGCCGGGCCACATTGGGCTTGCGCATGTCGCAGTCGATGAGGAGCGTGGGCTTGCCCAGCATGGCGAAGGCGATGGCGATGTTGCTGGCGGTCAGGCTCTTGCCCTCGGCGGGGTTGGGGCTGGTCACACCGAAGACGCGGCACTCGGATTCGCCCTGGGAGGCCACGCTGTACATCAAGTTGGTCCTGAGCTGGATATAGGACTCCCGGATGGCGAAGGCGCTTTTCCGGGTCAGCAGTTTTTTCCGGTTCTCCCGGATCGCTTCCCGATCGCTCTCCACCCGCTTGGCGGGCTTTTTCCGGTTCGTTACGGCGGGGACCGCCTCCGTGGGTCTCTTTTCTTTAGTTTCCATGAGTGATCTCCTCCTTTACGGACACGTTCCAGGGCTCCGGAGCTTCGCCGGCCACCTCCACATGGGGGATGTTTCCAATGACGGGACAGCTGGTCACCTTGGCGATCTCCTCTGCGGAATAGATGGTGGTGTCCAACAGGGCCCTGAGCACGAAGAAGGCCGCGGAAGCCACCAAGCCCGCCAGCAAGCCGATGGCCACATTTTTGGTCAAGCTGGGGCTGGAATGGGTCCTGGGTACGGTCGCGTAGTCCACGACTTCCACACCGCCTGCCTTGGTGATGCGCGTGATCTCGTCGGGGACATACCGGGCGAAGGTGTTGGCGATATCGGCGGACAGCTGAGGGTTCACGGTCACCACCTTGATCTCCAGCAGCTTGGTGCCGGTGGGCACGTTCACAGAGGTAGCCCTGCTGATCATGGAGGCTGTAACGTTGAAGTTCACATATTCCGGGTGCTCCTGGTTCATGCGCTCCGCCACCACTGCAAGGGCCGTGTTGCTCTTGACGATGGTCTGGTATGTTTTGATCAGATTGTCTGCCGCAGAAAGCTCAGCGCTGGTGATGGCCCCGGACTCGGAGCTCTTGGGGTTCGTATATACATATAGGGAAGCGGTGGCCAAATACTTCTTGGTGATAAAGAAGGCGGTCACCACGCCCGTCAAAATGGCAGCCACCAGGCCAACGACGACGATGGGTATCCATTTGCTGAGGATCACCTGAAGGATCTCCATCAGGTCGATCTCGGTATCATCATAGGTACGCTTTGCTGTTTCCAATGTTGCTTCTTCCTTTCCGAAAAACTTCTCTGCTGCGGCATACACATACCTTCTGCCCACACGGACATAAATATAGAGTTTATAATTTTCTACATAGAATCGTACGATAAGTCAACACATGGGCGTCATTCAAAATAAATATACAGAATAAGATATATTTGTAATCAAAACATTTGTCCCGTTCTTCTTAGATACTCGGCATCTACGATGCATTTCTTTCTTTTTCTCCCCCTTCCTTGACTACGGACGAAGAATTGACTATAATACATAAAAGTAGGTATAGTATGATTTTTATCACGGAAGGTCGGATCGTTGCGGATCACCATCTGGCTGCAATGGAGGATGGATCGCGATCCCCGTTCATGACCGAAATATGTAATCGGAGGTATCCTTGATTATGCAAAAACGGGCCCTTTGCCTGCTGCTTTGTCTGCTGTTCGTTTTCAGCGCGGCAGCATGTGGGAAAGACACGAACGGTGAAGTCGCAACGGCTGCACAGCCGATCGAACATACAGCAACAGCTATCGAGACGGCAGTAACGACCACAGAGCCTACGACCATGGCGATCGTAGTGGGTACGCCCGCGCCTACGCCCACGCCCTCGCCCACGCCCACGCCTTCGCCGACCCCTACCCCTTCCCCCACGCCAGAAGCGACCCGGGAGCCGATCCCTGGGGATGTGACCACAATATTCCCCACTTATGACACCGGGACCGATGCAGAGTACAGCTATCAGTCCGAGGAGCTGCGCATCGCCATCGACAAGATCGAGGACGAGGATCTGCACCAGGTCTACTATGTGGCGGATATCTGGATCCGAAACATCAGCGCCTTCCGCACCGGATTTGGCAACGGAGCGTATGACCACCGCACAGAGGATGCGGAGGACTTTGCGACGCGGGAGCATGCCGTACTGGGCGTCAATGGGTCCTACAACAACGGCGTTCTGTTCCACAACGGCGAACTGGTACGCAAGACCGTGGATTCCAGTTTGGGAACAATGGTTCTATATAATGATGGCACCATGAAAACTTTTAACACTGTTAAGGATGGATTCAATCTCAACAAAGAAATGAAAAAGGGAATCCGTCACATTTGGCAATTCGGCCCAGTATTGGTACAAAATGGAAAAAACGTTTTGAAGGCCAGGAATATGATTCGTCATCCCCGCATCATGTTGGGATACTATGAGCCGGGTCATTACGTGGTGGTGACGGTGGACGGCCGGACTAAAAAGGCCATCGGCATGACGGAAGATGAACAGGCGGAGCTCATGCTCTCCCTGGGCTGCCAGGAGGCCATGAACCTGGACGGCGGCACCAGTGCCGTGATGGTCTTCATGGGTCAAATCATCAGCTCTCCCTCCAACATGGGCACCGGCCGAGCTGAAGGCGGGCGGGAGCTTTTGGATATGGTGCTTTTCGGCGAATATGACGCTGACGGCAATGCACCGGACCTGTCGGATATCCCTGCTGAAAAGTACTTCATGATGGATAAGGACGCCAACTGACACGATCACCGTGCGGATCGAAGCGACGTCCTGCTGGATCGTCCTCACGCCCCTAACAACTACCAAGAAGGAGCCCTATGGAAACCCAAAACACCCCTAAAAAAAGACACGGTCTGAAGATCGCTTTGATCATCCTGGCTATCGTCCTGGTACTGGTGCTGGCCGCCGTCATCTATGGCGCCAGCCTGTGGAGCAACCTCCGCCAGAACCTGATACCGACCGTGCAAAAACCTGACCGAGACTCTGCCGCCGCGCTGGCGACGCCCTCTGCCGAACTTTTTGCCGAAGCCCTTCGGACCGATATCGACTACTATGAGACCGGCGAGATCCAGGAAGTTCCCATCTATGAACAGGCCAAGATCGACAAGTATACCATCACTATGGCGGTTGTGGTCCAGCAGGGCAAGATCGATTCAGAGCCCCGGCAGACGGATATGATCTTCCTGGTATCGTACAACCAGCTGCAGCAAAAGCTCTCCATCGTCGCTCTGCCTCGAGATATGCTCCTGCCCACTCATGAGTATGGATGGAAGCGTTTAGGTTCCATCTATGCCACCGGCGGCATCGGCATGCTGATCAATACGCTCAACGATTGCTTCGAGCTGGGCATTCAGAACTACGTCTACACCGGCACAGAGGAGTTGTCTCAGCTGGCGGATACCGTGAAGGGCGTCCCTGCCACTTTGACCGAAGCAGAAGCAGCTTATATCAACGAGAAGACCAGCTCAAATCTGTCCGCCGGCAGCCATCGGCTGAGCGGCAGCCAGGCCATCTGCTATCTATCGGACCGTGTCTCCGACGGCAAAGGGGATATCGGCCGTGCAGAGAAGCAACTGGCTCTCATCAACGATACGTTTTGGTATCTCACGGATAACTTCGATCGAGAGTATTTATTCCCACTCTTCGCCACGATCTTTGACTGTATTCGTACCAATTTGGATTGGGACACGCTTTCCGGCATCGTCTATGAGATCGCTGTTTCCAACGATCTCATAGTCACCACGGTCCGTCTCCCCTTTGATGATTCTTACAGTGAAATAATGTATGATGACGCATACTCCATCCTGCCGGAGATAGAGAAGAACAGAATTTTAATTCAACAAGTTTTATTTGGAAAGGAATGATCCGTTTTATTCTATGTTTGTTTTGTCGATTACTTCGCTGGAGAGGGTTGAATAATGAATAATAAGCAAATCGATGTGCGCATTACTGACCTGTTGGCAATGCTGTTGAAGAGGTTGAAAGCGATCTTATGTTTTGCCTTGATCCTTGGGCTATTGGGAAGCATTTACGGAGCCGTCTCCTTCGTGAAAGCGCAGCCCCAGGCGAAGCAAGTCGATGCAGTAGACGCTGAGAAAAAGGTTAAGATAGCCGAGTTGCGTTTGGCCAGGGCTGAAAACGCACTGTCTTTTCGGGACCGTGTGGAAATCCCTAACGCTGAGCAAGATATAGAGCATCTTGAACATACGATCCAGCAGCTACGAGAATACATGAAGGACAGCATCTACTATGGCATGAACCCATATCACCGTGGAGCCGCTCATCTCCGCTTTTCCGTAGAGGTCGACAATACCGGAGACCAAGCTGCAGCGAACGCAGTCGAGGATACACGAGCCGGGATCATTGTGGCCTATACTCAAATGTTTCCCTGTGATTCAACGACCCTCTCACAGATCCAAGAGATCATGGGCATTGAAAAGCAAGAGTATATCAAAGAGCTGATTACTGTCAGCGATGACGATGATCACCATGTCGTTGATATCTGTGTTCGGTATGATGACCTGCAAATAGCGGACCAGACCCTAACCTATCTATATCAGACCATGACGGCACGAGCAAAGGAGAGCTTACCGAAGCATCAAGTCCAAGTGCTTTCCTCTTTTTCTGGCTATGAAGTGGATCACTCCATGATCATAAGCCATGAGGCCAATGAAAAAGCGCTGCAAAACGCCGAATCTGCTTTGCAAAATGCTGAAAAAAAGTTTAAGTCCCTGACGAGCGAAGCTAATGATGAAAAGGCGGTGATATTGGAAGCTTCCCAAGCACTGCACTCTGCGCAGGAAGAGCTGCAGGATGCTCAAAACGATCACGTCAGTCATCGTATAAGCCGCCGTGCTATGTTGAAACGCGCCGTCAAGTTTAGTTTGTTCGGCGGGCTCGTTGGCCTTATGCTCGGCTGCTGCATCGTTTTGTTGAAAGGGCTGTTCAGCGGCGTCATTCAAAATCAAAGTGATATCACCAATCGCTATCCCTTCCCTCTGATAGGCGTCATGCCGTTTACTAAGAAAAGATGGTTCGATAAGCTGATTCGCAGATTGGAAGGTGAATCGACCGTCGACAACGCTTCCATCATACAGGCCACCGTCCAAAGCCTGATTTCTCGTGTGGATGATCGTTCCGTCTGTCTGATTTCCTCCGGCAGCCGCAACTCCGCCGATTTGATCGCATCTTATACAGAAAACAGGGTCCAAACCATTGGCAGTATCCTTGATAATGCGGAAGCCATCAGGAAACTATCTGAGTTCACAGGCGTAGTACTTGTGGAAGAGCGTGGCAAATCTCGAATAGACTCCATCGACGCCGAGATACTGCGTGCAAAATCACTTGGAAAAGATATCATCGGCATAGTATTGATATAGTCCCTGTCCCCCTTGCTGTTTAAATGAAAAAGGGCATTTCAAGACCATATACCGGTCATGAAATGCCCTGTTCTTTTTTCAGTTTTTTTGTGCGATCAGGAACCGCTCTTGTACCTATCGCGTATAGCCTGTCGAATCTGCGTGCTGCTGGTGCTAAGCGTGTAGGGCAGGTAGATGATGCGCACTTGCTTGTCTGCGAAAAAAGCTTCATACCGTTTGAATCTGTCTGTACCCTGATAGTCGGAGCCCACAAACAGGCGATCAAAATGAAGCTTCTCCCACGCCGTACTGTCTTCCACCTCTGCATCGACAACTTTATCCACATATTTGCAGGCGGCAACAATCTGCTTCCTTTCTGCAAGTGGAATAAACGTTTCCTTCCCCTTCCATTCCCCGCTGTCATGGACGCCTACAATCAGATAATCGCATTGCTTTTTTGCCCTTTGAAGCAGGTTCAAATGTCCCACATGAAATAGGTCAAATGTCCCGGAAAGATATCCGATAACAACTCTCTTCTCATTCATCGCCCTGCCGGATGCTTTTTTATACTGATAACTGTAGAGTCCATACTCGTGAGGATCGTGATTATATCGTTCAATTACCCCTTTAAATATCTCCTCGTACTGTGGTATGAACAGGCAATCCGAAGCCAGGATGTGCTCGACGATATCTTCCGCCAGGCCTTTTAGTAGATCCAGCTGATTGTGTCCACCATAAAAACTTGACCCTTTGAAAGAAGCTGGTGAAACATTCAAAATACGATTCTTTGTCCCGGAAGCTTCCAATTCAATGTTTACACTCTCAATGCATCTGCATACAGCAGCCTTCGAAGCGGCATATACAGCTGCCATTGGAGAGGATATGAAACCGGAGATGGATCCCATGACGCCGCATAAAAAAATATCGTTGCTTTTGATCCTATCATAGAATAGCCGCAGGATACGCAACGTGGAAGTCGCGTTCACCGTCATCATGTTCTTGATCTCAGCCGTATGAAAGAATTCAAAGTCTGCTACCCTGCCAAATCCAGCCGTGATCATCAGCAGCTTTATTTCATCGTCCGCGGCAAAAGCCGTTATCAATTCTTCGTCCAGATCCAGTAAATCGCAATATTGGTAATTGAATTTGTCCTCCGGAAGAATGCCCACTTCAGGATGGCGAATGTCCAATATTTCCACTAAAAAACCGCGGTTTATAAGATTGTCTACAATAGCGAGTCCAACGCCGTTGCTGCCGCCAATAACAAGCGCCTTTTCCATATCGATCCCTCCAAAAACCGTGTTTTGTTCTGATATGTATCTTAATCTGGGAATTTGATGGTCCTGATCGATAAATGTTTGATATCCTTTGCAGGAGGAGGCGTCATATAATCCCCGTATTTCAGCGTGAGGTACGTGTCATAATCCTTGACCACTCTTAGTTTCTTGCCCTCGAAATCAACATCGATATACTCATCGAAACAGCTGCTGGGCAGGCCGAAGATACATTCCTTTCTAAAATAAGGGAAAGTATAGTGGCGCATCAGCTTTGTTTTCTTCCGGTTTGTCCTTTTCGTCAATTTATCCTGCCACGTGAACACCCACTCTTTTGGAATCTTATCAAGCAATGTATACCACGCGCGAAGAGCCGGCGACTTAGCATTCTTCTTTCCTGAAATCGAGTATTGACATTTTCGAATGCAATAAATAGCGGCATAATGTAGCCTGCGAGCAAGAAAGCCGTCCGGAACATTGTCGTATACAAAGATGTCAGTAAAGATGCCATCCTGCAATTTCAAATGTTCCTGACCTACCTGTATAAAACTCGTTCCCTTCATTTTGATCTTAGAATACCCCCAGGGATACTCTGGATCTGTTCTGTGTTCCTGCAGGAAGAATCTATCATGATCAAGGTCTTTTTTGCAGGCCTCGAAAAATTTCTCATACTCGACTCGCGACATGGAGATATCAGCATCATCATCCCAAGGGATGAAACCGTGCTCTCGCACAGCACCGATCATGGTGCCGCCCTCCAGCGTATACTCGATCCCATTTTTCCGGCATACCCTATCGACTTCACAAACAAGCTCAAGGCATACCCCCTGCAGCTTTTTCAGTTCTTCCGGACTCAAGACCATCGTCAATCTCTCCTTGATATTTGTTTTTTGTTCTATACACGCATCAGCTGATTTCCAGATAGTTTCTATGATAATGCTCCTCAATCACCTTTACGATAGCCCTTGAGGTCTCTGTGCTGATATAATAATTTCCTTTTCCGCTTTCTACAGCCTTCGCAAAGGCTACGATCTCATATCGTATCCCTTCTCCATCCAGCTGGTAAAAATATCTTTTGTTCTCTGCCGGGTTCTCAAAGCGTACCTCAAAATAATCGGTCTTCCACCATGGGGCTGGGACATAGATATATCCTTTGGTCCCCGTTATGACCAGCTCGCCTTCCGCTTTGGCGACCTTTGCTATCTTCACGGAAGCTACGGCTTTGTCATAGAGAAAATCTACTTTTGTAAATCCGTCGTAGTTCAAATCCTTGTTGATCAGTTTGGTAACAATTGTTTTCGACTTATACCCTGACCCCAACAGTTGAAACACCGGCAGCATGGCAGTGGGGCCCCATGCACAGATGCTGTTCTGCTTTTTACTTAAGTCTGCCCCTTCTTCTCCTGCTCCGTCCACAAGGCTTGTACATACGGTATCCACGGAAACGATGTCTCCAATACGCCCGCTTTTGGCAACAACGAGCAGGCGCGAATAAGCTGTCGAATACGCGGTCTTGATACCGTCCTCTAAAATGAGGCCGTTTTTCTTTGCCAAGCCCGACAGTTCCTCAAATTGAGAGACTGTTTTTGCAATCGGTGATTCACAGATAACGTGTTTTCCCGCTTCCAGCGCTCGTTTCACATCCTCGTAATGTCTGTCAGGATGCGTCGCAATATACACTGCGTCCACATTCTCCATGATTTCATCGCATTCAACATACTCGACACCGTTCACATACTGTGTTTCTCGAATAAACTTGTTGCAAACGCTTCCATTGCCGACTGTCCCAATGCGCAGCTTCCGGTTTTTCGCTCTGATATCCGAGCTGGATATGCCCAACGTCCTTGGAAGATAAATGACCTTACAATACTCATTCAGATAATCGAATTTCCCCTCCCAGTCGGAGCCGATGGCAAAGATGTCCACATTATAGCGACGGATATCGTCGATTTTCTGTCCCTCATATTCTTCGACGATGATTTCGTCCGCCAATCCCGTCTCCTTAATGGCAGCGATACGTTCCATAAGGGATTGCTGATTGTTGATCTTCCCGCGAGTTTTATCGTAGTCGTCACTGGTTACTCCAACGATCAAATAGTCTCCAAGCGCTTTTGCTCGTTCCAGTAGTCTGATATGCCCATAGTGAAGCAAATCGTATGTCCCGTAGGTAATTACTTTTATCATGTTTTTCCTTCCTGAGCCTCTTATCTGCCCACAGACAAATCTTCGTACTATATTTTCCCTTTCACCTGCATGTCTTTTAATGCATTGATAAGAATGGTATTATCTTCTGGACACAAATGGCCGATATGCCCGACCCGAAAAACCTTGCTCTTCAAATCTCCGCCGTTTGGGCAAATCCAAATGCCATAATGATCCTTTAGTTCCGTAAAGATTTCAAAAGCATCTGCGTGCAAAGGATGAACTGAGGTTACACCGTTTGCCGGAGATTCAGAGACGAATTCAAACGGAAATCCTTTAATTTTCTCTCTAAAATCCTTTGCCTGACTGGCAACGCGAGCGACCTCTCGATCTGCTCCACCTCCAGCGTCAATCTCGTTCAGCCGCGTGTTGATCTGCCGCAGGATACCGACCGCAGGCGTAAACGGTGTTTGTCCTCGTTCCATATTCTTTAAGGCGTCGGCCAAATTGAAATACATGGACTTAACTTTTTTACAATTCACTCGGTCTACAGCGCGTGGTGAAAGGATGATGATTGAAATCCCAGGGGGGCACGCAAGTGCTTTCTGAGAGCCAGTAATCATGACATCCGCCCCGCAATGCGCCATATCAAATGGATCTGCAAGAAATGCTGAAACGCAGTCGCACACATAGAAGGCATGATTTTTGCGACAGAATTCCCCAATCATCTCTGAATCATAAAGAACGCCTGTAGAAGTCTCATCGATATTGACCAGTACCCCCGTGAATCCTCGTCCGTCATATTGATATAGGGCTTCTTTGGTGAGCTTTTGCCCCGGATTTAGACGAATCGCTTCATGGGGGATCTCATGTATTTCACAAAGCTCGACAAAACGATGTCCGAAACTTCCTCCGTCCACGACCAATACCAAATCCTTCTCGGAGAAGCAATTCATGACGACTGCTTCCATAGAACCTGTGGAGGAATTCGTCATGAAGACTGCTTTTGATCCCTCTGGTGCTTTTGCAAACCGAAGTATGAGCTGTTCGTTCTCTTTCATGACCGCCGAGAACTCCGGCGTTCTGAAATAAGGCACCTGCTCCGCACCCACAGCGCATACTTCTTCGCTACACATGACAGGACCGACCGTGAAATTTAGCATTTTATTCTCCTTCTATGCTATAAATGATCAAAAACATGAATGAATGAGACACATGGGATGAGAGTGCTCACACGCCCTCAAAGAATGTATCCGGATGCCGGGGATCGAAGATTTCATTTGCCCACATTACGGTGACCAGGTTTTCCGTGTCGGAGAGATTGATGATATTGTGGGTGTATCCCGGCAGCATATGGACAGCCTGGATACGGTCGCCAGAGACCTCAAACTCGATGACTTCGTCCGTACCGATCTTGCGCTCCTGGATGAGGCCGTGACCGGCGACAACGATGAAGAACTCCCACTTGCTGTTGTGCCAGTGCTGTCCCTTCGTGATCCCAGGCTTAGAGATATTTACACTGAACTGACCGTGATCTGTGGTTTTCAGCAATTCCGTAAAGCTGCCGCGGGCGTCGCAGTTCATCTTTAGATCGAAGGCCACCTTGTCCTTGGGGAGATACGAAAGATACATGGAATATAGCTTCTTTTCAAAGCTGCCGTCAGGGATCGCGGGCATGACCAGCGTCTGCGGCTGATCGTGGAACGTATGCAGCAGCTCTACGATGCGCCCGAGCGTGGCCTTGTGCGTGATCGGTGCATAGCAATAGCGTCCGTCCTCACAGGGGCGCGGCGTCAGGCCGTCGTAGGGTATGCCGTCGACGACCTCCCCGGCCTTCGGATACTCCGCTCGATGGGGATGCCCCTCCATGGCGTCGTACATCTCCTCGATCAGATCCTCCACGAACAGCATTTCAAGCTCCACGCTCGGATCGTTGACCGTGATGGGCAGATCGTTGGCGATGTTGTTGCAGAAGGTGCCGACCGCCGAATTGTAGTTCGGCCGTACCCACTTGCCCACAAGATTCGGAAAGCGATAGACGTACACCGTGGTGCCGGTCTCCTGGGCATAGCGGAAGAACAGCTCCTCGCCATCCCGTTTAGAAAGACCGTATTCAGAGGTTCCGAACCGCCCCGCCAGCGTCGCCTGCAGACTGCTGCTGAGCATCACGGGGCAATTGTTGTTATGTTTTTTCAACGTATCCAGCAAAGTCGAAGCAAAGCCAAAGTTGCCCTCTTTGAATTCCTTCGGATCCTTGGGGCGATTGACACCGGCGAGGTTGAATACGAAATCGCAAACGGAGCAATAGGTGTCCAGCTCCTCCAGCGTGTTGTTCAGATCATACTCGTAGATAGTGTCGATATGTAAACTAGGCCGCGTCCGGTTCTTCCCGTCCCGGATGCACTTGAGATTCTCCACAAGGTTCCGACCGACGAAGCCTTTAGCGCCAGTAACGAGGATCTTCATGCGTCTTTTCTCCATACCATCTTGTTGACCACGCCAACATAACTCTGGATGATTTTCACGACCTTGTTGGATACGTTGACGTCCGTATAGTCCGGCACCGGGATCGCGCCGCCGTTCTTCTCGTTCCTGACCATCTCCACGGCAGTATCGACCGCCTGCAAAAGTCCCTTCGTGTCGATGCCGGACAGAATGAAGCAGCCCTTGTCCAGCGCCTCCGGGCGCTCCGTAGAGGTGCGGATGCACACCGCCGGGATCGGATGCCCGATCGACGTGAAGAAGCTGCTTTCCTCCGGCAGCGTGCCGCTGTCAGACACCACACAGAATGCGTTCATCTGCAGACAGTTGTAGTCATGGAAGCCGAGGGGCTCATGTTGAATCACACGCTTGTCCAGTTGGAAGCCGGACGCTTCGAGCCGCTTGCGCGAGCGCGGATGGCAGGAATAGAGGATCGGCATATCATACTTCTCCGCCATCCTATTAATCGCCGTGAAGAGACTGGTGAAATTCTTCTCCGTGTCGATGTTTTCCTCCCGATGGGCGGAGAGCAGGATATACTTGCCCTTTTCCAGACCGAGACGTTGATGGATATCGGAGGCTTCGATCGCCGCCAAATTCTCCGTCAGCACCTCCGCCATGGGGCTCCCCGTCACATACGTCCTTTCCTTCGGCAGGCCGCAGTCAGCCAGATACCGCCGCGCATGCTCGGAATAGGCGAGATTGACGTCGCTGATGATATCCACGATCCGCCGGTTGGTCTCCTCCGGCAGGCACTCGTCCTTGCAGCGGTTTCCAGCTTCCATATGGAAGATAGGGATGTGAAGACGCTTTGCACCGATAACGGACAGGCAGGAGTTGGTATCGCCCAGCACCAATACCGCATCCGGCTTCAGTTCGACCATAGCCTTGTAGCTGGCCGCGATGATGTTGCCCATGGTCTCCCCAAGATCCGCACCCACAGCATCCAGATACAGCTCCGGATCATCGAGGCCCAAATCCCGGAAAAAGATCCCATTCAAGGTAAAGTCGTAATTCTGACCGGTATGCACCAAGATCGTATCAAAGTATTTCCTGCATTTTTTTATTACAGCGGCAAGTCTAATGATTTCCGGGCGGGTACCGACGATGATCATCAGCTTGATCTTGCCGTTGTTTTTCCAGTTGCAATGCTCCATATCCGTTCTCCTACCCTGTTCTCGTGTAAAGGAACTGACTGTTTAGATCACTCGTGACGAATGCCTTTGAGTTCTTCCTGTACATATTCCGTGGTAAGAATCTTCCTCACCACCCCATCGACATCCAGCTGCATAGTGTTATGACTCGTGTATGCCTCATCCGCTTGTGTTTTAACTTGGCCCTGAACAAAGAATTTATCATAGTTTAAATCTCTGTTGTCGGCAACCACACGGAAATAGTTGCCCATGTCCTCTGCGCGTAACCGCTCTTCACAGGTCATTAACGTTTCATATAGTTTTTCTCCATGACGAGTGCCGATTATTTTGGTGCCCGTATTTCCAAATAGCCTTTGCACGCCTTTGGCCAAGTCGCCAATGGTGGAAGCGTCCGCTTTCTGGATAAACAGATCGCCAGGATTCGCATGCTCGAATGCAAAACGCACCAATTCCACTGCCTCATCAAGGTTCATAAGGAACCGTGTCATGGCTGGGTTGGTGATGGTTATGGGGTTGCCTGCCTTGATCTGATCGATGAACAATGGGATGACCGAACCGCGGCTGCACATAACATTGCCATACCGAGTACCGCATATCACTGTGCCGCCACGATCTGCTGCCACACGAGCATTGGCATAGATAACGTGTTCCATCATAGCTTTACTGATGCCCATGGCATTGATCGGATAGGCAGCTTTATCAGTAGACAGGCACACGACTCTCTTTACACCTGCATCGATGGCCGCATGCAAAACGTTGTCCGTGCCTTCCACATTGGTTTTCACCGCCTGCATTGGGAAAAACTCGCAGGAGGGGACCTGTTTCAAGGCCGCAGCATGGAAGATGTAGTCCACTCCGGGCATGGCGTCGGCCACAGACCTCGGATCACGCACATCTCCAATGTAAAACTTCACTTTTTTAGCATGGTCAGGATACCTGGCTTGTAAAGCATGACGCATATCATCCTGCTTTTTCTCATCCCGAGAAAAAATGCGAATCTCGCCGATGTCCGTCTGTAGAAACTGCTTGAGTACAGTCGAGCCGAAGGAGCCTGTACCTCCGGTGATCATCAGTACTTTTCCCTTCATCTGTTCATGGATGTTCTGCATGGTTTTCCTCTTTTCTATATTGAGAAATATTAATATTTGATCCTAAATCAGGCAAGCCTTTGCTTCACAGTTCCTATGACTTGCCTGTAGTAGTACAGGGTTATCTCCTCCTTCAACAGCAGGAGCATGCCAAAATAGACCGCAATGGCACCTATAACCTGAAGAGCCAAAACAGTCCAAGGAGAAAGCGGTAACTGAGCGCAGAGGAGCAAATAGCCCGCCATGACCGTCACTGCCAATACAACTTTTACAGCACTTCTCCCTACGCCAATCAGCTGATAATACTTTTTTCCAAACTGAACATATACGACCATGACAGCAATCTCGCTGATAATAGAGGCGATGGCTGCGCCGAACTCCTGATACCGGGGGATCAACAGAGAATTACCCATCAGATTGATCACTGCTCCGATACCCACGCAAATGATCATCCTGTTTTCATGATCTGTCACCAACAGCATCCTGGAACCAAGCAAGTACCCTATGGGCGAAATCAGCAGCAGTACGGACAGCATCTTCAGAATCGTCGCGGAATGCTGGTACTGGACGCCGTATAATTCCTGGATAAGGAAGGAGGAGGTAAAGAAAATGCCCACGATCATGGGCACGGAGAGCATGACGATGAGGATCAAACCTTTGGACACCAGCGCGTTGAATTCTTCCTTTCTGTTCTCCTTGAAAAAGAACGTGATCCTGGGAACGAGGACCATTGTGAACGTGTTGACCACCTGCAAGAGTATCTTCTGTATGCTGTTCCCATACTTATAGTAGGCGATGTTTTCCTTTCCGCACATAAAGTTCATCATGGTCACATCCATCAACGCATACAGCTCAATAGCCAAATTCACAGCGACCAAAAAGAAGATGGACCTCATGTGTCGTTTCAGGTTCAACCCTTGAGTGGTGAATCTCACAAACTTAGGCGCATACGCCATATTGATCAAGTAATTTCCGGCTGTACCGAACACCGTGATCCCCGCGTATCTTAAATAATCCTTGGGGCCTTTGACAAAGACCACCAACACCACGAAGCAAAGAGCCTTAAAGAAAAGATTGCGCACTGAGGCAAACTTAAATTCCTCCATGCCCTCGTACAACCAGGAAATATTGAAGGCGTTCAGCGCGACGGAAAGCCCTGCTATGATATAGATGGGCAATTCCCTTCTATACTTACCGACCGACAGAATGACGATCACATAGGCGATCAAGAAAACGACGGTCGATATGAAATTGATAATGAACAGCTCTGAAAAAACCTTGTTCCGCTCCTCGGGATCATTCCTGACCTTTGCGATCTCGCGCAACCCATAGGTAGGGATCCCCAAAAAAGCGAGGATAACAAAATATTCCGCAACATTCTGAGCCGCGGCGACTGCGCCGATATTCTCCGGAAGCAGTTTTCGCGCCACATATATCCCCGTGATAAAGGGAAATGCGATATTTAATACATTGTAGATTAAATAGTATATGCCGCCTTTCGACAGGGACTTTTCGTTTGGCAGCTTTTCTTTTCCTCTTTCGTTCATGCTTTGCTATACATCAATGATCCCCAAACATATTCTCGATCCCCTGCCACTTCTGGTCTTTATCAGAAAGCTTCAGTGGGATTCCATCCACCGAGTATCCTTCCGCCGACGCTGATCCTGGATATGCTCCTTGCAGCTTCGGCCAAACGATTCCGATATCCAGGTCGTTCCAGGCCAGGCCGCCCTCGTCGTTGGGATGATAGAAGTCATCGCACTTGTAGCAGAATTCAACCACGTCGGAAAGGACGAGGAAACCGTGGGCAAAGCCGCGAGGAACAAGGAACTGCTTCTTGTTTTCTTCACTTAGTATTTCCCCATGCCATTTGCCAAAGGTCTTGCTGCCTGGCCGTATATCCACCGCCACGTCGAAGACCTCGCCTCGGATCACCCGCACCAGCTTCGTCTGAGGGTACTGCTTCTGAAAATGGAGCCCGCGAAGGACGCCCTTGGTGCTCATGCTTTGGTTGTCCTGCACGAAGGTGATGTCCAGGCCAGCCTCCGCCATATCGCGCTGACTGTAGGTCTCCATGAAGTATCCCCGGCTGTCTCCGTGGACAGCAGGCGTAATCAGGCACAGGCCTTCGATCCCTTCCAGGTTTTTCTCGACCGTGATCTGCCCCATATTACAGCTTTGCCTCCTTTAGATATCTGCTGACCGCGTACTGCCAAATCGGGAGGGGTTTGAACCCGGCTTCGATCAGCTTGCCCTTGTCCAGGCGGGAGTTTTCCGGCCGCCTCGCTTTGGAGAGCCCATATTCTGCCGTGGTGACCGGAACCACCTTCGTTTGCAGGCCGTACTGCTTGTAGATCTCGCAGCAGAAGTCGTACCAGCTGATATAGCCGCCGTCGTTGGTGGCATGGTAGTAGCCGTACTTCTCCGTTTCGATCATATCCGCCAGCAACCGGGCAAGATCGAAGGTGTAGGTGGGCGTGCCGATCTGATCGTTCACCACCCGCACCGTATCATGGGTCTTGCCCACGTTGATCATGGTTTTAATGAAATTCTTCCCATTCAGACCGAACACCCAGGCGATGCGCACGATAAAGTATTTTTCCAGGATGTCGCTGACCGCCTGCTCCCCTTCCAGTTTCGTTTGACCGTAGAAATTCAAGGGAGCATAGTTCCTGTCGTCCGGCTGCCAGGGACGCTGGCCCTTGCCGTCGAACACGTAATCGGTGGAGAGGTAGAGCATCTTGGCGTCCACCGCTCTCGCCGCTTCTGCCACATAGCGCGTCCCCAAATGGTTGATGGCCTCGACCTTCGGTTGATTCGCCTCGTCTTCAGCGGCATCCACCGCCGTCCAAGCGGCACAGTGGATGATGGCGTCCGGCCGGATCTCAGCGATCGCTTTATGGACCGACGCTTGATCCGTGATATCCAGCTGGATATAGGGAGCTGTGGTCACAGCGGAACCGTCGGCCACGCCGCTGTAGGAAGGCTGGATATCGCTTCCGATCGCCTCATGTCCTCTGGCCGCCAGCTCGTTTACGCAGTCATGTCCCAGCTGGCCACCGACGCCCGTTACCAAGACCTTCATTATCTGTCACCTGTTCTTATACATCTCATCGTAGTAATGCTGATACGCTCCGGACGTGACCTGATCCATCCACGCCTCATTCTCCAGATACCAGTCGATGGTCTTCACGATGCCCACCTCGAAGGGCGTTTCCGGGTACCAGCCCAGATCCGCCTTGATCTTGCTGGGATCGATGCCGTAGCGGCGATCGTGGCCCAGTCGGTCCTCCACGTGCTTGATGAGGGCTTCGGAGATGCCCTCGTCCTGGAGTCTGTCGTGGAGCTGCTGGATGATGGTCTTCACGATAAAGATGTTGGGGTGCTCGTTGTGGCCGCCCACGTTGTACACCTCGCCGCTCTTCCCGTTGCTCGCCACCATGTCGATGGCCTTGCAGTGATCCTCCACGTACAACCAATCGCGGATCTGCATGCCGTCGCCGTAGACAGGCAGCGGCTTGTGATGCTTCACGTTGTTGATCATCAGCGGGATCAGCTTCTCCGGGAACTGGTAGGGACCGTAGTTGTTGCTGCAGCGGGTGATGTTGATGGGCATCCCGTAGGTGTCGTGGAACGCCTGAACGAAGTGGTCCGCCGAAGCCTTGGAGGAGCTGTAGGGGCTGTGCGGGTCGATGGGCGTGGTCTCCATAAAGAATCCCTCCGGTCCAAGAGCGCCATAGACCTCGTCCGTGCTGACCTGCAGATACTTCTTGCCTTCCTTCCAGGTCTTCTTCTGGGGGTCATACCATGCTTCCTTCGCCCGCTGAAGCAGGTTCACCGTGCCCATGACGTTGGTCTGGACAAAAATCTCCGGATTGGCGATGGACCGGTCCACATGGCTTTCCGCCGCGAAGTTGATCACATAGTCGAAGTCATACTTCTCGAACAGGCCGGTGACCAGCGCTTTGTCGCAGATATCCCCCTGGACGAATACATGGCGCGAATCGCCCTCCACGCCCTTCAGATTCTCCAGGTTGCCCGCGTAGGTCAGCTTGTCCAGATTGACCAGCAGGATATCGTCGTACTTCTTCAGCATGTAGTAGACGAAGTTGGAACCGATGAATCCGGCACAGCCGGTGATCAAATACTTCTTCATGGATCAATACCTGACCTTTCCTTCCGCTACTGCTTTGAGGTGTGCGCCATAGGGGCTCTTGCCGTATCTTTCTGCGGACCGCAGCAGTTCCGCTTTATCGATCCATCCATTGATAAAACCGATCTCCTCCGGAGCCGAGATGGTGATGCCTTGGCGCTTAGAGATCATCTGCACGAACTCCGCCGCATCCACCAGGCTGTCCATGGTGCCCGTGTCCAGCCAGGCGAAGCCCCGTCCGAGAAGCTGGACGTCCAGTAGATCGTCCTTTAGATACATTTCGTTGAGAGTAGTGATCTCCAACTCCCCGCGAGCAGAGGGCTTGACCTGGTTCGCTCTGTCACTGACGCCCGCTGGGTAGAAGTACAGCCCGGTCACCGCATAGTTGCTCTTGGGCACCTTGGGCTTCTCCTCGATGCTGGTAGCTTTCCCGTTCTCATCGAAAGCCACTACGCCGAAACGCTCCGGATCGTTGACATAGTACCCGAACACGGTAGCCCGCTTATTCACCTCCGCGTCCTCCACGGCAGCGCGAAGGATCTTCCTGAACCCGCTCCCGTAGAAGATGTTGTCGCCAAGCACCATGGCCCCCGCTTCTCCGCCCAGGAACTCCTCCCCTAGGATGAAGGCCTGGGCAAGGCCGTCGGGACTTGGCTGCACCTTGTAGCTCAGCTTCACGCCGAACTGGGAGCCGTCTCCCAGCAGCGCCTCGAACCGCGGCGTGTCGTCCGGCGTACTGATGATCAAGATCTCATGTATACCCGCCAGCATCAGAGTGGACAAGGGATAATAGATCATGGGCTTGTCGTACACCGGCAACAGCTGCTTGCTGGTCACCATGGTGAGTGGATACAAACGGGTCCCCGCCCCGCCGGCCAGGATGATACCTTTCATGCTTGCCTCCTTTTCAATCTTCACGATTAGTATGTTTCAAATCCTCTTCTATTCAGTTCTTCCGAACGAGTTATTCTCGATCGACCCATCCCGAACGTACATGCTGTAGTGATGTGTCGCCTTCCGCTCTTCCTCCGGCGGCAAAGCCATATAATCTCCATACAGTTTGGACAGAACCGCATCATACTCCTTTGGAACGGACAACAAATGACCTTCGAACGGAAGTTCGGTGTTTTCGTCGAACAGCTCTCGATCATACTGGGTCAACCCATAGGTCCATGCCGGGACGCCAACGTATGTATCTTGATCGGATGTATTAGCCAGCAAAAATCTGTCTATCCGTCCATTGATTCTTTCAGGGAGCTTTTTTCCTTCCGCCAAATGTAGCAGAATGCTTGCAACAAAGGAAGCTGCTCTGACAAGACCATTTTTGCCAATCGCGCCCTTATTATACAGCATATATGTCGCATTCATCCTTCGAATACGGCGCACAAGCTTGCGTCCATGTTCCATATCGCTGCAATAGTTATCCAACGGATAGATATCTACGAACGCACCGATGTCAAAAATTGGTTCCTTCTGCTCCGTTTCATATCGATATCTCATATTGCAAAACCTTGGGATATAATACGGATAATGCTTCGTGTTCGCCCTGGTGCACAGCTTGAACCCATTCACGATCCCATCTCCCAGAATCATGTGGAGCGCATCATAATCCTTGCGCGGCATGAAAATATCAACATCGTCATCCCAGGGAATGAACCCGTGATGTCGTACTGCACCGATCAATGTCCCATAAGCGAGAAAATACCGCAGCCGGTTCTCCCTGCATATCCTGTCTATTTCCACAAGAGCAGACAAGTTCGCCTGCTGTATTTCCTGTAAAGAGAGTGGATCGGAAGTCATATGGTCATATCCCTTTCTGCTGTTTTTCAATATATGCCTGTCGTACGGGAATAGCCCCTTGCAGCGGCCGTGCTCCCTCGAATACGGTTTCGTTTCGTATGCTGTTTTCCCTCCCCTGGACCAACTCCGCCAGCATGAACGGCAGAAAGAGAAAGATCATAAAATCGAAAGAAGATGAGTAGTATGGATTCGTGCCGTTAGCGCCAAGAACACAAACATAGGCTACCAAAATAGCTGAACCAACCAGTCTATCGACCTGAGCTGCTTGTATGGATTCGACGAAGATGACGGCTAAAGAGAGGAAATAGAAGAAAGCGCCGATCAATCCGCTTTGGAAAAGCATTTCATGATAGGACAATTCAAAGTTCCATGGTTCTTTCGTGCTTCTCGCAAAACCTGGGATCACCGCACCAGCTCCGTTCCCAAAGAAGGGTTCCTTTTTGAACCATTCGATCAAGTACTTTGCCTGTACCAGACGCTCATTCTCCGTACCGTTTTGGTCGATCGATGCAAAGGCATCTTTAAAGCGAGCTATCAGCCCGCTAATGGACAGCATGCCTGTTTTTTCAGCGAAGAGAATACCTGCCACCAGGACCAGGACGCCTATCACCAGAAGCTTCATCTGGTCTTCGATCCTTCTTGTATTGATAAAAAAGAGGGCGAATACGCCAAGGACCAGGCAAAGCCACAGTATCCTTCTTCCGCTCAGGACCATAGCAGCGGCACAGAGGACCGTCGTCCCGATAAGCGCCCTTTTGCTTACGATTGCATGGGTGCCTGATTCATTGATGAGCATGACCAGCAGTGGGAACAATAGGATCGTCATGGAAAGGTTGGTGGTAACGACATGAGAATAACCTTCATGGAACTGGAGTCGAGCCGTTGCATCCAGCTTTTCCAGAAAAGGAATGCTCGTTCCTAAAAATCCGCATGCGATAAAGGTCAAGTTATAGACCGCAATGAATAAGGTCGCGCAGAGTATCGCTTTGAACGTAGCTTCATAGGCCTCCTCTCTGCAGATGGACACCATCAATGCGAAAAAAAGAAGCACGTTAACCACATTGACCCGAAAGAAAGCATATATCCCGGCAGCCGGATTTCCATACAGGATGCCGAAAGCTATCGCCAGTGCTGAATACACCATCCACAATACGGTAAAGCATACCACCGGTTTCCAAAGGGTGATCCCCCTTCTCGTCACCAGATTCGCAGCGATCAAAAGGAGGCAGAGAAATATTTTCACAAATTGGAAGATCCTTGGGAAAGCCAAAATTGAGAACAATAGGATCCCCCATATGACATTCACTGTCTTATTGCTGATCTTCATCCTAGATCCCCTTTACCCCTCGTCTCTCCGGATATGTCGCCTTGAAGTCTCTATACCCCTGTAGAAGCGCCTTGTATTTACTGGTTCTTTCCCTGTCGAACAACGTGAGCAGGACGATCTCTCGGGCGAAGGCTATCCGTTTTTTTATGCAAAACCAACGATGGCTCTTTTCAAACTTATGGAGGATATAGAAATGGTTACGGGAAATATAGTAGTATCTGAACGCAGAATGGGTCCGAAACCATCGGGAGCCTGTTTTTTCCCCCAAATTATGCTTTGCGCCTGCATCGGCGACCTTGACGATGGTAAAGCCCTTGTCCTGCAGCCGCAAGCAAAAATCGAAATCCACCGAATCGATAAACAGCGCCTCGTCGAAACCGCCGATGCTCTTAGCCGCTTCTACAGTCACCAGGTTCCCGCTGGTGATCAAGTATTCGACGCACTTGGTTTCAGAGATGGACTGATCCCAGTTGATGCCTGCGGAGACTGCTCCCTCTTTGAGCATGGCTTTCAACAGGCACTCTACCGCGTTCGTAAAGAGAACCGTATCCTGATCCATGGTCAGAACCAGCGGATACCCCTTTTGCGCGCAGTATTCCAGTCCCACGTTCAGCGCAAAGGCGATCCCTTTGTTCTCTCCCAGCTCGATTACGTCGATCCCATATTTTCGCTTTGCCTCCTGGAGCACCGTTTGTTCCGTGGAGCCATTGTCCACCACCAGACACCGATGGATTTGAGGAAGCAGCGCTTCGATATTCTCCAGCAACAGCGGTTCCGGATTATAGGAAACGATCACCGCGCAGATGTCGCGCCTTGCATCCTTTTCAAAAAAGTCCATGCTTGTCTCCCGTCAATAAAACGCCTTGAGGATATACTCCAAGGATTCGCGCCATGCGGCAAATCGCTTCGCCTGGTTGATCTTCCCCGTTACAGAACTTTCCTGATGGATCACTGAGATCGTATCGTCGTAATAGCACCGCATCTGGTTGTGCCGCAACAGTTCCCCCACGGCAGACTCCTCGCTGTACATTTTCACACCGTATTCATATCCGCGGATCCTTCGGATAAACTCTCTCGTGAAGATCATATAGCACCCATGGGGAGAGTACACATAGCAGGAAGGCTGCTTCCCGCTTTTCACACGAGCAGCTTTCCAGTCCGCCAGCCGCAAATAAAACCCTGCCAACGCAGGATGTCGGAAAATGCGGATAAGACGTTTCAGCTTTTCCTTGGGTATCCGTTGGAGATAATGGGGATTCGAATAGCTGTCGCTTATGGATGCGTATACAGAAGGCGCGATACAACCCACGTCTGGAGCGTATTCTGCCGAGAGAAGCTTTTGAAAAAAATCCTTTGTGTCATAGTGGATGTCAGTATTGGACAGGATATAGTAATCATATGCCCCCAGATCCACGCTTTGAACAGGCTTCAACAACGCATTCAGATATCCTACGTTGTCCCCGTAATCGATCACGTGAACACCAGCGATTCCCTCTGCCTTCCATTCCTCCGCCAGCTTCGGGACCTGCCTATCCCTATCGCTGTTGACGACGACGATAATGTCCAGCAGCCCGCTAAACAGGGAAGCTGCTTCTTTCACATAGGCCTTCACTTCGTCTCGGTTTTCATAGAACACGACGGTATTCAAGCACTTCATTGACTCACCTGTTGACAGCTTCTGCAAATGGTCCTATACGCTTCCCCGACGGAGTAATGCTGTACTAGAAAAGCCCAGGCGTTTGCTTTTGCTTGCGACAAGTCTTCTGCCGCTGCATGCCTGACTGTTTGATGCACCTTAGCGGCATCGTTGCTCTCACACCACCAGCCGAAGCCTCCGTCCACGATCACCTTCCCAACATCCGTATTGGGATCCGTGCAGGCCAGCACGGGGAGTTTGGCCTGCATGTAAGCCAGCAAGCGGCTCGGAAAGTTAGGAATGGTGAAACGATGGTCCAAAAATATGAGCCCCACGTCGCAGGCACCTAACAGCGTATCGTAATCCTCTTTGGGCAGGCTCTTCATCAGCTTCAAACGGCTCTGCCCGATCTTATTCGCGTACCGCTCCAGCAGGCCGTACTCCGTTCCGCCGCCCACGATGAGGAAAAAAGCTTCCTGAACATCCCGGCATGCTTCCAAGCAGTCGATCAGAAAAGGGATCCCCTGGGGCCGACCCAGGTTCCCTCCGTAGACGAACACCTTCTTATCCAGGGGGATATCGTATCGCCGTCGGATCTCGTTTCGCTTATCGACATCCACACTTTTATCGATCACATCGATGCTGTTGGGGCACACCTCCACGATGTCGGGATCCACTTCCGGGTTATGGGCGATCACATAGTCCACGTTAGCCTGGCTCATACAACCGATACGATCGGAAAGAGTGTAAAGGTGCTTCTCCTGCTGCCTGAAATGCCGAAAAATTAAACCCTTCAGCCCGTTGGTCTGCATCATGCCCATGTCCACGGCGTTCTGAGGGAAGATATCCTTGAGCAGCAGATATGTCCCGGCCCCATCCCGGTGCTTTACAAAGTCCACGGCCCCTACCAGCGTTATGGGCGGAGTGGAGTATAGAATGAGATCAAACTTCACGTCCGAAAAATACCGGCGGATGGCTCGTTTGAATAGGGGCTCCATCAGTACAGTGGAGATGCCTTTTTCAAGAAGGTTCGTCTTCTGAACATTCCCGGTCCGGAGACGGAGGATCGTGGCGTTTTTCTCCCGTATTAGATGAGTCTTTTGACGGTATCTTCGTTCCACCGGGGAAATCACATACACGGCGTGTCCGTTCTTAGTGAATTCCCGCAACAGATCCGTATAGATATCTCGCTCTTCCAAGCTGGAAATCGCGACCAGGGTCAAAAACAAAACGTTCATACGTCCGTCAGAATCTCGTTCTCCCTAGTCTGACGCTTGATGACGACGCTGTCGTACATCATCATGACGATCCCCTCATCGTACTGGCCGATAATGCTCTCGTTGGCTTGGCCACGTAGGTTCCTGTCGATGAGCTTGATGAAGTCCACTCCAGCACCGTAGGCATGCAAATAGGCGCCTCCGAACCGGGGATTTACTTCGGAGAGATAGTATTCGCCGTTCTTGTAGAAAAAATCGACGTCGATAGGCCCGTTGAACTTAAAGTGGCTCAAGGCTTCCTCGGCAAAGGAAAACAGTCTTTCATCCTTGAAGGATATAGTTTTGTTCGCCCCACCAATGGTGGTGCTGATCTTCCGTTTGGAGAAGATAGCCACTGGCTTATGGCTGATGGTATCCACATAGATATCGGCATCCAAATCGAAGCAGCCGTCCCCCGTCATCAGCTCCTGGGCGATAAGGCTGGGGTCCTGTTCGAACGCGGCATGGAGCGTATCGAGATCGAAGACTTTCCGTGCACCTACGCTGCCGCTGCCGGTCCGGGGCTTCACGAACACCGGAAGGGAAACCTCGCCTCCGTCCAAAGCAGCTTTGACTTCCGCAAACGTTCCCCAGGTCATGGGGGTGCGAACGCCGCAGGAACGCAGATACTTGAACATCTCATACTTGTCGAAGCAAAGCTTGGCCGTTTCTGTGTAAGGTGCCAAAACCTCTATCCCCAGCGCAGCAAACCGTTCCCGGTTCTCAGCCAGCACCATGATCTCCGGGTCAATGAAGGTGGTTACCGCGTTAATCTTTTCCTTTACGCAGATATCCAGCAGCGTATTCATGTATTCCAGCGCGTCGATGCGCGGAACGATATACTGTTTATCCGCCAAATACAAGGCTGGGGCATAGGGGCTATTGTCTGTGGCGATGATGCGGGACCCTGCCTCCATAGAGGCGCGGAAATCCTTCATCAGCTCGCCGCGTCGTCCTACGCTGCACATCAAATAATTCATATCAGCACGTCTCCAATCTATAATATTCGACCATATCCATGGGTTTTCGGATCATCACGATGCTTCCGTCCTTCTTTTTCGCATATACCGCGGGATAACCTTTGATAAAAGGACCACCGAACGTGATCGTATAATTGCCCACGCGATGATACACGATGTGATCCCCCTCTGCCAGCTCCGGCCCGTTTTCAAACGCCATAATGCGATCATTATCCATGCAAGTGTATCCACATACGATCTGCTTAGAAAAGGGCGACCCCTTTGCGTCTGTTGAAAAGAGATATTCCTTCTTTCTCCACAGTGGATCGATGTGGATCCTGCTCCCGTCCGTAGTCACGATCCTGGCTCGGGCGGTATCTTTCACGTCTATCACCGTTGTATGCAGCTCGACAGCTGACCCGATCGCCGCAGAACCCGGTTCCACGATCAACTTTGTCTTTTTAGGATCAACCACTGAGAGCAGCTCGTCTCTAATAGCCCGAATGTATTCGTACGGCATCGGTTTTCCAGGCACACCCCCAAAAAAGCCTCCGCCCACGTCAATAAAGGCAGGTTCCAAGGAATACGCCCTAATGATCCCAGCCACGTACCGAGCCGTTTGCCGATAGACCTCAGGGGAGCGGGTCACTGAATTTACGTGGGTATGCAGGCCGAAACGAGCGTTGCAGAATAACTCCCGGAGCTCCTGAACTACCTGCAGCAACTCCCCATTCTCCTTGCTGTACCCGAATCGGAACCCATCCTCCTGATACCCTATGTCCCCTTCAACAAACAGCTCAGGCGGGATGTTGATCCTAACGCCAATACGCTCTGCCGATTTGGGGGGATTCTTTTTCAACCGAAGCAAATCACCTTTTGAATCAAGGTTGATATAGGCATCGTTCTGCACCGCTTGAGAAAACATTTCTTCCCCTTTGACGGGGCCGTTGAAAACGATCCGCCTGTCTTCAAAGCCGCACAGCTTTGCCAGCCGATATTCGTCATCAGAAACGACCTCTGCCAGAACTCCGTTTTCGTTCATCCATTTCAGAATCCAGGGAAGGGCGTTGGTTTTCACCGAATAAGCGATACTGGCATGAGGCCACATCAAATCTAGCGCAGAAGCGATATCCTGGATATTCTGCTGAAGCGTTTGCTCACAAACGAGAAAATAGGGAGTCGGGTAGAGTTCTGTCACTTCAATTCTTCCTTTCCGCATCAAGAGCCGGTTCGACAGCATCCGTGTCGACCGCTACGTCCTTTTGCCACAAGACATTTTTTATCGTCTGAACGATTATCTTCAAATCGCCTACGAAAGTGATCTTGTCCACATACTGAACGTCCAGTTCCAGCCGCTTATTCCAACCGATATAATTACGCCCGCTCACTTGCGCTAGTCCGGAGAGTCCCGGTCTGACCTCATGGCGTCGCTTTTCCCTCTCCGTATAGTAGGGCAGATACCTCACCAGCAAAGGACGCGGTCCAATGAACGACATATCCCCCTTCAGGATGTTGATCAGCTCCGGCAATTCGTCAAGAGACGTCCGGCGCAAGACTGAGCCAATCTTTGTGAGCCGCTTCGAATCGGACAGGAGCTCCCCCTTTTCATCCCGGGCGTCGGTCATGGTGCGAAATTTGTATAGCCGGAAGATGCGTTCGTTCCTCCCGGGTCGCTCTTGGCGGAAGATCACCGGGGCACCCAGCTTGACTCGGACCAGCAGGGCAACAACCCCCAGCAAGGGCGACAGGATCAGCAAAGCACAGGCAGCCAAGACACAGTCCAACGGACGCTTTATATGCTTTTCATAGGGGCCGTAGGGCCTGTGGCGCATGGTCTCCCCCTCTCAGCGAAAGCAGCGATGGATGATGTCGATGATCCGATCCTGTTGCTCCGGCGTCATCTTGTTGTCGCTGGGCAGGCACAGGCCCCGGCGGAAGATGTCGGCGCCCACATCGATACCGCTGCCGGCGATATAGGCGTTGGTGCGACCGCGGCCGTTGCCCTCCGCCGTGACGAAGGCGTGGGTGCGATAGATGGGCTGCAGGTGCATGGGCTTCCAAATGGGACGGCCCTCCGCGTTGAAGGCAGCCATGGCGTCCAGGATCTCCTGGGGGCTGCTCTTGCCGGGCACGGAGACGTACAGATAGTCCTGTTCGCCCCGAACCTGGGGCGCCATGGCGTCCTCGTCGATGATCAGGCAGGAGAGCCAGTGGTTCGGCTGGGAATTCTCCTCGTCAAAGGGGTTCATCTTGACCGGCAGATCGGCGAAGCCGGCCTTATAGCGCTGGTAGATGGCTTTCTTCTGCGCGATATGCTCGTCCAGATAGGGGAGCTGGCCACGAACGATGCCCGCGATGATGTTGGACATGCGGTAGTTGTAGCCGATCTCCTCGTGCTGATACCAGGGCGCTGCCTCCCGGCTTTGCGTTGACCATTTGCGGACCTTGTTGGCATCTTCCTCACTGTCCGTCAGAAACATGCCGCCGGCGCTGCCGGTGATGATCTTGTTGCCGTTGAAGGAGATGCAGTTGTAGTCGCCCAGCGTGCCTGTCTCCACCCACCGGCCGTTCAGCTTGTATTGCGCGCCCAGGGATTCCGCCGCATCCTCTACGATCAGGACACCGTGCTTATCGGCAATAGCGCGAATCTCCTCCATCTTGCCGGGAGTGCCATAGAGGTGAGCCACCACGATGAGCCGTACTTCGGGATACAGCTCGAAGGCCTTTTCCAGTGCCTCGGGGGACATGTTCCAGGTATCGGGCTCCGTGTCGATGAACACCGCTTCCCCGTCCTCATAGGCCACGGGATTGATGGAAGCGTCGAAGGTCATGTCTGAGCAGAATACCCGGTGGCCCTGCAGCGTGCCCTCGTTGGGGCGAGCCTGGCCGTAGAGCTTCTCCCCCGCCAGCTTGGTGGCAAGGTGCAGAGCTGCTGTCCCACAGGACAGGCCCACGGCGTACTTCACACCCGCATAAGCCGCCACCTGCTTCTCCACCTCATTGATGTTGGCGCCGACGGTAGAGACCCAGTTGGTTTTAATGGCGTCGTCCACCCATTTCTGCTCCTCCCCGTGCATGGTGGGAGAGGATAGCCAGACCTTCTTCTCAAAGGGCTCGATCCCGGCAAAGCGCGGGTCCTTGAAAAACTTGTTCATACCGTACCTCGTGTAGCTCTGTTGGAAAAGGGGAAAGAGTATCTGTATGTTTGTAGTCGGCTTATCCGGCCTTTTTCTGTTCAGCGGGCGTCGGCTGGGACGTACCGACGGGATGGAAGGTGGGCACCGTAGCTATGAGTTGTTCCCGTATGTCCGCCTTGTTGGCGTAGGCCGCGTCCATCAGGGCCTGCAGCTCGATAAGGAGCTGGTCCTGATCGAAGGGGATGGGGTTGCCGATGTGGATGAGCTTGTTGTCCGTCTTGCGAAGGCCCTCCTCCGCCATGAGCTTCTCCTCGTAGAGCTTCTCACCCGGCCGGAGGCCCGTGTACTCGATCTGGATGTCCACGTCCGGCCGGAGCCCGGCGTGCTTGATCATGTTCCGGGCCAGGGTGTCGATCTTCACGGGGCTGCCCATGTCGAGGACGAAGATCTCGCCCCCGTGGGCGTAGGTCCCCGCCAGCATGACCAGGCTCACGGCTTCGGGGATGGTCATGAAGTAGCGGATGATGTCGGGATGGGTCACGGTCACGGGACCGCCCTTCTCGATCTGCCGCTGGAAGATGGGGATCACGGAGCCGTTGCTGCCCAACACGTTCCCGAAGCGCACCGCCACGAATTCGGTCTTCGCCTCCCGGAACACCCGGCCCGTGCCGTCCTTGTCCGCGTTCTCGTAGCCCACGTGAGTGAAGAGCTGGGGAAGCTCGTCCGCCTTGCCGGCCTTGATCTTGGCGTCGAAGCACTGGACGATCATCTCGCACAGCCGCTTGCTGGCGCCCATCACGTTGGTGGGATTCACGGCCTTGTCCGTGGAGATGAGCACGAACCGCTCGCAGCCGTGGACCATGGCGGCGTAGGCGGTCTTATAGGTGCCCAAAGCGTTGTTTTTGATGGCCTCGCAGGGGCTGTCCTCCATGAGGGGCACGTGCTTGTGGGCCGCGGCGTGGTATACGATCTGGGGCCGATAGGTGTCGAACACCTGGAACATCCGGCGGCTGTCCCGGACGGAGCCGATGAGGGTCACCAAATTCAGCTCCGGGTACTTGTCCCTCAGCTCCAGCTGGATATCGTAGGCGTTGTTCTCGTAGATGTCGAAGATGACGAGCTGCTCCGGCTCATGGGCCGCGATCTGCCGGCAGAGCTCGCTGCCGATGGAGCCGCCGCCGCCGGTGACCAGCACCCGCTTGCCGTGGATGAAGGCGAAGACCTCCTCCATATCCGCCCGCACGGGCTCCCGGCCCAGCAGGTCCTCCATGGACACGTCCTGCATGGCGCTGACGCTGATCTCGCCCTTCACGAACTGGTACATGCCGGGCAGCTGCTTGAGCTGACAGTCGGTCTCGTTGCAGATGCTCAAGATGTCCCGCTTCTGCTCCGCCGTGGCGCTGGGGATGGCCAGGTAGATCTTGTTGACCCTGTACTTGTCCACGTTGGTCAGGATGTCCTCCCGGCCGCCCACCACGGGCACGTCCTCCACGAAGCGGCCCTGCTTGTTGGGATCGTCGTCGATGATGCATACCACCCGGTTGCTCTGGGCCCCCTTGGAGTTCAGGTCCCGCAGGATCATCTGCCCGGAGGACCCGGCGCCGATGAGCATGATCCGTCCCTCCGGTCCCCCCGCCGGCAGCCGCTTGCTCCGCTCGTACAGGATGAATCGATAGGAGAACCGGATCCCCACCAGCAGTACCGTCTGCAGCAGGATGCCGCCGAAGTAGTAGGAGATGGGCATCCGCCCGAACAGCACCGTGATGCCGATGATATGGGCGACGCCCGTGATCAAACAGGCTTCCAGCGTCCGGACCAGCTCTGCGAAGCTGGCATAGGCCCACAGGCTCCGATACAGGCGGAAGAACCAGAACACCACCAGGGCGCAGAGGGCATAGATGGTGATGAAGCCGAAATACGCGCTCAGATAGATGGGCCGGATCTCCGAGTATTTGAAGTCGAACCGGGCCAGCAGCGCCAGGAAATAGGCGCCGTGGATGGCGATGAAATCATAGATGGCCATGAGCACCGACAGGATCTGCCACTGCTCCGGCACACCTTTTTTCCTCTTATGGATCGTCTGTTTTCCGTTTTCCATCTGTTTCCTTTCGGTCCCGCTGGGGGACCGCCCTCTCTTTTTCCCATGCCTTCGGCGTTCGGAGCGCATTTCACGCTTCGATGGCCAAGAGCATGTTCTGTCGGCTGTCCGGTCACGGGGCGGCAATGGCCGCGCACACGTCCGTTCCAGCGTCCTGTCCCCGGGGCCAGGATGGCCATCCAGGAGGCCGCCCCCTGCGATCTCCCCTCGCAGGCGCATGGGCATAGTGATACACATACTTATAGGATTATAATTCTTTGGTATTATATAAAAATGTAGAAAAAAAGTCAACCGGACGCAAACGGATCGGTCCGGCCCGAAAAACCCCGGATTTAGGCATAAATACAGAAAAGGCACAGCGGCGGCTTCGATGTGCCTGAAAAATATAGCCTCAATTTTCCGTTTTTTTCGGATCCTGGGCCTGCTGGTGGAGCATCTCCAGATCCACGCTGTCCTGGATATACTCGATAGCGCACCAGATGGTGTGGAACATATTCCCTTCGCCGCCCACGGAGATCTGCACCTGGCGGCGGCTCTTGTTCACCTTCAGGACCTGAGCCTCCATGCCCATGAGGGGGCCGCTGACGAAGGCGATCTTGGTGCCCACCTTCACCACCTCAGAGACGTCGATAAGCCCCTCGTACTGCTTGAGCCAGGTGACGAAGTCCAGGTCCGCCCCCCTGAGCTCCGGGGTCTCGTCCTGATAGTGGAGGATCTTCAGCACCGAGGAATAGCGGATGATCCCCGGCCAGTCGGGGGTCTCTTCCTGCTCGAAGAACACGTACCCGGGCAACAGTCGGCGCCGGGCCCGTTCGAGGCCCTTCTCCCCGGGCTGCAGGTGCACCACCAGGGGCGCCAGAGGCCGGGCCCCTCGCTCCTCCAGCATCCGTATGACGTTTTGCTCCTGTCCCGCCTTGCAGAACAGGCAATACCAGGGCATATCCTCTCTTCCTCTGCTTCCTATTCTTCGGTATCCTTTCTCACCGAGCAGCGCAAAGCGCGGTGTAGCCGCGCGCGCTCAACCAACAAGAAAGTACGGTAGGCTGAAATACGTCAAACGCAGCGACATGTGCGGTGCGTTTGACTCCTTGCAGGTCCCGCCGCCCGGTACGCCGCAGGCGTATAGGCGGGACCTGGAAGCGAAGCGAAAGCGGAGCCCAGCATGTTGAATCCATAGGGTTCAACATGCTGAATGACTATTTGTCGTACCCTCTCGGGTTCAGCTGCTGCCAGTGCCAGGCGTCGGCGCACATGTCCTTCAGGGTCCGCTTGGCGATCCAGTGAAGGAGCTGGCGGCTCTTCTCGGGGTCGGCGTAGCACACGGCGATGTCGCCAGGGCGGCGGGGCCCGATGCGGTGGGGGAGCTGGAGACCGTTGACCTCCTGGAAGGCTTTCACCATGTCGAGGACCGAGTAGCCCTGGCCCGTGCCCAAGTTGAAGACCTCGGTGCCGGTGTGGGCCATGAGATAGTCGATGGCGGCGGCGTGGCCCTCGGCGAGATCCATCACATGGATGTAGTCCCGCACGCAGGTGCCGTCGGGGGTGGGGTAGTCGTTGCCGAAGATGACCAGCTCCTTGCGGACACCGCAGGCGGTCTGGGTGATGAAGGGCATCAGGTTGTTGGGGATGCCGTTGGGCGCCTCCCCGATGCGGCCCGAGGGGTGGGCCCCCACGGGGTTGAAGTACCGCAGGAGCACCGCGGACCAGGCGGGGTCGGCCTTCGCATAGTCCCGGATGATCTCCTCGCACATGAACTTGGTCCAGCCGTAGGGGTTGGTGCAGCCCATGCGCCCGGTCTCGTTGAGGGGCATCACGTTCTCCGTGCTGTAGACCGTGGCGGAGGAGGAGAAGATGATCTTCTTCACGCCGTTCCTCCCCATGACCTTCAGCAAGGTCATGGTGGACAGCAGGTTGTTCTCATAGTAGGCCAAGGGCTTCTCCACGCTCTCCCCCACAGCCTTCAATCCCGCGAAGTGGATGGTGCAGCCTATGTCATGCTCCTGGAACACGGCGTCCAAGGCCGCCTCGTCCCGCACGTCGATGCCGTAGAGGGGCACTTTCTTCCCTGTCAATTCCTCCACCCGCCTGAGGGCTTCGGGGGAGCTGTTGCAGAAGTTGTCCACGGCCACCACGTCGTAGCCCAGCTCCAACAGAGCGAGGCAGGTGTGGGACCCGATGTACCCGGCGCCGCCGGTGACCAATACCTTCATATCTCTCTCCTTATATGAATCTTATTCTTCCCCGTACGGGAAGTAAGGAATGGGCTTCAATTTGAACAAATTGAGCTTGTGGAGCCGGTCGATGCGGGCCCTGGTGGCCTCGTCCTCCAGGACGCCCTCTCGGATGTAGCGGTCCAGGGCCGCGTAAGTGAAGCCCAGGTTGTCCTCGTCGGTCTTGCCGCAGAGGCCGTCGCTGGGTACCTTCTCCACCAGCACCTGGGGGAGCCCCAGGGCGTGGCCGATGGCCTTGACCTCCCGGACCACCAGTTTGCCGAGGGGCGCGAAGTCCCCGGCCCCGTCGCCGTAGCGGGTGGCGTAGCCCACGTAGTCCTCGGACCAGTTGCAGGTGTTGGCCACCCGGCCGTTCAGGGACTGGCTCAGGGCGTACTCGATGCTCATGCGGATGCGAGGGGCCAGGTTGATGCGGGTCTGGTTGCTGATCTCCACCCCGGTGTTCTCGATCTCCCGGAGACAGGCCTCGTAGGTGTCGTGGATGTTCAGCACGTAGTAGCGGATGCCCAGCGTCTCCACCAGCAGGTGGGACATGTCGATGTCGGGCTGCTCGCCGTTGGGCATGAGCACGCCCACGACCCGATCCTTGCCCAGGGCTTCCACGCACAGGGCCGCCACCACGGAGCTGTCCTTGCCGCCGGAAATGCCCACCACGGCGTTGCAGCCGGGGCCGTTCTCCTCGAACCAGTTCCGGATCCATTGGATCAGTTCGTCCTTCACTTTATATGCGTCGAATTCCATGGTCGTACCTCCCTATCGGTTTTATCCATTGTACCGTGAAACGGCGCGGATTTCAACCGGGAATTCACGTTGACACCATATATGCCTCCCGGTTCATAGGATAGGCAGGGGGGCGAATATGAACGGATTATCGGAAACCAAGGGCCCCTTCGTGGGGTATGCTGATGCCATAAGGAGGATATGTATATGGAAAAGAACGTGAACGGTTTTATCGAATACCTGAAGGAGCAGGTGGGCGAGCCCTATCTCTGGGGCGGGCAGCACACCCGGCTGACGCCGGAGAACTATAAGGCGGTGATCGAGCGCCGGGAGAGCGACCCCAAGCACCGGGCGGAGGCCATGGCCTTCTGCGAGAAGAAGTTCCGGGCCGGGGCCACGGTCCTCTACGCCTACGACTGCTCGGGCCTGGGCTGCTACTGGCTCTACAACCTAGCCCACCTCTACAAGTGTGACGTGAACGCCAACACCATGATGGGCCGCTGCATGCTAAAAGACGAGCCGCCGAAGCGGGGCTGGTGGGTGTTCCGGCTCTCCGGGCAGCGGGCCGTCCACGTCGGCTACATGATCGACGACACCTATCTTATCGAGGCCAAGGGCCGCAAGTACGGGGTGGTGAAGACCAAATTCCGGGCGAAGGACTGGGCCTGCTGGGGCATCCCCAAGGTCTTCGAAAAGGAGCTGACGAGCGCACCTGCGCCGGAGCCGGAGCCCGCCCCCGTGCCGGAACGGTTCGTGGAGGTGATCGGCGGGTCCGTGAACGTGCGGACCGCCGATTCGAAGAAGGGCCGGATCCTGTTCACCGCCCACCGGGGCGACACCTTCCCCTTCCTCGCTACGGCCCTCTCGGGCTGGTACGAGATCGACACGAAAAAAGGGCCCGGGTTCATCACGAACCTGGCCCGGTATACGAAGCTTATCTAACGTCCGTCCTCTGGATCAGAATGCCCGCCAGCAAGCCCACCAGGGCACCGGCCACGGTGCCGGAGAGGAGGAGGACGGGCAGGTAGGCGAAGACGTAGCCGCTGTCCAGGACCAGGGCGGCCAGGGCGATCTGCCCCAGGTTGTGGAGGACGCCCCCCGCCGCGCTGACGCCCAGGGGGGAGAAGCGGCCGGACTTCTTCAGCAGGGCCGAGCCCAGAAGGCTCAACACGGCCCCGGCCAGGCCGTAGAAGAAGGCAACAAAGCCCGTAAACAGGGCGGCGGACAGGACCAAGCGGATGAGGGACACACACCCCGCCTCCTTCCAGCCGCAGCGGTACAGGAGGAACAGGATCACCACGTTGGGCAGGCCCACCTTCACCCCGGGCACAGCCATAAGGGGCGGCAGCAGGCTCTCCACGTAGGACAGTATGAGGGCCAGGGCCACGGAGAGGCCCAGTGTAGTCAGCTTCCTGGTCTTCATGGGCCGGTGACAGCGTCCAGGGCGGACGCCCCTCCCACGATCCGTACCGCCACCTTATGGGGCAGGCACACGATGCTTTGGCCCGCGTAGCGGATCTTTCCGGTCTTCACGCAGAGAAGGTTGGGGCAGTCGGCCTCCGAGAGCCAGACCTCGCCCCCCTCGATCACCAGGATATTATACCCCGCCGCCCCCTCGATCTTCACGGTCCGATCCTTCGTAAGGGCGTACCGGGCGGTCTCCCGTCCGTCCTGCTCCACGATCACGGCGGCGCCGTCCCTTCTAAGCCCCAGCCACAGGCCGCAGCACACCAGGGCCGCCAAGAGGCACCCGACGATCAACCCTATGTCGCCCCGCGTGGGGGCGATTTTTTTGCGGTCGTGGTCCATGGGGCCAGTATACCATCTCCCCGACCGCTTTTCAAAGGGAAAATCATATATCCTGCTTGACAATCCCACGGAAATGGGGTAAACTGCATGCAATTACATACCGAAAGGCAACGAAGGGAAGAGTACCCGGTCAGGTACGGCCAAGAGAGCCCCGAAGAGGTGGAAGCGGGGCGCGGATGGGTCGGGGAACATGGTCCCGGAGCCGCGCGGGCGAAAGGTAGTCCGCGACGGGTGCGCCCGTGATCGCGCAGGAGTGTGTTGGCACTCTACGAGGCGTCCGCCGCGAGACGGACGTGAAATCAAGGTGGTACCGCGATATTATCGCCCCTGACGAATATTTTTGTCAGGGGCTTTTACGTTGGAGAGAGGAAACAAGAAGGACGACATGGCAAATCCGATCATAGAATTGAAGGGCATCACCAAGACCTTCGGCACGGGGGACGGGGTCGTCACCGCGCTGAAGGACGTGGACCTGACCATATACGAGGGAGAGATCTTCGGGGTCATCGGCCTGTCGGGCGCGGGCAAAAGCACCCTGGTGCGGTGCGTCAACCTGCTGGAAAAGCCCACGGCGGGCACGGTGATCGTAGGCGGCAAGGAGCTGACGAAGCTCTCCGAGAAGGAGCTCAGGGCGGAACGGCGGAACATCGGCATGATCTTCCAGAGCTTCAACCTGCTCCAGCAGAGGAGCGTCCTCGACAACGTGTGCTTCCCCCTGCTCCTCGCGGGCGTCAGCCGGAAGGAAGCGAAGGCTAAGGCCGAGAAGCTCCTCGCTCGGGTGGGCCTTTCCGAGAAGAAGGACGCCTACCCCGCCCAGCTCTCCGGGGGCCAGTGCCAGCGGGTGGCCATCGCCCGGGCCCTCAGTACGGACCCCAAGGTGCTGCTGTGCGACGAGGCCACGTCGGCCCTGGACCCCACCACCACCCTGTCCATCCTGGACCTTCTGAAGGAGCTGAACCGGGAGCTTCACGTGACGGTGGTCATCATCACCCACGAGATGAAGGTGGTGGAGGCCATCTGCCATAGGGTGGCCATCCTGGCGGACAACAAGGTGGAGGAACTGGGCACGGTGGAGGAGATCTTCCGCCAGCCCAAGAGCATGGCGGCCCGGCAGCTGATCGTGCCCTCCAGCCAGGTGCCCCCCAAGGAGAGCTTCGGCGAGGGGCGGTTCCTGCGCATCACCTTCGATGGGCGGGAGCGGACGGATCAGCCTCTGGTGGCGGAGATGGTGCTCCACACCGGGGCGCCGGTGAGCATCGTGTTCGCCGACACACGGAGTTTGAACGGCCGTCTCTACGGGCAGATGATCCTGCAGGTGCCCGAGGACGACGAGCTCATGGAACGCATGTTTGGATTCCTTCGCGCCGCGGAGGTCTCCTTCGAGGAGGTGATCTAAGTGCAGTTGACCGAAATGCTTTCCCTCATCGTGAAGGGATTTTGGGAGACCCTCTATATGACCCTGGGCTCCACGGTGGTGGCCTACGCCATCGGCCTGCCCCTGGGGCTGCTGCTGGTTTTGACGGACCCCCAGGGCCTTCGGCCCATGCCGGTGCTCAACCGGGTGTTGGGCGTGGTCATCAACCTGCTCAGGTCGGTGCCCTTCATCATCCTGCTGGTGTGGGTCATGCCGGTGACCCGGGCCGTCATGGGCACCACCATCGGCTCCAAGGCCACCCTGTCGCCGCTGACCATCGCGGCGGCCCCCTTCATCGCCCGGATGGTGGAAAGTTCCGCCCGGGAGGTGGATCGGGGGGTCATCGAGGCGGCCCTGTCCATGGGCGCGTCCCCCAGCCAGGTGCTGCTGAAGGTGATCCTGCCGGAGGCCAAGCCCTCCCTCATCACCGGGGCGGCCATCGCCGTGACCACGATCCTGGGCTACTCGGCCATGGCGGGCATCGTGGGGGGCGGCGGCCTCGGGGCCATCGCCATCAACTACGGCTACTATCGGAGCAACAGCCAGGTCATGCTCATCATGGTCGTCCTGCTGGTGCTGATCGTCCAGATATTCCAGGAAGCGGGCAGCCGGATCGCCCACAAGTCCGACCGCCGCGTCCGCGAACAAAACTAAAATCTTACTATGTAAAGGAGATACACCCATGAAAAAGCTCATCGCCATCGTTTTAGCCCTTGTCCTCGTCCTCTCCTTCGCCGCCTGCGCCAAGAAGGAGGTCGCGGAGGGAGCCCCCGCCGTCACCCTGAAGGTAGGCGCCAGCATCACCCCCCACGCGGAGATCCTGCGGGTGGCCGCCAAGCTCCTGGAGAAGGAGGGCATCGCCCTGGACATCGTGGAGTACACCGACTACGTCCAGCCCAACACCGCCGTGGAGGACGGGAGCCTGAACGCCAACTACTTCCAGCACACCCCCTATCTCAATACCTTCAACGCCGAGAACAAGACCCATCTCGTGTCCGTGGGCCTGGTCCACTACGAGCCCTTCGGCATCTACGCGGGCAAGGTGAAGGCCCTCAGCGACCTCCCTGACGGGGCCAAGATCGGCGTGCCCAACGACGGCAGCAACGAGACCCGGGCCCTGCTCCTCCTCCAGCAGGAGGGCTTTATCAAGCTGAAGGACGGCATCGACGCCGCCTCCAACGCCACCAAGCTGGATATCGCCGAGAACCCCCACAACATCGACATCGTGGAGATGGAGGCCGCCCAGGTCCCCAAGGCCCTCAAGGACCTGGACTTCGGGGTCATCAACGGCAACTTCGCCCTGCAGGCGGGCCTGAACGCCAAGACCGACGCCCTCGCTTTGGAGGACGCCTCCGGCTCCGGCGCCCAGACCTATGCCAACGTCCTCTGCGTCAAGGAGGGCCATGAGAAGGACGAGGCCATCCTGGCCCTGTTCAAAGCCCTGACCAGCCAGGAAGTGAAGGACTACATCAACAGCACCTACCAGGGCGCGGTGGTGCCCATTTTCTAAGCGCTGCACACCTTCTGCCCCCCGCAAGGGGGGCATTTTTCATGGGCCGCAGGCGCCCCCGTGCGTAACGGAGCTGGCCCGCCGGGGCCGGGGGATCGCCCTCGACTTTTTTCTACATTTTAATAGGAAAAGCCCTTGCGCCGGGGCTGGAAAAATTGTATACTGAATGTATTATGGGAAAGGCTAATGATTCAATCAAATATAATCGCTCCTACCCGGAGTTCAACGGTACCGACGAGGGCATGATCCGGCATAAAGAACGCTCCGGCGCCAAGGCAACGTACCTTATCCCGGCCACCACCTTCGCGGCCTCCGCCACGGCGGCGGTGCTGTTGCTGTTGCTGGCCCTGGCCCGGATCGCCCTGGTCCGCCCCAAGCTCATCGTCGCCACCACCGACTCCGCCCAGGTGGATGTCCAGACGGACCTGGAGGGGAGCGACGACGCCTACCCCCTGGTCTACCTGCTGGTGCCCTATCAGGTCCAGGCCGACCAGGAACGGCCGGTGACCCCCGGCGGCCGGCTGCGCCTCACCGAGGAAGAGGTGAAGGCCCTGGGCGACCCGGTGCTCCAAGGCGAGATCTTCACCAAGTTAGAGCGGCTGCTCTTCCAGCATTTGGACAATCGATACGACTACCTGCTGCTGTTCCAGTCCCGTGACGAGAACGGCCAGTTGGTCCTGCGCCGGGAGGCCCTGTACATCCCCATGCTGCGCATCGGTACGCCCGGCGAGCCCCAGGGGTCCACGCCCATCCCGGGGGACGTCCCGTCCAAGGGCCCCCTGGCCATATCCATGACCCCGTCGCCCACGACCCCGGCTCCGGACCCGGCCAAAGCCTCCGGTTCCCCCACGGCCACGACCTCCGCCTCTCCCACGGCTACGGCGTCCGGGTCCCCCACGCCCTCGGGTTCCCCCACGCCCACGCCCAGCAACTATATACCCATCTATGTGCCGGGAGCTCCGACCACGCCCTCCCCTACGCCTCCGAATTCCCCCACGGCGGCGCCTCCGGCCACCCCCACGCCTACGCCCACGCCAGCGGTGCCCCACAGGGTCACCATCAGGAACATCGGCGGCGGTAGGGGTCAGGTGGGCCTCACCCCCGAAACCCTGTCCTTTGAGCCCGTGGACGCCAAGCCCGGCCAAAGAGTCTATGTGGGCGATGTGCCGAACGACAACGGCAGCGAGCACTACATTCTGAAAGCCTGGTCGATCAAGTCGGGCGACGCCACCCGCGAGAACAGCGGCAGCTTCATCATGGGCACCACGGACGTGGAGCTGGAGTTCGAGTTCGTCCGCATCTGGTCGCTGACCGTCCTGCCCTCGGATGACGGCGATTGCACCGTGCTCACCTCGCCACTCGTGACGATAAACGGCAAGGACTACTATGAGGACGATGCTGCGATCCAAATCAAGGCCACGCCATACGACAGCGCCAACAAGCTGGCCTATTTCCTGGTGAACGGCGATTCAGAGGGAGGCAATCCTCTGACCATCAACATCCAAAGGGACACGACCGTGCAGCCGGTCTTCGCCCCTCGGGCCACCTGTAGAATTCAGCTGTATTACAACGTAGAGATCGGCGCCATGAGCATCTCCGGCGACGTTGACCCTGGTGGTGACGAAATCTATACCTGCCTGGAGGACACCACCGTCCAGCTCTACGCCAACATCTACCCCGATTTCAGCGACGAGTACCGGTTCGACCACTTTGAGGTGGATGGCTCGAATATCGGCAGCTCCTCCCCAACCTCCTATACGGTCAAAAGCGACGTGACCATCACGGCCGTCTTCGTCCCCCTGTGGCACTGGGTCATTCTTGATCATTCTCCTGACTATATCTCTGCGAACGTCTGGATCGATACGAGTGAAGATGTCATCCTAGAAGGCGACGGCTATCTCTGCCGAGAGGGGGCTTATGTGACCCTGAATGCTCAAGCCACCGATGACGATGAGGAGCGATATGTACTTGACCATTATGAGGTGAACGGGAGCGTTATCTCCAATCCTTACCTTGTCAGCAGCAGCAACGTGACCGTCACGGCCGTTTTTAGGGATTTGTATCACACGGTCACTATTGAGGCTGATCCGGCTGGGGAGGTAGCGGCGGTTATGCCCACCTGCGGTCCCTTCAAGCAGGGCGAAACGGTGTCCTTCAACTGGTCGATTAAGGACGGCTACTCCTATAGGACGTACAGCATAACGGGAGGCGCCACCGATGTATCGGTGACGGAAACCACCTGTTCCTTCACCATGCCCGATGCGGATGTGACCTTTACGGCGTATTTCGACCGGATTACCCACAACGTGACAGTGAGCGTCCCCGATGGCGGTGGTACAGCTACCCTGCAGAACGCCAATCCGGTGCCTGTTGGCGACAGGGTGACGATCACCACGACCGCCGACACCGGGTATGAGTTCAGCTATCTGACTATCAACAACGGTGATTCCATCCCCGATACCTCCTTCACCATGCCTGACGAGGATGCGATGGTACGGGTGTACTTTGTTGAGAAGGAATCCTACTCTATCACATTGAACGAGATTTTGCCGAGCAGCGATGCAGCTTCCTACAGCATCTCACCTGGGCCCAACGCGCCGGACGAAAGGTATTATGAGGGCACCCACATAACCATCACCGCCACCGCCAACCCGGGCTACGAGCTTGACAGCATCGATGCGGGCACCCATTCTTCGTCGAACAGCCCCCTTGAATTCGACATCGCAGATAACACGGGTGTGATTATCCGCTGCACGAAGCTCACCCAGATCGTGGTGACCCAGGCCACTACGGAGGGCGGAACCGTCGACACCGGCACCTTCTACGCCAGGCCGGACAGCACCTTTACCGTGGGCGTGCATCCGCTAGACGATTACGGCTACACCGTGACGGTCAACGGAGTTGACCAGGGCGCCAATACCTCGTTCACCGTTCCGGAGTCGGAGGGTCCCGTCACCGTTGAGGTTAGTTTCTTCCACTAATAGCTAACAGCCGGGAATAACGGATATATCAACCTACTATTTGTACATACAGGAAGGAGAACACACATGAGCAACAACAAGCAGCGCAGAAGCAACGGAGCCGTGGGCTTTATCGTGGCCCTGGTCCTTCTCATCTTCGTCCTCATCGCGGGACATACCGGCATCTTCGGCGCGGTCAGCGAAAACCTGCGGGAGCAGCTTTCCGGTCTGTTCGCCCGGGAGGCGGGGGGCTTTGAGACCGTCATCGCCCGCATTTTGGCCGCCATCGGCGCCCTGGCCCTCACCTATCTGGTCTGCCGGATCCTGTGCTTCATCCTGGACAAGTGCAGCAAGAGCGCCCGGACCCGCACGGTCAACGAGCTCATCGGCAACATCGTCACCTACCTGGGCGTGATCCTGGGCATCGTCTGGGCCCTGACCATCCTGGGCCTCAACCCCACCGCCGCCTTCGCCAGCCTGGGCATCGTCACGTTGATCATCGGCTTTGCGGCCCAGCGGCTCATCGAGGACGTGATCTCCGGCCTGTTCATCGTGCTGGAGGGCCAGTATAACGTGGGCGACATCATCATCCTGGACGACTTCCGCGGCACCGTCAAGCGCATCGGCGTCCGCACCACCACGGTGGTGGACCCCGGCGGCAACTACAAGGTGGTGAACAACTCCGATATCCGCAACTTCCAGAACCGGTCCAAGGCCCTGTCCCTGGCCGTGTCTGAGATCGGCATCACCTACGGTGAGGACATCCCCCACGCCGAGGCCATCATCAAGGCGGCCCTGCCCGGCATGTACGACCGGAACGACGACGTGTTCGAAGCCATCCCCGACTACATGGGCGTGGAGGAGCTGGCCGACTCCGCCGTGGTCCTCCGGTTCACCGTGGCCTGCAAGGAGCAGAACGTGTTCATCGCCCGGCGGCGGCTGAACCGGGAGCTGCGGATCCTCTTCGCCGAGAAGGGTATCGAGGTCCCGTTCCCCCAGGTCACCGTCTGGAAGGGCGAGCAGGACTGATAGAAGCTTTATCCTTTGCCGCTTTTTCTCTTTAGACAAAGAGAAAAAGCGGCGGAAAAAGAGAAACTTAAGAAGGGGATGTCAGACCGTTCAACCCACTGTCTCCCCTTCTTAAAGTTCTTTTGGGCCGCTTTTCTTACAAGAAAAGCGGCAAACTATACATCATTCCTATAAAAAGGAGATCCCCATGAGACGCATAGGAGCCATAATGTTAGCTATCGCCCTGCTCGCAGGCTGCGCCGGTGAGGCCGGGAAGGCCGTGCCGGAGAAGGAGGCCGACCCCGCCGGGGCCGCCCTGGTGACGTCCGACACCCTGTACATGGAGAAGATCGACGGCCTGCCGGAGGATTTCCTTCTGGGCGCGGATGTATCGAGCCTCCTTGCCGAGGAGCAGAGCGGCGTCGTCTATAGGGGCTTCGACGGCCAGCCCGCGGACATGCTGAAGGTGCTCTCGGACGCCGGCGTCAACTGCGTCCGGGTCCGGGTCTGGGTGGACCCCTTCGACAAGGACGGCCACGGCTACGGCGGCGGCAACTGCACCGCCGACACCGCCGGCGAGATCGGCGCCCGGGCGGCCAAGTACGGCCTGAAGCTCCTGGTGGATTTCCACTACTCCGACTTCTGGGCGGACCCGGGCAAGCAGATGGCCCCCAAGGCCTGGGCGGGCCTCACCGTGGAGGAGAAGGCGGAGCGGCTCAAAGCCTACACCGCCGAGAGCCTGCAGACCATCCGGGCCGCCGGAGCGGACGTCGCCATGGTCCAGATCGGCAACGAGACCACCAAGGGCCTCTGCGGGGAGACCGCCGTGCCCAAGATGTGCGCCCTGTACCGGGCGGGGGCCGAGGCGGTCCGCGCCTTCGATCCCGATATCCTGATCGCCGTCCACTTCACCAACCCGGAGGCCGGGAACTATGGGAAGCTGGCCTACATGCTGGCCAGCAACCAGGTGGACTACGACGTGTTCGCCACCTCCTACTACCCCTACTGGCACGGCACGCTGGAGAACCTGCGGGCGCAGCTTGAGACCGTGGCGGAGAAGTACGGTAAGAAGGTCATGGTGGCCGAGACCCAGTGGGCCTACACCGCCGAGGACGGGGACGGCAGCCCCAACTCCATCGGCGAGGAGCTGAAATACGACAAGCCCTACCCCTTCACCGTCCAGGGCCAGAGCCGGGAGCTTAGAGACGTGGCGGCCACGGTGGCCTCCGTGCCCGGCGGCATGGGCGTGTTCTACTGGGAGGCGGGCTGGATACCCGTGCCCGGGGCGGACTGGGCGGAGCGCAGCGCCAAGTGGGAGCAGTTCGGCAGCGGTTGGGCCAGCTCCTACGCCGGGGAGTACGATCCGGGCGACGCGGGCAAGTATTACGGCGGCAGCGCCTGCGATAACCAGGCCCTGTTCGACTTTCAGGGGAACCCCCTGGAATCCCTGAAGACCTTCGGGCTCCTCAGCACCGGCAGCAGCGCCCCCGTTCAGGCGGACGCCCTGGACAGTGCGGTGGTGACTCTGCGGGTAGGGGAAGACTTGGCCCTGCCCAAGACCGTCCCCGCCATCTTCACCGACGGCTCCCGTTCGGAGACGGAGGTAGCCTGGGACCAGGCGGAGGTCGCCGCGGTGGACACCCAGGCCGTGGGTCAGCACGTGATCCACGGCACCGGCGGCGGCAAGCCCGCCCTGTGCTACGTGAACGTGGTGGAGGCCAACTATCTGGAGAACTACAGCTTCGAGGACGAGGATCGGTCCATGTGGCAGATCACGCCCCTCAAAGCCGAGCCCCAGGCGGACTTCCAGGTGAAGGCCCTGGACGCCTACTCCGGGGAGGTGTCCCTCCACTTCTGGAACGGCACGGCGGTGGAGTTCCAATGCGAGCAGACCGTCACGGGCCTGCCTGACGGCGCCTGGCGGATCAGCGTCCGGGGCCAGGGCGGCGACGTGGGCGATGACGCGGACATCCACCTCTACGTGATCTCCGACGGCCAGACCTACACCGCGCCCCTGACCCTCACCGGCTGGGTCAACTGGCAGGAGGCCGTCATCGAGCACGTGCCCTGCGCCTCAGGTACCCTCACCGTGGGCGTCTACGTCCGCTGCCAGGGCGGCGGCTGGGGCACCTTCGACGACTTCCTCCTGAACCCGGAGAAGTAACGGGAAGACAAGACGCGCAGGAAGGGGCAAGCCTGCCCCTTACTTTTTTATCTTTAAGACTTCCTTAGGGATTCATAAAGAATGCCTTACCGGGGTTGAAGGGGGCAAAGGTACGTGGTATGCTCCTTTGCACAGGATGAACGACGAGGAGGAAAAAAAGGATGAGCTTGCTGTATGGCTATGAGGCGGTGGCCTCCTTTGGCCCTTTTCTGGTGGCGTTTGGCTGGGTGCTGTGGCGGCGGAGGCGGCAGGGGCAACATACAACCAGCGCCACGCTGTGGCTGATCGCCCTGTTCGCCGCCTACATGGCCGCCGTATATCACGTGACCGGCGCAGGCACTCTGTTTGAATGGCTGCGCTTTCGCGGTGAACTGCGGCTGACGCAGGTGAACCTGATCCCCTTCTCCCGGGAGATCGATCCAGTGGCGTATGCGCTGAACGGGGTGCTGCTGCTTCCCTTAGGGGCGTTGGTGCCCCTGATATGGTGGCGAATGGATCGCCTGTGGAAGGTGCTGCTGCTGGGCTTTGCCGTGTCACTGCTGGTGGAGATGAGTCAGCTGCTCAACACCCGCAGCCCGGATATAGACGATCTCATTTTGAACACCCTGGGAGCCGTTCTGGGCTTTGGCGTCTTTCGCCTGTGGGAGCGGCTCACCGTCACTCACTTCGCCCTGGGAGATGGGCCTTTGGCCCTGCTGCCGGTCAGCATCCTGCTGCCCTTTATGGGGCGGTTCCTGCTGTTCCACGAGATGGGCTTTGCCGGAAGGGTTTTCGGGTTTTGACACCTCCGACGGTAAAGCAAAAATCTTCGGTCCCTCCCCGCGCCGGGGCGGAACCTTTTTTTGCCTCGGCATAGGCCGATCCCCCTGCCCGCAGGGCAAACGGTTTTGTTACCGAAAAGGAATAATACCCCTTGACATATTATACTATGCGTAGTATAGTATCACGCGAAGGGAGGCATGAGACGTATGGATGTTCAAATGAAGCGCGGTTTGCTGGACGTGTGCGTCCTGGCCGCCATACAGTCGGAGGATTCCTACGGGTATCAGATCATCAAGGATATACGCCCGTATGTGGACGTCTCCGAATCCACCCTCTACCCGATCCTACGACGGTTGGAGGAGGGGCGGCTGCTGACGGTCCGCTCCGTGGAACACAACGGGCGGCTGAGAAAGTACTACCACATCACCGAGGCCGGCAGGGGCCGGATCGAGGATTTCAAGCGGGACTGGCATGAGATGGAGTCCATCTACCGGTTCATCACAAAGGGAGGGCAAGTGTGAAAAATCATGGCTTTTTCACACTTGTAGTTTGTGCCTTTGCTGCGGAACGGCGCAGCAATTTCGCAAGCGAAACCGGCAAAACTACTATGAAAGGAATGGAAATATAATGAGCAGGGATGCATTCATCGGGGAGCTGCGCCATCGGATGGCGGGCCTGCCCCAGGACGCCGTGGAGCGCACGGTGGAGTATTACAGCGAGCTGATCGCCGATTCCATGGAGGACGGGCTCAGCGAGGCGGAGGCCGTGGAGCGCCTGGGCTCCCTGGACGAGATCGTGGCTAGCGTGGTCAAGGAGACCCCCCTCACCCAGATCTTTCAGACTCGGGTCCAGGAGACCAAGAAGAAGGGCGGCTCCGGCTGGATCATCGCCCTGCTGATTTTGGGCGCGCCGGTGTGGCTGCCGCTACTCATCGCGGTGTGCGCGGTGCTGTTCGCCCTGTTCATCGCCCTGTGGGCGGTGGTCATCGGCCTGTGGGCGGCGGTGCTGGGCGTGGTGCTGACCGGCGTGGTGGCCGTGGGCGTGGGCATCTTCGAGCTCATTCGACTCCACGTGCCCCAGGGGCTGGTGCTGCTGGGCGGCGGGCTGGTGTGCCTGGGCCTCTGCGCGCTGCTGTATCTGTTGATGAAGCTGCTGACCGTGGGCACGGTGAAGCTGTGCAAGTGGGTCTGGATCGGCATAAAATCTTTGTTTGTAGGTAAGAAGACCAAGGAGGAAACGGTAAAATGAAAAAGACTGCTATCGCTATTTTGATCGCCGTGCTGGTGGTGGCCATCGGCGGGGCGCTGGTGTTCGCGGGCTTGAGCGTGGTGAACTTCAAAATCAGGGATCTGGACACCTCCCAGTATGTGACCAACACCTACGACATGGGCGAAGGGTTCACCCGGGTGGAGCTGGACATCGACACGGCGGACGTGAGGCTGGAGCCCGCCACCGACGGCAGGTGCCGGGTGGTCTGCGTGGAGCAGGAGAAGTACCCCCACACCGTGACCGTCCAGGGCGGCACGCTGATCGTCCGGGCGCCTAAGGATCACAAGTGGCTCGACAGCATGAACATCGGCCTCCTGACCCATTCCCCCAGCGTCACCGTGTACCTGCCCGCGGCGGCTTATGAATCGCTGCAGGTGGAGGCGGACACGGGACGGGTGGTCCTGGTCCCCGGGCTGGCCTTCGAGACGGTGGACGTGGACGCGGACACCGGCGCCGTGGAGGTGGACGGCGTGGACGTGAAGCGGCTGAAGATCAGCAACGACACGGGCCGGATCAAGGTCGCCAACATGACCCCCCAGACCGCCGAGCTGGAGGCGGACACGGGCTCCATCGAGGTGACGGACGTGGTCTGCGCCGGGGACCTGCGCTGCGAGGAGAACACCGGATCCATCCGGCTCCAGGACGTGGACGGGGCGAACCTGTACCTGAAGGCAGACACGGGCAGCATCTCCGGCACCATCCGGACCGAGAAGGTGTTCTACGCCAAGTCCTCCACCGGGTCTGTGAAGGTGCCCGAAGGCACCTCCGGCGGCCGCTGTGAGGCCTATACGGGCACCGGCTCCATCCGTCTGTCGATCAGCGGGAAATGATGGGGGATTAAGATTTATCTTTTGCCGCTTTTTCTTTTCGGTGAAAAGAAAAAGCGGCGGAAAAAGAAAAGCTCAGGAATAGTTAAGGGAGGTGCCGCGAAGCATCTCCCTCTTCTTAAAGTTCTTTGGGTGCACCCTTTCTTTCAAGAAAGGGTGCATACTTTCAATAATTCCTCAATAGATCAAATTCTTCTCCGTCTCGGGATCGAAGAAGTGCATGACCTTGCCTTCGAAGGTGATTTGCACCTGGGCGCCGTTCTTAAGGGACGCCCGCTGCTCGGCGGTGAGGTCGATGGTCGGCACGCGGACGATCCAGCGGGTGCCGTCCTCGGTGTACACGTGCAGGTGCAGCTCGCTGCCCATCATCTCGTTGACCTCCAACCGGGCGGGGATGGTGTCGGGGCCGTCCTCGAAGCTCAGCTTCATGTGCTCGGGCCGGACGCCCAGCAGGATCTGGCCGCCGGGGATGTTCTTCTCGTTGAGCAGCTCGCCCTTCTCGCCGGTGACCTCGATCTTCGCGCCGCAGGGGGTCACGAAGTACCGGTCGCCTTCCTTCACCAGGTCGGTCTTGACGATGTTCATCTTGGGCGCGCCGATGAACTCAGCCACGAACAGGTTCGTGGGCTTCTCGAACACCTCGGCGGGGGTGCCCACCTGCTGGATGTAGCCGTCCTTCATGATGACGATCCGATCGCCCAGGGTCATGGCCTCGGTCTGGTCGTGGGTCACGTAGATGAAGGTGGTGTTCAGCTTCTGCCTAAGCAGAATGATCTCGGCACGCATCTGGTTCCTCAGCTTGGCGTCCAGGTTGCTGAGAGGCTCGTCCATCAGGAACACCTTGGAATCCCGGACCATGGCGCGGCCGATGGCCACACGCTGCCGCTGGCCGCCGGACAGGGCCCGGGGCTTGCGCATGAGGTAGTCGGTGATGCCCAGGATCTCCGCCGCGTTGGTGACCTTGGAATAGATCACGTCCTCAGGCATCTTCTGGAGCCGGAGGGAGAAGGCGATATTGTCGTACACGCTCATGTGCGGGTACAGGGCGTAGTTCTGGAAGACCATGGCGATGTTCCGATCCTTGGGCTGCAGGTCGTTGACCACCTCGCCGTCGATCTCCACGGTGCCGCCGCTGATCTCCTCCAGGCCCGCCACCATGCGGAGGGTGGTGGACTTGCCGCAGCCGGAGGGACCGACGAACACCACGAACTCCTTGTCCTTGATGTCCAGATTGAAGTCGTGCACGGCGACCACGTTGTTATCGTAGACCTTTTTTACGTTGGTCAGTTTTACGCTTGCCATACTATTTCTCCTTTTCTTCTCGCTTTGGGATTAACCCTTGACCGCGCCGCCGGTGACGCCTTCCACGTAGTACTTCTGCAAGCACATGAACAGGATGACCACCGGGATAGCTACGATGACGCCGCCCGCGCAGAACATGGTGTAATTCTCAGAGATGTTTGTGCTGGTGGACAGCCACTGCTGCAAACCGACGGCCACGTTCCAGGCTTCGGGCGTGATGCCGGTCACGTACTTGGCGAACACGAAGTCGCCCCAGGGGCCCATGAACGCGGTCAGGACGGTGTAGATGACGATCGGCTTCGCCAGCGGCAGGATGATCTTATAGAGCACCTGCGCCCTGGTGGCGCCGTCGATCCGAGCCGCCTCGTCCAGGGACTTGGGGATCGTGTCGAAGAAGCCCTTGGACACGTAGTAGCCCATGCCGGAGGACGCCACGTACACCAGGATCAGGCCGGGCATGGCGTTGGCGCCCGCAAGGCCGATATCCTTCAGCACCTGGTACAGGATGATCATGGTGAGCATCCCGGGGAACATGCCCAGGATCAGCATGAACTGCATGAGGGGCTTCCTGAGCTTGAAGCGGAACCGCGAAAGCGTGTAGGACATGCAGAGGACGATGATGGTCTGAACCGCCGCCACCACCACCGCGATGATGAAGGTGTTGAGATACCACCGGGGGAACTGGGTCTCCTTGAACAGCCGCTCATAGTTGCCCAGGCCGAACTTGATGGTCAGGCCCTCTTTGAGCGCCGCGTCCGGGTTGTTGAACAGGTACCGAGTCATGCCGGTGGGGTTCACCCGGAAGGACTGGACCACGATGCAGAAGAACGGAGCCAGCCACACGATGCTGATGATCACCAGCAGCACGTAGATGACCGTGTTGCTGATCCGGGCGGAGGCCTTCATGCCCATGTGCTGCTTCATGCCCTCGCCCTCCTGGACCTCCCGGCCCTCCTTGAAGAGGCTCTTGGCCAGGAGCAGGCCCACGACGCCCAGGAAGATGCCCAGGATACCCAGCATCACGAAGATGGCGTTGTCCGTCATGTACTTGTGGGAGAAGCTCCACATCGGACTGAACCGATTGATAAACAGGAAGATGCCGCCAGCTGTAAGGATGGCGCCGATGACCATCAGGATGGTCGCGGGAACTTGATTCTTGTTTTTCATTGGAAGTCCTCCTCATTCTTCACCGAGGGCAGCAGGTTGTAGACGATCAGCGAGATGACCGCTACCACGATGAACACCAATATGCCGATGACGGAAGCCAGGTAGTACTGGGCGCCGTCCTCACCGAAGCCCTTCTGGGTGATGTTGAACAACCAGGTGATCAGCAAGTCCGTATCGCCGGGGTTGCCCGCGCCGTTGCTGAGATTCACGTGGGGGCCGCCGCCCGTCAGCAGGTAGATGACGTTGAAGTTGTTCATGTTGCCCGTGAAGCTGGTGAGCAGGTACGGGCCCGTGATGAACAGCATGTAAGGCAGCGTGATCTTGGAGAACTGCTTCCAGCCGCTGGCGCCGTCGATCTTGGCGGATTCGTACAGGTCAGCGGGGATGTTCATCAAAATGCCGGTGGCGATCAGCATCAGGTACGGGATGCCGATCCAGATGTTGATGATGATAACCATGACCCGGGCCAGCGTGGGCGTGCCCCAGAAGTCGATGGCTGTGTGTATGATCCCGAGATCCATCAAGAAGCCGTTGAACAGGCCGTTCAGCGTGAACATCTTGCTGACGTACAACAGCGAGATGAACTGCGGGATGGCGATGGTCATGATGAGCACCGTCCGCCATACCTTCTTGAACTTGATGCCCTTCTTGTTGATGATCATGGCCACGGCGATGCCCAGGAAGTAGTTGGTGAACGTGGCGAAGAAGGCCCAGATCAGCGTCCAGAGCAGGATCTCACCGAAGGTGGCGGAGTAGTTGACGCCGCCCACGTCCCAGGAGAACAGGGTCTGGAAGTTCTGGAACCCCACCCAGTGGAAGAGGCCCGTCTCGCCGCCGTTGTGGGCGGAGCTGTAGTTGGTGAAGGCCACCAGGATCATGAACACCAGGGGCAGCACCGTAAAGAGCAGGATGCCGGTGAGAGGCAGCGCCAACAAGGTGGCGTGGAACTTATCGTCCACCATGGAACGAAGGTCGTCCTTGCCGCTCTTGAGTTTCTTGCCGGACTTGAGGATGCCCTCGGCGATCCGGTTCTGCTTCACGTTCAGCCGCCAGGTGTAGATGAACGCCACGATGAAGAAGATGGTCAGCACGCCGTAGAGCAGGATCTTGAAGGAGTTGTCCACGGTGGGATCGTCCGCGTAGGTGACGGTCTTGACCACCTCACGGAACCGGCCGGGCATATACTCGATCTTCTCCGTGATCTGATAGGGGCCCTTGGTGCCCAGGGTGGGCAGCAGGCCCAGGTACCCGGCGCCCATGAGCACCATGTAGCCGATGAACACGACCTCGAACAGCAGGAACAGCAGGCCCCGCAGGACCTGTCCCCGGGCGATGCTGCCGAAGCCCATGACGAGATAGGAAAGCTTGGTCTTCCAGTCGCCTTCCACAAAGGTGGTCCAGATATCCTTCGCCTCGTTGGCGACGCCCAGCCCGACCTTCTTGAAGAAGCCGCCGATGCCCTTGATGAGATTCCATACGGCCACGGGGATGGCGGCGAAGAAACTGAGGAAGCGGTATTTGAACCGTTCCCATTTGGAAAGCCGCAAATACTCCAGATCAGTGTATTTCTTCATATGTCCCCCTCTTTCTAAAAAAATCGGTTGGAGCCGTTTCCGGCTCCAACCGAAATCCGATGAAATCAGATCCGATCAAAGCTGTTCAGGCTTGATCTTTTGATCGAATTCCATTCCTTCTGTTTTACTGCGCCGCAGCGGTCAGCGTCAAGGTGTTCAGATCCAGGGTCACCACATAGGTGCCGTCAGCCTCGACCTTCACGTTTCCGCCATCCCGGGTAGCTACGCCGTCATCCGCGCCGTAGTTCACAGCCCAGGCACCGTCGGCGCGGACCTTGAACTCATTGCCCGCGGCAAGGGTCACAGGATCGGACACCCAAACGCCCAGTTCCTTCTCGGTCATGGCCACGTCATTGCCATCAGCCCAGCCACTGGCCTCAAAGCTGCCGACCACGCCCCAGACCGCCATCTTGGTGGCCGTCAGAGCGGGCGCATCTTCGTTGGCATCCAGGGTGATGAGATAGGTGCCGTCCTCGGTGATCTTGCCGTTGGTCTGGCCGTCCAGCTTGGTGTTGCCTTCCTCATCGAAGCCGTAGTTCTTCTTCCACTCGCCGTTGGCGCGGACTTTGTATTCATTGTCGACCTTCAGAACGACCACTGCGGTGTAAAGACCGTCGTCGCCCTTCTTCATGACGATGTCCTTGCCATCGGCCCAGCCGCTGGCCTCGAAGCTGCCGACCACGCCCCAGACATCCTCCGCCTCGGTCTCAGCCTTGGGAGCGGCCTCAGGCAGGATGCCGTCCTGGTTGACGAACTTGAGCTCGGGAACGTTGGTGTCGATGGTGATGGTGTACACGTCGTCCGCGGGGACCTTGGCATTGTCCATGCCGCCGGCCACGGTGACGCCGTCCTTCATGCCGTAGTTCTCATCCCAGCTGGCGCCCTTGCGGACCTTGAATTCTTCGCCCGCATGGAGCTCCATGGGCTCGGACTGCCATACGCCCGGCTCGATCTCCTTCATGGGGAAGTCCTTGTCCCAGTTGCTGCCGCAGATGGCGCCGATGACGGACCAGGCGTTCTTCTCCTCCTCGGTCATGGTGAACAGAGCGGAGATCTTGTCGTAGTAGTTCTGCAGAGCCTGCTTGAGGCCGGCTTCGTCGGTGGCAGCCTTCACGTCGTCACCGATGACCTTGGCGATATCCCACCAGGCGCCGTGGATCTGGCCCTGGGGAATGGCGTACTGGTTCTGCTTGATCAGAGCGGCGAGGCCCGGGTTGTTCTGGACCGCGTCGGACTTCTGGGCGTTCAGGTTGGAGGGACCCCAGGACAGGGTGTTGAACCGCTCCATCTGGCGGGCTTCGTCGGTCAGGTACTCGGCCAGCAGCTGGAGGGCCAGCAGCCGGATGGAGTCGGACTGGGGCTTGACGCCCATGAGCTTGCAGCCGTTGAAGGAACCCAGGTGATACTCCTTGCCGTCCACCTCGAAGGAGGGCAGGTCGGTGACGCCCATGTGGTCGCCCAGGAGCTTCTGGATGGCTTCGAAGTTCCAGGTGCCGGTGACCACGATGGCCGCGTCGGAAGCGAACTCGTCGCCGGAGGAGGAGGACACGTGGAACTTGGAATCCACCAGCTTCTTCATGCCCTTGACGGCGATGAGGCCCTTGTCGGAGTTGAAGTCGTCAGCCACGGAGATGAAGTTGCCTGCATCGTCGGTGGTCCACTCGGACTTGCAGCCGGTGGCGAAGAACCAGGAAGCGAGGTACCAGGCGGAGGTGTTGGTCTCAAAAGCGAAGTACTTCTGGGCCTTCTCGCAGTCCTCGATCAGCTTCTCCAGGGAGTCCACGTCTTCCTCAGGGATGACGGTCTTGTCATAGTACATGAAGTAGCCGTTATCAGAGGTCAGAGGATAGGCGTACATCTTGTCGCCGGCGGTGGCAGCGCCGACCACGACGGGATCGTTGGCAGCCTTGACTTCCTTGGCCGCTTCCGCGTCCAGCTCAGCCAGCGCGCCGCCCTGCACGAGGCGAGCGAACTGGTCCTGGGCGAAGCAGTAGATGTCCGCGCCGACGGAAACGTCGACCAGCATCTGATCCGCAGAGGTCGCCTCGGACACGCCGTTGACGATGGCGTTGAAGGTGATGCCCAGTTCGTTGTTCTTGTTGAAGTCCTCGATCTGCTTCTTGGTCAGATCGACGGCGGCTTCACCGACCCAGACAGTGATGTCATAGGTGCCGGCCAGCGGGCTGCTGCCCGTATCGGTCTTGGTCTCGGTCCCAGTCTGAGGCGCGGTGGTCTCGGTCTTGCCTGTGCAGGCGACCAGACCCAGAACCATGACGAGAGCGAGTACGATAGCTAACGTTTTTTTCATGCTTGTTCCTCCTGTGATTTGTGCATTTTCATGCCGTACGTTTTTCATCCGGGTTCCGCGGAAACGCCAACAGCACCGCCGCTTCCCCCACGATGTATATATAATTTACACCCACGATACACAAAAGTCAATTATACGGGCGGCAATTTGTTAAAAATTTGAAGTATTTTTTGGAGGAAAAAATCCGGCGAAAATCAAAAGTCCCCCCTGGATACGGGAGGACGTACAAAAGGCCGTTCGTAAGCCCTTCACTCCAGCGTCAGCAGCTTCCTGGCGGCGCGGAGGGCGGCATCGTCGTCGCCGTTCCAGGGGGCGATGTGGCCGGACTTGGCGTTGAAAAAGAGGTAGTAAATCTCCCCCGGCTCGTAGGCCAGGTACTTGGCGGCGATGCGGACCCCCTGCTCCTCGTCGTAAAGGAGGATGCCGTAGGCCTTGCCGTCGAACTCGTAGAAGCGCTGGCCCGGGAAGGCGGCCCTGTCGACGACGGCCAGGTCCTGGAGGACCCCCTCCGCCTGGGCCCCGGTGACCACGAACATATCCCCCTTGGTCACGCTGGCGGGCTCGAACATGGCGTCCACGAACAGCAAGGGCTCCACGAAGCGGATGTTTTCGGGCATCTCCTCCTCGAGAGCCGCCACCAGGCCCGGCCGGTCCATGGCGTCCAGATCCGCGTACAGGATCAGCTTCCTGGCCGCCGGAGCGTCGGTGATCCGGGAGATGACGAAGGCCCAGAAGACGCAGCTGACGATGGCCCAGAGCACGTAGCGGTGGAGGTTTTTCAAAATGCCCTTCATGCCGCTCCCTCCTCCCTAAAGGCCACGATGCAGTCGTAGACCGTCTCCACCCGGCCCGTGAATTCGTCCGGCAGCCGGTCCGCCTTTTCGGCGCTGACGGTGAGCATGGTCTCGTGGAATTCCTCCCGCAGGCGGACCTTGCGGATGGCTACCCCCTTCTTCACCCGGTAGACCCCCGGCAGCTTTTCGAACCGGCCCTCGTAGGTCTCCCGGGGGCCCGTGAGCATGAGCTGGGCGTGGCGGGCCTGGGCCCGGGCGTGGTCCAACCGGCTGTGGGACAGGAAGATCACGACCCAGCCCGCCAGGATGGAGGTCCCCACCGTGAGGGGCAGCGTCACGCCCTGGTTTTTGCGGGTGGTGAAGCAGCAGAAGAGGACGCAGAGGACCAGGCCCGCCGCGGCCACGATGCCCATGGCCCGGCTCGTCCGCTTCTCGGCGGCCTGGGCCCGGGGCAGTTCTTCCGATTCATATAGCGCGTTAAGTTCCATACCTGTAGTTATAGCATAGATCGGGGCCGATGAAAAGGCTGTATCTTGACAAACCCGCCCCCGATAGGTATATCATTGTATATAAACTTCCATCTGGAGGGGAATAGCCATGGTCAAACGTATAGTTGCCCTGCTGCTGGCCGCGCTGCTGCTGGCATCCTGCTTCGCCTGCAAGAAGAAGGCCGCCGAAGCGCCCGCGCCTACGGAGGCCCCGGCGCCCACGGAGGCGCCCACCGCCGCGCCGCCGGAGGAGTACGTCATCGACGATCCGCTGCTCAAGACCGACTACGCCGTGGCGGACAACGCCCGGGTGTTCTACGAGATCTTCGTGGGCTCCTTCGCCGATTCCAACGGGGACGGCATCGGGGACCTTCGGGGCATCATAAATCGGTTCGACTACCTGAACGACGGGGACCCCAACTCCGGCAAGTCCCTGGGCATCGAGGGCATCTGGCTCTCCCCCATCTTCAAGTCCCCCTCCTACCATAAGTACGACGTGGCGGACTACTATGAGATCGATCCGGACTTCGGCACCCAGGCGGATTTGGACGAGCTCATCGCCCTCTGCCATCAGCGGGGCGTGAAGCTGATATTGGACATGGTCATCAACCACACCGCCCGGTCGAACGCCTGGTTCGGCGCCTTCACCAAGGCCCACCGGCAGGGGCTGACCGACGACCCGTACTACGATTTCTATACCTATTATAAGCAAGGCGAGAAAGCGCCGGCGGGCCGGGCCTTTTCCGCCCTGTCGGGTACGGATATCTACTACGAGTGCAACTTCGACGGGGGCATGCCGGAGCTGAACTTCGACAACCCCGCCGTCCGGGAGGAGGTTTTGAAGGTCTCCCGGTACTATCTCGACCGAGGCATCGACGGGTTCCGCTTCGACGCCGCTAAGTACGTATACTTCGGGGACCACAAGAAGAGCATGGAATTCTGGCAGGAGTATTTGACCACCCTGCGGGCCGAGTATCCCGGCCTCTACACCGTGGCCGAGGTCTGGGACCCCGACGCCATCACCGGCATCTACTACCCCGCCACCAACTGCTTCAACTTCACCGCCTCCGGGTCCGAGGGGCGCTTCGCCACCGCCGCCAAGCAGGGAAACGCGGGGGCCCTCACGAAGTACGTGGAGCAGTATCTCAAGAGCATCGAAGGCAAGAACCCGGACGCCATGTTCGTGCCCTTCCTGGCGAACCACGACACGGACCGGGTGGCCGGGTATCTGACCGTGGAGTCCGGCTACATGCAGATGGCCGCCAACATGTACATCCTGGGACCCGGGTCCCCCTTCCTCTACTACGGGGAGGAGCTGGGCATGCGGGGCTCCCGGGGCAGCGCCCAGACCGACGCCAATCGGCGGCTGGCCATGGTCTGGGGGGACGGGGACACCACCAAGGACCCCGAAGGCACCACCTACGGCCGGGACAAGCAGATCCAGAAGGGGGTCAAGGACCAGAAGGCGGACGAGAAGAGCCTCTATACCTATTATAAGAAGCTCATCATGATCCGCAAGGCCAACCCCGCCATCGCCCGGGGCGAATACAAGAGCGTGTCCATCCCGGATTCCAAGGTGGGCGGCTTCACCGCCACCCTGGACGGGAACACCGTGCTGGTGCTCCACAATCCCACCAAGAGCGCCCAGACCGTGGGCCTCAGCTCCCTGGGCGACTTCAAGACCCTCCGGGCCGCCATCGGCCTGGGCTCCGCCCAGCTCACCGGCGTCAACGGCAGCTCCCTGACCCTGGACGGCCAGACCAGTGTTGTTATAGGAAACTAATGGCATTCGTGCCTTTTCTTTGTAAAGAAAAGGCATCCAAAAGAAACACAAATGGGAAGTATGGCTCTGCGCTGTACTTCCCACGTTTTTTATCTGTGCTTCTCTTTTTTGCGCCGCTTTTTTCTCTTCACGGAAGAGAAAAAAGCGGCAAATGAATTCCTATTTGATCGCCTCGATGGAATCGTAGACCTTCTTGAGGCCTGCGGCGTGTTTCGCTTGGTCGCCCACCCAGATGAACAGGACCATCTTGTCGCCCCGGAGGAAGATATGGCCCACGAAGTCGTAGGTCTCCCCGGCCTGGGTGATGTCGGAGGCCCCCTTGTAGCAGGTGAGCCCGTTGAGCTTGGTCTTCTGGACGGTCACCGGCGACAGCTTGAAGTTGGTCATGCCGCTGCCCGTCAGAGCCCCCTCCACCATGGCGGTGACGGACTCCTTGGAGGAGAACATGAGGGCGATGTCCAGCTTGGTCTCCGTGAGCCCCATTTCGTTCTCTACCTCCTGGTACAGGAAGCTGGTGTGCCGGGTGTCGTCGGCGTCCGGGTAGAAGAAAACACCCTTGGGGGTCTTGGCCTTCATCCAGCTGCCCGGCACGGTGAATTTGAAATAGGTCCCGGTGTAGGTCTGATCGGGGACCGCCGTGGGCTTGGGCGTAGCCGTGGGCTTGGGCGTAGGCTTGGGCGTGGGCTTGGGGGTAGGCTTGGGCGTGGCTGTCGCCTTGGGGGTGGCGGTGGGCTTGCGCGTGGCGATGACCCTGGGCGTGGCTGTGGCCTTGGAGGCAGCCGTGGCGGGCAGCGCCGTCGCCTCCTTAAGTGGCTTCGTCTCCGGCACGGCGCTGGGCGCGGGCGTCTCGTAGCGGGCGGGCACCTGGGTGGCCGCCCCGGTCCGCGGCGCGCCTACGGGCACGGGCACGCAGCCCATGAGCCATAGGAGACAGAGAACAAAAACCGTCAGCTTCTTCATATCTTCCTCATTCCTTTTCGGGGATCCCGGGGCCGAACACCGCTTCGAAATCCGCCCGGGCATGGTCGTTCACCAGGGCGCAGAACCGGTCGTATTTATTCAGGAACGCTTTTCCCTCCGCCGTCAGGGAGGCGCCGCCGCCCTCCTTGCCGCCGGTGACGGTGTCGAGCAGGGGGAAGCCCAGCTCCCGCTCGGCCCGGCGGATGATGGCCCAGGCCTTACTATAGGCCATGCCCATGGACAAGGTGGCCTGGCGGATGGAATGATATTCCTCCACCCGATGGAGGAGCACGGCGATGCCCGGTCCGAAAAACTTTTCCTCCCCCATGATCCGGGGCGAGACGACGAAGCGGATATCGTTCATAGGGACACACCTCCAAGTATATATAAGTATACCGCAAAAGGGCAAATCAGGCAAGACTAAGTCCCATTGACGGAAAAACAGGCCCATGGTATACTGGCAAAAAAGGAGGTGGGCCCATGGGTTTTTGGATCTTCATGACCGCCATGGCGGCGCTGACCCCGCTAACCATGGTGCTCCTTGGGGCCAGGTTCGAGAAAAAGCCGCCCAAGCGCAACTCCGTATTCGGCTATAAGACCGCCATGTCCTGCAAAAACGACGATACCTGGGACTTCGCCCAGCGGTACATCGGCCGGCTCTGGCGCATATGGGGCCTGGTGACCCTGTTCATATCGCTCCTCGTGATGCTCCTGGTGCTGAACCGGGATATGCCCACCGTGGGCTACGGGGCCCTGATCCTCATCTGCGTCCAGCTATTCCCCCTGATTGGCTGCATCTTCCCCACGGAACGGGCCCTGAAGGAGACCTTCGACCGGTTCGGGCAGCGGATCCGGTGAAGCCCTTCGCTCCCCTTTCCTGAAAGAAACGAGTCCGCCCAAAAATACAAATGGGAAGTATGGCCAATGCTGTACTTCCCATTATTCTTCTCAGGTTTCTCTTTTTCCGCCGTTTTTTTCTTCCCCGAAGAGAAAAAGCGGCAAAAGAACGATTATCCTTACAGCGCCTTGGTGGCGATCTCCTCCCGGACCATGGCCTGGAAGGCTTCCAGCGTCATGGCGCCCAGGTCGCCCTTGCTGCGGGAGCGGACGGACACCACGCCCTTCTCCACGTCCCGATCGCCGATGACCAGCATGTAGGGCACCTTCTGGAGCTGGGCCTCCCGGATCTTATAGCCCAGCTTCTCGTTCCGATCATCCACCTCCACCCGGACGCCCGCCTTGTCCAGCTGATCGGCGATGTCCTTGGACACCGCCAGCGTCCGGTCGGTGAGGGGCAGCACCTTCACCTGCACCGGGGCGAGCCAGGTGGGGAAGGCGCCGGCGAAGTGCTCCGTGATGACGCCGATGAACCGCTCGATGGAGCCGAAGACCACCCGGTGGATCATGATGGGCCGATGCTTCTCGCCGTCCGCGCCCACGTATTCGAGCTCGAACCGCTCCGGCAGCTGGCTGTCCAACTGGATGGTGCCGCACTGCCAGGTACGGCCCAGGCAGTCCGCGATGTGGAAGTCCAGCTTGGGGCCGTAGAAGGCGCCGTCGCCCTCGTTGACGACGAAGGTTTTGCCCATGTCCGTGATGGCTTCCTTCAGGATGTCCTGGTTGTGCTCCCACTCCTCCACGGTGCCGATATGGTCCTCGGGCATGGTGGAGAGCTCGATCTCGTACTTGAGGCCGAATGTGGAGTACACCTCGTCGAAGAGCCGGACCACGTTCTTGATCTCGTCCTTCATCTGCTCGGGGGTCATGAAGATATGGGCGTCGTCCTGGGTGAAGCAGCGGACCCGGAACAGGCCGTGGAGGGCGCCGGACAGCTCGTGCCGGTGCACCAGGCCCAGCTCACCGCAGCGCAGGGGCAGATCCCGGTAGGAGTGGGGCTCACTGGAGTAGACCAGCATGCCGCCGGGGCAGTTCATGGGCTTTACGGCGAAATCCTCTTCGTCGATGATGGTGGTGTACATGTTCTGCTTGTAGTGCTCCCAATGGCCGCTGCGCTCCCACAGGGTCCGCCGCAGGATGATGGGCGTGGAGATCTCCACGTACCCGTAGCGCTTGTGGATCTCCCGCCAGTAGTCGATGAGAGTGTTGCGGAGCACCATGCCCTTGGGCAGGAAGAAGGGGAACCCGGGGCCCTCGTCGAGCAGCATGAACAGGCCCAGCTCCCGGCCCAGCTTCCGATGGTCCCGCTTCTTGGCCTCCTCGATGCGCTGGATGTACTCATCGAGGTCCGCTTTCTTCTCGAAGGCCGTGGCGTAGATCCGCTGGAGCATCTTGTTCTTCTCAGACCCCCGCCAGTAGGCGCCGGCGACGGACATGATCTTCACGTTCTTCACCTTGCCCGTGGAGGCCACGTGAGGGCCCGCGCACAGGTCCACGAAGTCCCCCTGGCGATAGAAGCTGATGACAGCGTCCTCGGGGAGATCCCGAATGAGCTCCACCTTGTAGGGCTCCTGGCGCTCCTCCATGAAGGCGATGGCCTCCTCCCGGGGCAGCTCGAACCGCTCCTCCTTCAGGTTCTCGGCGATGATCTTGTTCATCTCCTTCTCGATCCTGTCCAGGTCCTCCGGCGTGAAGGACTCGTCCCGGTCGAAGTCGTAGTAGAACCCGTTCTCGATGGCGGGGCCGATGGCCAGCTTGGTCTCGGGGAAGAGGCGCTTCACGGCCTGGGCCAGGATATGGGAGCCCGTGTGCCGCAGGGTCCAGCGGCCGTCGGCGTCCTCGAAGGTCAGGAGCTTCAAGGAGCAGTCCTGCTCGATGGGCCGAAAGGCGTCCGCTCGCTCGCCGTCGATGGCGCAGCCCAATGTGGCCTTGGCAAGCCGGGGGCTGATGCTGGCGGCGATGTCCAGGGCTGTGCTGCCGTTCTGGTATTCCCGTTGCGATCCGTCGGGGAATGTGATGATCATACGTGTTTCCTCTCTTTCTTCATATAAACTAAAAGCCCCAATGCTGCATAACAGCACTGGGGCGCTTGGTTTGCGCGGTTCCACCCAAGTTTATCACTCGCATCCGGCGATATGGGGCCGGTCCCCTTCGAGTCGCCGGGCGGTCTTCCCCTCCTGCCCCCCGCGCGCCTTGCAGCCGGTGAACGCGCTCTCTGAAGAAGGACAGCCCTTGAGGGTACTGCTTCCCGGGTCAACCCCGAAATTAAAGGTATTATACCACGACCATGCCGGGTGTCAAGTGATATTCGCCTGCGGCGAGCGAAATTTGCTGCGCAAGCTAAATTGTGCCTTTGGCGCAGCGAAATCCGGCTGACGCCGAGCTATGGTGCCCCCAGCCCCCCAAGGGGGGGATTCCATTCGCCGTAAGGCGCATACCTTAACCCGGCGTCAGCCGGATTTAGCCCACCGAAGGTGGATTTCGCTTGCATCGCAAATTTAGCCCGCGCAAAGCGCGGATTTCACTTTTTGCTCCCGGGGCTCCTCGCCATTTTCCATTTGACTCTTGCCGTCAATATATGTAAAATGGTTGCATGGAAAATAGCAGGGGAAAACAGAATGGGTTGACCTGGGGCCTGTGGCTGGGCTTCGCGGTGATGGGCGGATGCTCGGTATACTACTATCCCCTGTTCCTGCTGACCATGCTGGCGGTCCCGGCGGTGTGGGCGGCCATGGCCTTTCGGACTCGGCCGGTGATGCTGCTGGTGGCCGGGGCGCTGGTGTTCCTCTTCGGCTATCTCATGGGCTACGCTCCCCTCAACTGCCTCTGCATCCTGGGGGCGTCGGCCCCAGCGGGCTGCGTCCTCTGGTTCAGCCAGAGGGAGCGCATGGGGAACTTCCAAAGCGTCCTCTACGTGTCGCTCCTGCTGACCTTCGGCCAGTTTTTGATCTTCTGCGTGCCGGATCTGGCGGCCACCGGCGACCCCTACGCGTCGCTCCGCAGCTACTTTGCCGAGGTGCCGGTGCTGTTCGAGGGCACCAGCCTCCACGACACGGCCCTGCTCCTGGTGAGCCGGATCGACGAGCTGATCGTGGGCTGCTTCTTCGCCTTCGCGGGGGGCTACGCCCTCATCAACGTGCTGCTGCTCCACGCCTTCAACAGGCGGCAGAAGGACATGCCTCTCTGCCCCCTGGGCCCCTACGGCACCTGGTCCGCCCCCTATGTGTACGTGATGATCCTGGGCGGCGCGAGCCTCCTCGTGACCATCCTGACCGTGACCACGGACACGCCCATGGTGTCGGCCCTGAGCCTGCTCCTCTATGAGATGTGGGCCCTGCCCCTGCTCCTTTCGGGGGCCAACTATCTGTACGCAATGCTGAAGCGCCGCCTGCCCCAAAAACGCATCGGGCTCCTGTACGGGCTGGTGATGGGGGCGGGGCTGGTGTTCCTGTATCAGATCTTCCAAATGGTACTGCTGCTGCTGGGCCTCGTGGGGGTCATCCGCAGGTGGCGGGCCGGAAAGGAACAGCGATGAAACGATATCGAGGGGTCCTGATCTTCCTGGCGGTGGCGCTGCTGGCTCTGGCCGGCGCGGTCTGGTATTATAACCAGATGCTGGGGTACCTGTGCCTGGGCGCGGCGGCCTTCGTCACGTTGATCGTGTGCCTGCTGCTGGTGGGCGTGGCAAGGCGCCAGCAGCAGCTCATGGACACCGTCTTCGCGGACAACGACACCGCCGCCTCGGAGCTGATCCGCAAGGTGAACATCCCGGTGCTTTTGATGGACCTGAACGGCAAGATCGTTTGGCGCAACGACGCCCTGGCCGCCGTGTTCGACGGGAAGAACGTGCTGGACGTGCTGCCCAACTTCAAGCCCACCCAGCCCACGGTCCAGCAGATCCTGCTCTCCGGCACCAACTACCAGGTCATGACCATGCCGGTCCGCCGGAGCAACACCCGCAAAAAGCTCCTGTTCCAGTACTGGCTGGATCGGACCGAAGCCGCCCACTACCAGCGGCTGTACACGGAGCAGATGCCCTACGTGATGCTGGTGTACATGGACAACTACGAGGAGCTGGCGGGAGATCGGCAGTTCCACGGTACGGCGGTTTTGGCCGAGGTGGAACGCCTGGTGTCCGAGCTTTGCCGCCGGACCGGGGGCATCTACCGCCGGTACGAGAACGGCCGCTTCCTCTGCGTGCTGGAGGCCGCGGAGGTCACCAAGATCGAGAAGGAAAAGTTTAAATTACTGGAGCAGGCCCGGCACCTGGAGACGGGCACCGGCTCCACCCTGTCCCTGTCCGTGGCCGTGGGCATGGCGCCTAGGATCGCCCAGTCTGAGGAGGGGGCCCGCACCGCCATGGAGCTGGCTCTGGGCCGGGGCGGCGACCAGGCCGTGGTCCGGGACGGGGCCGACTACCGGTTCTACGGCGGCCGCAAGCAGCAGGACACCCGGCAGAGCCGGGTCAAGATGCGGCTCTTCGCCAAGGCCCTCCGTCAGCTCATCGAGGGCGGCGGGGACGTGTTCATCATGGGCCACAAGAACCCGGACATGGACTGCCTGGGCGCGGCGTTGGGCATCGCCACCTGCGTGCTCCACACCCGCGTGCGGCCCTTCATCGTGCTGACGGAGCGGAACGACGCCACGGCGGACGCCCTCTCGGAGATGGACCGGCTGGGGCTCAGCGAAAAGCTCCTCGTCACCGGCCCGGAGGCCTTGGAGATGGTGAAACCCAACGCCATCCTGGTGGTGGTGGACACCCAGCGGCCCATGATCACCGACTGCCCGGCCCTCCTCGATCGGGTGGAGAAGATCGTGCTCATCGACCACCACCGCCGCAGCGCGGACTACATCGAGAACCCCACCCTCCACTATCTGGAGTCTCGGGCCTCCTCCGCCTCGGAGATGGTCACGGAGGTGCTCCAGTACTACGACGAGTCCGTGCGGCCTGACAGCTTCGTGTGCAGCGCCCTGCTCGCGGGCATCGAGCTCGATACCAAGCAGTTCGTGTTCAACGTGGGCAGCCGGACCTTCGAGGCGGCGGGGTATTTGAGGCGGAACGGGGCGGATCTGACCTTGGTCAAGACCCTGTTCCAGAACGATTTTGACAGCTTCGTCCAGGTGGCCCGAACGGTGGAGAAGGCCGAGATCGGTGACGACGGCGTGGCCATCGCCATTTGCGAGCCCGGAGCCGAGGAGCCCCAGCTGGTGGCGGCCCGGGCGGCGGACGAGCTTTTGAAGGTGAAGGGCGTGAAGGCCGCCTTCACCCTGGCGGACATGGGCGATTACATCAACATCTCCGGCCGCAGTTACGGGCTCATCAACGTGCAGCTCATCTTGGAGCAGCTGGGCGGCGGCGGACATCTGACCATGGCCGGGGCCCAGGTCCGGGGCAAAACGGCGGAGGAGGCCGTAGCCCTGCTGAAGGACTGCATCCGGCCCCAGGAGCGACAGGAAACCACAGAAGAACCCGAAGGAGGAGAATGATATGAAAGTCGTGTTGGAACAGGACGTGAAGGGCACCGGCAAGAAGGGCGAGGTGGTGAACGTATCCGACGGATACGCCCGCAACTTCCTCCTGCCCCGGAAGATGGCTTCCCCGGCGGATTCCTCCGCGGTGAACGCCATGAACATCCAGAAGAGCGCCGCCCAGCATCGGAAGTTCGAGGCGGGCGTGAAGGCCAGGGAGCTCGCGAAGAAGCTGGACAACGCCATGGTGAAGGTCCCCGTCCGGGTGGGCGAGAACGGCAAGATGTTCGGCACCGTCTCCGGCAAGGAGGTGGCCGCCGCCATCGAGGAGCAGCTGGGCCTCACCGTGGACAAGAAGAAGATCAGCCTGGACACCGTTCGCTCCACCGGCGAATACGTGGCCAAGCTCTCCCTGTTCGAAGAGGTCAAAGCCAATCTGAAGGTCATCGTCGAGGAACAGAAATAAAGTGGAAGAGCGACTGGAACGGGTACTGCCCAACAATCTGGACGCGGAGAAATCCGTGCTGGGGAGCATGCTCCTCGAGAAGGACGCCCTGGAACTGGTGCTGGAACAGCTCCGCGTGGAGGACTTCTACAGCGCCGCCCATCAGCGGATCTTCGAGGCCATGGCCAACATCCGCACCGCAGGCCAGGCCGTGGACCTGGTCACCCTCAGCGAGGAGCTGGAGCGCCGGGGCTTTTTGGACATGGTCGGCGGCGCGGTGTATCTCACCGAGCTCATGGCCTTCGTGCCCACGGCGGCTAACGTGAGCTACTACGCCAAGATCGTGGAGGAGCGCAGCGTCCAGCGGAGCTTGGTCCACGCCGGCAACGAGATGATCCGGGACGGCATGAACGACGACAAGGACGTGGACGAGAGCTTGAACCTGGCGGAGAAGCGGATCTACGACATCTCCATGCGCAAGACCGAGGACTCCATCGCCCCCATCCGGGACATCGTGCCCGACGCCCTCAATGAGATCGGGGACCTCATGGCCCGGCAGGGGAAGCTGACCGGCGTCGCCACGGGCTTCAGGGACCTGGACCGCATGACCAACGGCCTGCAGAAGTCGGACCTCATCATCGTGGCCGCCCGGCCCGCCATGGGCAAGTCCGCCTTCGCCCTGAACATCGCCCAGTACGCCGCCCTCCACGACAACCGCTCCGTGGTCTATTTCTCCCTGGAGATGGGCAAGGAGCAGCTGGTCATGCGCATGCTCTGCACGGAGGCCTCCGTGGACTCCCAGCGGATCAAGGAGGGACTGTTGACCGACGAGGAGATGAGCCGGCTCATGGACGCGGCGGAGCCCATGCAGCGGAGCAAGATCAGCATCGACGACGGGGGCAACGCCACCGTGGCCAGCATCCGGTCGAAGTGCCGCCGGCTCAAGGCCAAGCAGGGGCTGGACCTGGTCATCGTGGACTATATGCAGCTCATGAGCGGCACGGGCATGGGGAACCGCAAGAGCGACTCCAGGCAGCAGGAGGTCTCCGACATGACCCGGGCCATGAAGCTGCTGGCTCGAGAGCTGGACGTACCCATCATGCTCCTCGCCCAGCTGAACCGAGGCCCCGAGACCCGGCAGGACCACAAGCCCATGATCGCGGACCTGCGGGAGAGCGGCTCCATCGAGCAGGACGCCGATATGGTCATCCTCCTCTACCGGCCCCAGGTCTACGACTCCTCCCTGGACAACACCTCGGAGATCATCATCGCCAAGCACCGCCACGGCCCCACCGGCGACGTGCAGCTGGCATGGCAGGGCGAGTACACCCGGTTCATGAACCTGGCGAAGGAACAATAGAGGGTTTGATCCATGTACCGTATCTTCCTGGTGGAGGACGACCCGATCATCGCCGAGACGGTGCAGAAGCACCTTGAAAGCTGGGGCTGGCAGGTGAAGGCCGCAGCGAATTTCGCCCGGGTCATGGACGACTTTTCCGCCTTCGACCCCCAGCTGGTGCTGCTGGACATCTCCCTGCCCGTTTACAACGGCTACCACTGGTGCAGCGAGATCCGCAAGGTCTCCCGGGTGCCGGTGATCTTCCTCTCCTCCGCCTCGGACAACATGAACATCGTCATGGCCATGCACATGGGGGGCGACGACTTCATCCCCAAGCCCTTCGATCTGAACGTGCTGACGGCCAAGGTCCAGGCCCTGCTGCGGCGGACCTACGAGTTCTCCCGGGAGCAGGCTGAAATCGCCCTGGGCGGCGGTGCCCTGCGGCTTCGGGAGGGGGTGTTCGTGAAGGGCGATCTGCGGCTGGAGCTGACCCGGAACGAGTTCCGCATACTGGAGATGCTCCTGGAGAACCGGGGCCGGATCGTCAGCCGGGAGGAGCTTATGGAGCGGCTTTGGTCCACGGACAGCTTCGTGGACGAGAACACCTTGAGCGTCAACGTGAACCGGCTCCGCAAGAAGCTGGAGGGGGCGGGCCTTTTCGACGCCATCCGCACCCGCAAGGGCGAGGGGTACATCATCGAAGCCCTATGAAGCTGTTCCTGTCCTATCTCAAATCCCATTTACGACTGCTGCTGATGCTGGCTCTGTTCGGGGCCGTGTCCGCGGCGGTCCTTTTGCTGTATCGGGCGCCCCTCGAAGGGGCCCTGTACGCCCTGCTGCTGTGCCTCGCTCTGGGCCTCGGCTTCCTCGCAGCGGGGTTCCTCCGCTATCGCCGGAAGCACCGGGCCCTGCAGCGGGCCCTGGTGCAGCTTCCCGAGGGCCTGCCGCCCCTGCCGGAGCCCCAGGACGCCCCGGAGGCGGATTATCAAGCTTTGCTCACCGCCCTCGACGAGGACCGGCGCCAGATCGCCGCCCGCGCCGCCCAGGACCGGGATAGGGCGGAGACCTTCTACACCGCCTGGGTCCACCAGATCAAGACCCCCATGGCGGCCATGGACCTGCTGCTCCAAAGCGGGCAGCCGGACGGAGCGCTGCTGAAGGGGGAGCTGTTCCGCATGGAGAAGTACGCGGACCTGGTGCTGACCTACCAGCGGCTGGGGAGCGACACCACGGACCTGGTGCTGAAGGCATGCGACCTCGATACCGTCATCCGGGCCGCCGTGAAGGAGTACGCCCGGCTGTTCATATTGAAGAAGCTGACCCTGTCCTTCACACCCACGGGCCTCACGGTCCTCACCGACAAGAAGTGGCTGGGGTTCGTCATCGGTCAGCTCCTGAGCAACGCCCTCAAGTACACCCAGACTGGGGGTGTGTCCGTCTACGCCCAGGGCCAACGCCTTATCATCGAGGACACGGGCGTGGGCATCCCGCCGGAGGAGCTGCCCCGGATCTTCGAAAAGAGCTTCACCGGCGAGAACGGCCGCGCCGCCGAGCGTACCACGGGCCTGGGGCTGTACCTCTGCCGCCGGGCCTGTGCCCTGTTGGGGCATCGGATCTCCGCCGAATCGGAGGTGGGCAAAGGGACGAAGGTCATCCTGGACCTGACCCGACCGGAGCTTCCCACAGAATGACGAATCTTACAAAACCGTAAGCTTCCCGTAAGCTAACGAAATGGCAGCCCCCGGAGAACGGGGGTATACTTGTCCCATCAAGCACGATGGAGGAAACGGATATGTCCCTGTTGGAAGTGAAGAATCTAAGGAAGGTCTACACCGCCCGCCTGGGCGGGACCGGGGTGGAGGCGCTCAAAAACGTGAGCTTCGCCGTGGAAAGCGGCGAGTTCGTGGCCATCATGGGCGAAAGCGGCTCCGGGAAGACCACCCTGCTGAACATCCTGGCGGCTCTCGATCGCCCCTCCGGCGGCCGGGTGCTGCTGAACGGGGAGGACATGGCCGGCGTCCGGGAGCGGGATCTCACTGCTTTTCGCCGGGACAACCTGGGATTCGTGTTCCAGGACTTCAATTTGCTGGACGCCTTCACCGTCCGGGACAACGTCTTTTTGCCCCTGGTACTGGCGGGCAAGAGCTACGACGAGATGAACGGGCGGCTCCTGCGCCTGGCCCCAGCTCTGGGCATCGGGGAGCTCCTCAACAAGTTCCCCTACGAGCTCTCCGGCGGCCAGAAGCAGCGCACCGCCGTGGCACGGGCCCTCATCACCCAGCCCGCTATCCTGCTGGCCGACGAGCCCACGGGCGCCCTCGACTCCAAGGCCTCCGACAGCCTCCTCAGGGTCTTCGAGAGCCTGAACGCCCAGGGCCAGACCATCCTGATGGTCACCCACAGCGTCACCGCCGCCAGCCACGCCAAGCGGACCTTATTCCTCCGGGACGGCATGATCTACCACCAGCTCTACCGGGGCAACCGGACCCAGGGGGAGATGTTCGCCGAGATCTCCCATACCCTGACGGTCATGACCAGCGAGGAGAACGGCCATGCGTAAGATCGGCTTCTATCCCCAGCTGGCCCTTCGGTCGTTGCGGCTCAACGGCAAGTTCTATCTGCCGTACCTTCTCTCCGGCATGGTCAGCGCGGCCATGCTCTACGACATCCTGTTTTTGAACATGAACCGGGGCATCTATGCCCTGAAGAGCGTCAACGCGGTCCAGGGGCTCCTGGGCTTCGGGGCCATGGTGGTGGCTCTCTTCTCCTTCGCCCTCCTCTGCTACACCAACGGCTTCCTCATGAAGCGGCGGCAGAGGGAGCTGGGGCTCTACAACATCCTGGGCATGGAGAAGCGTCATTTGGCCCGGCTCCTCCTTTGGGAGACGGTATTCGCCGCCCTCCTCTGCATCCTGGGCGGGCTGCTGCTGGGGGTGCTGCTCTCCAAGCTCTTTTTGCTCCTCCTCTGTGCGGTGATCCAGGCGGAGGTGCCCTTCGGCTTCGAGGTGCCCCGGGACGCGGCGGTCTACACGGCGGTGGTCTTCGGAGGCATCTTCCTCCTGAACTACCTGCTGAACCTGCTGCGCCTCAATCGGGTGAAGCCCATCGAGCTCTTGCACGGCGGCGAATCCGGGGAGCGGGAGCCCCGAACGAAATGGGTTTTGACCGCCCTGGGCCTTCTCACCATGGGCGCGGGCTACGGCCTGTCCCTGACGGTGTCGGACCCCATCAACGCCCTGACGCTCTTCTTCCTGGCGGTGGTCCTGGTGATCGTGGGCACCTACTGCCTGTTCACCGCCGGGAGCATCGCCCTCCTCAAGGCCCTGCGAAAGAATAAGAAGTATTACTACCAAACCCGGCACTTCACCGCCGTCTCGGGCATGCTCCACCGGATGAAGCGGAACGCGGCGGGCCTCGCCACCATCTGCATTTTGTCCACCATGGTGCTGGTCACCGTGTCCACCACCCTGTGCCTCTACGTGGGGGTGGACGAGATGCTGGATCTGATGTACTGCCGGGACGTGCAGACCTACGTGAACCGCGGCGCGCCGGAGGACCTGCCAAAGGTGAAGGCCCTCTACGAGCGCAAGGCCGCGGAGCTGGGCGTGGAGATGAAGGACTTCGCCGCCCTCTGCTTCTACGCCCCCGCCACGGAGTACGCCAACAACCGGACCGACATCGAGCCCTATCTCCCGCAGGCGGACGGCGCGGACCCGGTGGGGGACCCAAGTGACGGGCCCCTGCGGGTGTACGTGGGCTGCAACCTGGCCCCGGACGCGGACGCCAGCCTCTTCGCCGCCTCCGTGGCGGTGGGGACCCGGGACCTGCCCCTAAGTAGCAGCTGGTACTTCACCGAAGACTGCCGGGCCGGGCGCACGGACTTCTGGGCGAGCCTGGGCGGCTTCTTCTTCATCGGCCTGTTCCTGGGGGCCCTGTTCCTCATGGCGGCGGTGCTCATCGTCTACTACAAGCAGGTCTCCGAAGGCTACGAGGACGCCCGCAGCTTCGTCATCATGCAGCAGGTGGGCATGACCCAGGCGGAGGTGAAGAGCTCCATCCGGAGCCAGGTCTCCACGGTCTTCTTCCTGCCCCTCCTGGCCGCTGCCTGCCACACCGCCGGGGCCTTCCCCATGACGAAGAAGATCCTGCTGCTCTTCGGCCTCTCCAACACGGGCCTCTTCCTCCTCTGCAGCGGCCTCACCCTCCTCGTCTTCGCCCTGGCCTACTACTGCATCTACCGCTTCACCGCCCGGGAGTACTACCGGATCGTGAGGCGGTAAAGGAAGCCTTTGTATCGAAAGAGCCGGTCCCCGGCTCTTTTTGTGTTGTTGAATATCTAAGCGCCATCGGGTATACTTTGTGTATCAAACAAGGGGAGGATGACCCATGAGCCTGCTTGCGACCATGGCCAAGACCTATGGGAAGGACCGGGCGAGCCGGGAGAAGCTAAAGAGGATACAGCGAAAGCGGCTGCGGGCCCTGGTGGAGTACGCCCGGAAGAACAGCCCCTTCTACCGGGAGTTGTACGCCGAGCTGAGGGCGGATTGGACGATGGAGGACCTGCCCCCCGTGACCAAGCCGGAGCTGATGGCGCGGTTCGACGACGTGGTCACGGACCGAACCGTCACCATGGCCCGGGTCCGGGATTTCACCAAGGACATCGACAACGTAGGGCGGATGCTGGACGGGAAGTATCTCGTCTTTCAGACCTCCGGGTCCACAGGCCACCCCGCCGTGGTGCTCTACGATAAGGGGGCCGTGGACGTAGCCTCCGCCGTAGCCGCCTTTCGGACCTTCGCCCGGCAGGAGGATTTCAAGAGGTTCATGGCCCACGGCAAGCGGACCGCCGGGGTCTTCGCCGACCACGGGTTCTACCTGGCCTGCGGCATGTCCCGGTATCTGCAGCTGCAAATGCCTCGAAAGCAGACCAAGATCACCGTGGACGTGAACGGGCCCGAGGCGGAAATCGTGCAGGCTTTGAACGACTTTCAGCCCGCCATGCTCAGCGGCTACCCGTCCAACCTGGCCCTGCTGGCCGACTATACGGGGCTGGACATCCATCCCGACGTGGTGATCACCGGCGGCGAGCGCCTCACCGACGCCGTCCGGCGGAAGCTTTCGGACCGGTTCGGCTGCTACGTCCAGACCCACTACTCCTGCACCGAGGGCGGGGAGCTGGCCTGCGAATGCGCCGAGGGGCATCTGCATATCAACGAGGATTGGGTCATCCTGGAGGCCGTGGACCGGGAGGGGAAGCCCGTGGCCTCCGGCGTCCAGTCCGACCGGGTGTTCATCACCAACCTGTCCAACTTCATCCAGCCCTTTATCCGCTACGAGCTCACGGACCGGGTGGTGGTCCACGAGGAGGCCTGCCCCTGCGGCCGGACCACCCGGTGGCTGGAGATCGAAGGCCGCACCGACGATATCTTGACCTTCTCGGGCGGCGTCCGGGTGGCGCCCATGTCCCTCTACAAGGTGCTGGAGGAGGTGCCGGCCCTGCGCCGGTTCCAGCTGGTCCAGCGGGGAGAGGACGCAGTGGAGCTGCGGGTCCTGTCTGACGAGCCCGAGGCCGCCTTCGCGGCGGCGAAAGAGTCCCTGGAAAACTTCTTCGAGAGCAAGGGCCTCCGAGTGGCGGTCCTGCCCTCGGATACGCCCCCCAGCCCGGACCCGGTCAGCGGCAAGTTCCAGCACGTGTACCGGGCGAAGGATTGAATCGGCGGTTGAAAAGGAGTATACTGCGGGCAGCAACGAGAAAAAGAGGCGGATATGTTCGACATCATCATTTTGAACGGCAGCGTTTTAGACGGCAGCGGCGGCCCGGCCCAGAGGCTGGACCTGGGCGTCCGGGACGGGAAGATCGCCGCCCTGGGGGACCTGCGGGAGGCGGAGGCGGCGAAGATCGTCGACGCCGCCGGGAAGATAGTGTGCCCCGGCTTTTTGGACCTGCACCGTCATGCGGACGGAGCCCTGTTCCGGCCCGGCTACGGGGATTGCGACCTGTTTCAGGGGATCACCACCGTCGGCAACGGCAACTGCGGCCTGTCCCTGGCCCCCCAGGCGGGGCCCTACCGGGAGGCCATCGCCGCCTACCTCAAGCCGGTGACCGGCGACTTCGAGGGGGTGCCCGTGGACACCATGGCCGATTACCTCAGCGCCCTGAAGGCCCGGCCCCTGCCCGTGAACGCCCTCATGCTGGCGGGCGGCGGCACCATCCGCGCGAGCGTGGCCGGGTTTCAAAAGCTGCGGCTGGAGGACCAGGACTATGCCGAGATCCATCGGCGTCTCGAGCAGTCCCTTAACCACGGGGCGTCGGGCGTGTCCTTGGGTCTGGGCTACGCGCCGGAGTGCTACTACACCACCGACGAGCTCATTCGCGCCCTGGAGCCCATCCGCAACACGGACACCGTCCTGTCCGTCCACATGCGGGAGGAGGCCATGAAGCTGCTCCCGTCCATCGACGAGATGATCTCGGTGGCCAAGGCCCTGCGAGTGCCCCTCCAGATCAGCCATCTCAAGGGCAGCGGTCGGGAGAACTGGGGCAGGCTCATCCCCCAGGCCCTGAACCGGATCGCCCAGGCCCGGGAGGCGGGGTTGGACGTTTGCTGCGACGTGTACGCCTACACCGCAGGCAGCACCCAGCTCATCCACATCCTGCCGCCGGAATTTTTGCAGGGGGGCCCCGCCGCCATCACGGAGCGGCTTCGGGACAGCGCCGCCCGCAGGCGCCTCCTGGACCGGCTGGAAAACGGCCGGGACTTCGACAACTACGTGTATCTGGTGGGCTGGGAGAACATCTTCGTCTCTGCCCTGAAGCGGCCGGAGGACGCCCCCTACGTGGGCAAATCCATCGCTGAGGCCGCCGGGGACAAGGACCCGGCCACCTTCGCCCTGGACCTTCTGCGGGACAACGACTGCGAGGTCACCATGATCGACTTCATCACCGCGGAAGAGGACATCGCCCGGATCCTGCAGAGCCCCTTCGCCTACTCTATCTCCGACGCCACCTTCCCCACCGGCGGGAAGCTCCACCCCCGGGTCTACGGAGCCTTCAGCCAGGTAATCGAGACCTACGTGAACGGGCGGCACGCTTTGACCCTGCCGGAGGCCGTGAACCGGATGACCCGGCGGCCGGCGGACCGGTACGGGCTGAAGCACAAGGGCCGCATCGCCCTGGGCGCGGACGCGGACGTGCTGGTGTTCGACCCGAAGCGGGTCCACGTGACCGCCACCTACGATCAGCCGGCGCAGCGGGCCGAGGGCATGGACTATGTGATCGTGAACGGCCGGATCGCCCTGGAGAACGAGCGGCTCACCGGCGTGCAAGCAGGAAACGTATTGGAGGGAAACAGATGATCGGTGAAGATTTGCAGCGGGAAACGTTGGATCTTTTGCGGCGGCTCATCGCCTGCCCCAGCCTGTCCGGCCGGGAGCAGGGGGTGGCGGACATTTTGAAGAGGTATTTGGCCGAAAACGGCTTTTCCACCCTGGAGATCGACCGGTACGGGGACCTGGTGGCTGGCGTGGCCGGGACCCGGCCCGGCGTCCGACTCCTGTTCGACGGCCATATGGACACCGTCCCCGCCGACAACGCGGGGGACTGGACCACGCCCCCCTTCGAGCCCGTAATCCGGGACGGGAAGCTCTACGGCCGGGGCACCAGCGACATGAAGGGGGCGGACGCCGCCTTCGCCGTGGCCGCCGCCCAATACCTCCGGGAGAGGGGCCGGGATTTTGCCGGGGAGCTCTGGTTCGCCGGAGTGGTCCAGGAGGAGTGCTTCGAGGGCGTCTGCGCCAAGGAGGTGGCAAAGCGGGTCCGGCCGGATTTGGTCGTCATCGGTGAGGCCTCCGAGGGGAATCTGAAGCTTTCCCAGCGGGGCCGGGCGGAGATCGTGCTGGAGACCTTTGGCGTGCCCTGCCACAGCGCCAACCCGGAGAAGGGCGTCAACGCCGCCGCCCACATGTGCGCCCTCATCGACGAGATCTTGAAGCTCCCGCCCACCAAGGACCCCCGGATGGTGGGGGACGGCATTTTGGTGCTGACGGACATAAAGTCTGCTCCCTACCCCGGCGCCTCCGTGGTGCCCCACTACTGCCGGGCCACCTTCGACCGGCGGCTGCTGGTGGGCGAGACTCGGGAGAGCGTGCTCAAGCCCATCCAGGCCATCATCGACCGGCAGAAGGAACTGGACCCCACCTTGAACGCCCGGGTGTCCTACCCCATGGGCAGCGCCGTCTGCTCCACCGGCGAGACGGTGGAAGCGGAACGGTTCTTCGCCCCCTGGTGGTTCGCCCCCGACGAGCGGACCCAGCGGGTGAAGGCCGCCATGGAGGCGCGGGGCCTGACGCCCAAGATCACCGGCTACAGCTTCTGCACCAACGGCAGCTACTACGCGGGCGAGGCGGGCATCCCCACCTTCGGCTTCGGCCCCTCCCGGGAGAACCTGGCCCACACGGTGGACGAGCACATCGCCCTCACGGACCTCTACGATGCCGTGGACGGATACCTGGCCATTTTGCACGCTGTATTGGATTAAAAGAAGGATTGAAAGCTTCGCACCTTTTCTTTGTAAAGAAAAGGTGCCCAAAAGAAACGCAAATGGGAAGTATAGCTTCGTGCTGTGCTTCCCATTGCTCTTCTCGTGCTTCTCTTTTTTGCGCCGCTTTTTCCCTTCACGAAGAGAAAAAAGCGGCAAAAGATAACTGCCCTCTCACATCTTCGGCAGGTACTTCTCCGGGTTCTCGGGGAGGCCGTGGATGAGGAGCTCGTAGCGGATGGTCACCAGCCGCCCGTCGTTGGGAGGCTCCGGCAGCACCGCCACCTGCTCCCCCTTCTTCACCCGCTGGTACAGCTCCACCAACGGTCGCTGACAGCCGATGATCCGGGACAGGCACCCGGTCTCGTCGTGAAGGATGTCAATGACCAGGCCCATGTCCCCCCGGGTCCCGCAGTAGATCACCACGCCACCTTCGGGGGCCATGACCCGGGCAACGCTATCGGCGGAGATCTCGGTCCCGTAGCGCATGCCCCCGTCCGTCATGCCGAAGGAAGCGCTGATGGCCCCCGCCACGGGCCACATGGGGTCGAACCCCTCGATGGACAGTGCCTCGGGGCCCGCTTCGGGGGAAGCCGCCTCCATGGCCCAGCTCCCGTTCTCCACGAGCTGATCCACCTTTCCCTGGCCCACCACGAACTCGTTGGTCTTCACCTCGGAGAAGGCGGCCTGGCCCCGGTACACGGTCTCATAATAGGTTAGCGTATAGGGATAGACGCCCATGGTCCGATAGATGCGGCTGCCCGCCGCGAGCCGGGCGTTCTCCTGGGTGACGGTCTCCACCTGCCCCTGTTCGATGACGCAGCGGACCACGGTCCGTACGATGGGCAACAGACTCTCGTCCGCCTTCAGGGTGTTCACCGCCTCCTCCAGGTTCAGCAGCTTCCCGCGGCCCGAGGGGGCTTCCAGGGACAGGTTTTGATCGAATCCGGCCCGGATCAGCCGCTGGTCGTCGCCAAGACCCAGCTGAGCGGTCTCCTGGAGATACCGCTCCACCGCCTGCTGCCCTTCCTCGGCGTTCTGGGCCGTGAACAGCACCCGCCCATCCGCCACCAGGTCCAATGCCTCCGGCGGGTACTCCCGAGGCACCTGCACCCGGATGACCGTAGGCGCCGGGGTCACCCTGAGCTGGGCCGGGGTGGCCGTGGGCGTGGGCGGTACCGTGGGCGAGGTGCGGGGCAGGCTGAGGCCCGCCTCCAGCCGCCCGTCGCCCCGCATCAGGAGCCACAGCAGGAGGCTCAGCGCCGTCACCACCAGCACCAGCGCCAGCGCGCCGTAGCGTATGAGCTTGTCCCGTTTCCATTTCATTTGGGTATAGTATAGCATTTCCCTGTCCGGGCGGCAAGACCCCCCTTGCGCCGCCAGGATTCCGCCCGCAAGCGTGAATTTGGTATTGGCAAATGTTTGGAACGATGATATGATATATATACACTTAGGGTAACTATATGCTGGGGGGTACTATGAGCGATCCGATCAAAGATTTTTACGAAGGCCGGTGCATACGCGCCTATCAATTCCTGGGCTGCCACAGGGCGGAGCGAGGGTTCCGCTTCATGATCTGGGCGCCCAACGCCCGCTTCGTCACCGTGGCCGGCGACTTCAACGGCTGGAGCTACACCCAGAACCCCGCCTGGCGCCGCCAGGACGGGCTGTGGGAAGCCGTCATCGAAAACGCCCAGCCCTATCAGAAGTACAAGTACGTGGTGACCCGCGCCGAGGGCACCGTCATCATGAAGGCGGACCCCTACGGCCGCATGGTGGAGCCCCACGGCACCGCCTCCTTGGTCTACGACCCGGACCCCTATCCCTGGCAGGATGAGGCCTATCTGGCGGGGCTCAAAAACGCCCACGCCAGCCCCATGAACATCTACGAATGCCACCTGGGCAGCTGGAAGGAGGGCCTCTCCTACCGGCAGCTGGCCGACGAGCTCCTTCCCTACGTCCAGGACATGGGCTACACCCATATCGAGGTCATGCCCCTCATGGCCTATCCCTACGACCCCAGCTGGGGCTACCAGGTGACGGGCTACTTCGCCGCCACCAGCCGCTACGGGGCCCCGGACGACCTCAAATACTTCGTGAACAAGGCCCACCAGCTGGGCATCGGCGTCATCATGGACTGGGTCCCCGCCCACTTCACCCGGGACGACCACGGTCTTCGTCTCTTCGACGGCACCCCCTGCTACGAGTATTCCGACCCCCGCCGGGGCGACATGAAACAGTGGGGCACCCTCCTCTTTGACTACGGCAAGCCCGAGGTCCGAAGCTTCCTCACCTCCAGCGCCGTCTACTGGCTGGAGGAGTGCCACATGGACGGCCTGCGGGTGGACGCGGTGAGCTGCATGCTCTACATGGACTTCGGCCGGGAGGGCGGCGACTGGCTCCGCAACAGCCAGGGGGGCCGGGAGGACCTCTCCGCCATCGCCCTGTTCAAGCACCTGTCCTGGGCGGTCCACGGCCTTTCCGGGCGCAAGCTCCTCATCGCCGAGGAATCCACCGCCTTCCCCATGGTCACCAACAAGCATGACGACAGCCTGGGATTCGACTTCAAGTGGAACATGGGCTGGATGAACGACATGCTCTCCTACATGGAGATGGACCCCATCTACCGCCAGTACCACCACAGCAAGCTGACCTTCAGCCTGACCTACGCCTTCTCCGAGTACTACGTGCTCCCCTTCTCCCACGACGAGGTGGTCCACGGGAAGAAGTCCATGCTGAACAAGATGCCCGGCACCTACGAGGAGAAGTTCCAGCAGCTGCGGCTTCTGTACACCTACCAGATGGCCCACCCGGGCAAGAAGCTCACCTTCATGGGGACGGAACTGGGCACCTTCATCGAGTGGCGGTTCTACGAGAGCCTGGAGTGGTTCCTCCTCTCCTACCCCAAGCACGAGGAGTTCCGCCAGTACGTCCGGGGCCTGAACCGGTTCTACAAGAGCAACCCGGCCCTCTACGAGCGGGACGACGGCTGGGACGGCTTCGAGTGGAGCGTGGTGGACGACAAGGACACTTCCGTGGTGGCCTTCCTCAGGAAGAGCAAGGACGAGACGCTCCTGTGCGTGTTCAACTTCACCCCCGTCTGCCGGCCCGGCTACACCCTGCCCGTGCCGGAGGAAGGGAGCTTCGAGCCGGTGTTCTCCACGGGCGAGCTGCCCCCGGCCCAGAACAGGGCCCTGGTCACCGAGCCCGGCGTCCCGGGGCTGCGGTTCCCCTATATGGTCAAGACGGACCTGTTCCCGTTCTGCGGGATGTATTATAAGTTCACCAAGAAAAACGACGGAAAGGATGTGACTCAAGGATGAAAAAACGGATCGTGGTCATGCTCTTAGCCGGCGGCCAGGGCAGTCGGCTGGGCGTACTCACCTCCAACATGGCCAAGCCTGCCGTCCCCTTCGGCGGCAAGTATCGGATCATCGATTTCCCCCTCAGCAACTGTGTCAACTCCGGCTTCGACACGGTGGGCGTCCTCACCCAGTATCGGCCTTTGGCCCTCAACTCGTACCTGGGCACCGGCCAGCACTGGGACCTGGATCGGAACTACGGCGGCGTGTTCGTGCTGCCCCCCTACGTGACGGAGGGCGAGAACGGCCACTGGTACAGCGGCACCGCCAACGCCATCTGGCAGAACCGGGAGTTCGTGGACCAGTACGACCCCGACTACGTGCTCATCCTTTCCGGCGACCACATCTATAAGATGGACTACGCCAAGATGCTGAAGTTCCACCGCCAGAAGAAGGCGGCGGCCACCATCGCGGTCCTCCAGGTGCCCTGGGAGGAGGCCCACCGCTTCGGCATCATGAACGCCGACGTGAACGGGTTCATCCAGTCCTTCGAGGAGAAGCCCAAGGAGCCCAAGAGCAACCTGGCGTCCATGGGCATCTATATCTTCGACTGGAAGAAGCTTCGCGCCTACATGGAGGCGGACGACGCCGATCCCAATTCCAGCAACGACTTCGGCAAGAACATCATCCCCAACATGCTGGGAAGCGGCGAGGTCATGGTGGCCTATCCCTTCGAGGGCTACTGGCGGGACGTGGGCACCATCCAGAGCCTGTGGGAGGCCAACATGGACCTGCTGGGCCAGAAACCGGTGCTGGATCTGGACGACGACAGCTGGCGCATCTACACCCGCAACGCGGTCATGCCGCCTCACTATATCGGCCTCACCGGCCAGGTCACCAACGCCCTGGTGGCGGAAGGCGCGGTGGTGGAGGGGACCGTGACCGACTCGGTCATCTTCTCCGGCGCCCGCATCGAGAAGGGGGCCGTGGTGAAGGACAGCATCATCTTCCCCAACGCCATGGTGGGCAAGAACGTCACCGTGGAGAAGGCCATCGTAGGCGAGAACTCCGTGGTGGGCGACTTTTCCATGGTGGGCGGGCCCGTCCGCCCCGGCGAGAAGGTGAACAACAAGCTCACCGGCGACATCACCCTCATCGGCAACGACGTGACCATCCCCCCGCGGGCGTACCTCGCCAAGGGGGCCGTGGTCAACGCCGAGAACCCCCACCAGCCCGCAAAGGAGGCGTAAGCTATGACCAACAACGCATTCGGCCTCATCGTCACCGCTGATCGGTCCACCCACCTCAAGGATCTGACCCTGTCCCGCTCCGCGGCGGCGGTCCCCTTCGGCGGCCGGTATCGCTTCATCGATTTCACCCTCTCCAACATGGTCAACGCCGGCATCACCAGCGTAGGCCTGGTCACGGAGAAGAACTATCATTCCCTCATGGACCATCTGGGCTCCGGCAAGGAGTGGGACCTGCATAGGAAGCGCGACGGCCTCTTCATCCTGCCCCCCTTCATGACCAAGGACAACGCCGGCGTTTTCCGGGGCGCCATCGACGCCATCCGGTCCGTCATGGGCTATGTGCGCCGGACCCAGGAGGACTACGTGGTCCTGGCCTGGCCCCGGGTGGTCATGAACGTGGATCTGGTGGCCATGATGGAGCAGCACGTGGCCACCGGCGCGGACATCACCATCCTCTACGCCGAGGACGGATCCTTGCGCCCTGAGGAGCAGAGCCAGGATCTGAGGCTCATCATGGACGAGAAGGGCCGGGTCACGGACATGGAGCTGGACGCCTATCGGCCCCGGAGCGTGAACCGCAGCACCGACGTGATGATCCTCAAGAAGGAGCTTTTGGAGTACCTGGTGGAGGAGGCCTACGCCCGGGGCGAGTACGATTTCCATCGGGACATCCTGCTGAAGAAGTATCGGACGCTGAACATCATGGGCTTCAAGTACGAGGGCTTTTTGGCCCGGCTGGAGTCCGTCGAGAGCTACTTCGCCGGCAGCATGGCCCTGCTGAACCCGGACGTGCAGGCGGAACTGTTCAACGCCCATCGGCCCATCTACACCAAGGTGAAGGACGAGGTGGCCGCCCGCTACACCGTCAGCGCCCAGGTGAAGAACTCCCTGGTGGCCGACGGCTGCGTCATCGAGGGGCTGGTGGAGAACTCCATCCTCTTCCGCGGCGTTCACGTGAAGCCCGGCGCCCGCATCTACAACAGCATCGTCATGCAGGGCGCTGAAATCGGCGAGAACGTCCTCCTGGACCATGTGATCCTGGACAAGGGCGTGAAGATCCTGCCGGGTCGGAACCTCCAGGGCTACGACAACTTCCCCATCGTGATCAGAAAGAATCAAACCGTATGAGCACTGCAAAAGCCATGAAGCGGCCCCCTTCCTCCAAAGGGAAGCTGGTGGTCGAAAAGATCGTCCCCCAGGCGGAGCCTATGGTCGAGAAGGGGCCGTTGAAGGTGCTCCTGTGCGCCAGCGAGGCCATGCCCTTCATCAAGACCGGGGGCCTGGCCGACGTGGCGGGCGCCCTGCCCGTGGCCCTCAACCAAGAGGGTCTGGACGTGCGGGTGATCCTGCCCAAGTATAGGCTGATCCCCTACACCTACATCTGCTCCATGGAGCACGTGGTGGACTTCACCGTGCTCATGGGGAGCGATCGGGTCTACTGCGGCATCGACACCATCGTGGAGAACGGGGTCCGGTACTACTTCGTGGACAACCTGGCCCTCTTCGGCGGGGACCGGGTCTACACCGGCGACCAGGACGAGGGCTATCGGTTCGCCTTCTTCTGCCGGGCTATCCTGGAGGCCCTGCCCCGGATCGGCTGGTTCCCGGACATCCTCCACGGCAACGACTGGCAGTGCGGGCTGTTGAGCGTGCTCCTCAGGGCCCAGTACGGCATCGACGAGCGGTATCGGGCCATCCGCACGGTCTACACCATCCACAACCTGAAGTTCCAGGGGCTCTTCGACTTCCACTGGCTCAACACCTACCTGGGCCTGAACGAGGGCTACTTCTCCACGGAGAACCTGGAGTTCTATGGGCTCCTCTCCTGCATGAAGGGCGGCATCGTGTTCTCCGACCGGGTCACCACCGTGAGCCCCACCTACGCGGAGGAGATCAAGTCCGCCTACTACGGCGAGCGGCTGGACGGCCTTATGAAGAAGCGGCAGCACATCCTTTCCGGCATATTGAACGGCATCGACACCGACGCCTACGACCCGGAGGGGGATCGGTTCCTCCGCGTTACCTTCAGCGCCGACAACCGGCGGGGCAAGGCCATCCTGAAAGCGGACCTGCAGCAGGAGTGCGGCCTGCAGGTGCGGCCCGAGGCGGCCCTCATCGGCTTCATCGCCCGGCTCACCGCCCAGAAGGGCCTGGACCTGATCGAGCGGGTGCTGGACGACATCATGCGCCAGGATGTGCAGATCGTGTTCCTGGGCAAGGGCGACCAGCACTACGAGGACTTCATCCGCAACGCTCAGAACAAGTACCCCGGCCGGGTGGCCGCCCGGGTGGAGATGAACGAAGCCCTGGCCCACCGGGTCTACGCCGGCACGGACATGTTCCTCATGCCCAGCCAGTTCGAGCCCTGCGGCCTCTCCCAGATGATCGCCATGCGGTACGGGTCCATCCCCATCGTCCGGGAAACCGGCGGCCTCAAGGACAGCGTGGAGCCCTTCAACGTGTATACGGACGAGGGCAACGGCTTCTCCTTCTCCAACTACAACGCCCACGACATGCTCTATACCGTGGAGCGGGCGGTGTACTACTTCCACGACGAACAGCTGTGGGATCGGCTGGTGAAGCGGGCCATGAACACCGACTTCTCCTGGCACAAGTCCGCTTTGGTGTACAAGCAGCTCTACGAAGGGCTCATGGAACAATAAAAGACAACCGAGGACAAAAATCTTTCACGTCGAGGCAAAAGAACATGGATAAGATCGTAAGACGTATCGGCATTCTCACCAGCGGCGGAGACGCGCCGGGCATGAACGCGGCCATCCGCGCCGCCGTCCGCAACTGTCTGCAGCGGGGCATCACCCCCGTGGGCATCCACCGGGGCTACAACGGCCTCATCCAGGGGGATACCTTCGAGATGGACGCCCGCTCCGTCAACGGCCTCTCCGACCGGGGCGGCACCATCCTCTACACCGCCCGCTGCAAGGAGTTCACCACCCCCGAGGGGGTGGCGCAGGCGGTCCGCACCTGCAAGTACGCGGGCATCGACGGGGTCATCGCCATCGGCGGCGACGGCACCTTCCGGGGCGCCCAGAAACTGTCCGCCGCGGGCGTCAACACCGTGGGCGTGCCTGCCACCATCGACAACGACATCGGCTGCTCCCACTACACCATCGGCTTCGACACCGCAGCCAACACGGCCATCGAGTGCATCGACAAGCTGGCCGACACCATGCAGTCCCACGAGCGGGCCAGCATCGTGGAGGTCATGGGCCGGCACGCGGGGCACCTGGCGGTATACGTGGGCCTCGCTGTAGGCGCCACCGCCATATTGGTGCCCGAGTTCCCGGTGGACTTCGAGCGGGACGTGATCGAACGGGTCCGCCAGGGCAAGTACCGGGGCAAGCGCCACTTCGTCATCGTGGTGGCCGAGGGCGTGGGCCGGTGCGACGAAATCGCCAAACGCATCGAGGAGGAGACCGGCATCGACGCCCGGGTGTCCATCCTGGGCCACATCCAGCGGGGCGGCAACCCCACGGGCCGGGATCGGGTCATGGCTGCCCGCATGGGCCACACCGCCGTGGAGGAGCTGGCCGCGGGCCACACCAATTTGGTGGTCTGCTACCGGGATTCCCACATCGTCACCATCCCCATCGACGAGGCCCTGCAGATGAAGAAGGGCATCGACCCCTACATGTACAAGGTGGCGTACGATATCTCGATCTGAGTTTCCTCTTTCGTTCCTTTTTTCTCTTCGGTGAAGAGAAAAAAGAAACCGAAAAAAGAGAAGCACAGGAAGGATTTGGGGGAATGGCTGCAAAAAGCCGTTCCCCCTTTTTATTTATGCGGGAAGGGCAAGCCCTTCCCCTACACAAATTCCGCGATATTCACCGTTATATCCCTGTGCTTTTCTTTTTGCGCCGCTTTTTATTTTCACTGAAAAGAAAAAGCGGCAAAGGAAAAAATGTGGTATACTATGCCCAATGAAGCAAAAGGAAGTGAAGCCATGAAGGTTTGTCTGCTGAACGATTCCTTTCCCCCGGCCATCGACGGGGTGGTGAACGTGGTGCTGAACTACGCGGAGCATCTGGGGAAGGACCACGGCGCGAAGGTGGCCGTGGGCACGCCGGCGTACCCGGACGCCCACTACGAACAGTACCCCTATGAGGTGGTCGCCTACCCCAGTTTGGACACCACCGCCCTCATGAGCGGCTATCGGGCCGGGTACCCCTTCTCGGAGAAGGCGGTGGAGGGGCTCTCCGCCTTCGGGCCGGACATCATCCACAGCCACTGCCCCGTGGCCTCCACCATCCTGGGGCGGCTCCTCCGGGAGCGGACCGAGGCCCCGCTGGTGTTCACCTACCACACCAAGTTCGACATCGACATCCACCGGGCCGTGAAGCTGCCCGTGGCCGCCCAGGAGACCATACGGGTCATGGTGGCCAACATCGAAGCGACGGACGAGGTCTGGGTGGTGAGCCGGGGCGCCGGGGAGAATTTGAAGTCCCTGGGCTACACGGGCGACTATCGGGTCATGAACAACGGCGTGGACTTCGCCCGGGGCCGGGTGGACGATCTGACCGTGGCGAAGGTCACCGCCGGCTACGACCTGCCCGCGGGGGTGCCCGTACTGCTGTTCGTGGGCCGGATGATGACCTACAAGGGCCTGCCCCTGATCCTGGACGCCTTGAAGCTCCTCATGGACGCCGGGCAGGACTTCCGCATGGTGTTCATCGGCAAGGGCCCGGACAAGGAGCTGATGGAGGAGAAGGCCCGGACGCTGGGGCTGGAGAAACGGTGCATCTTTGTGGGCCCCGTCTACGATCGGGAGGCCCTGCGCGCCTGGAACACCCGAGCGGACCTGTTCCTCTTCCCCTCCACCTTCGACACCAACGGCTTGGTGGTCCGGGAGGCGGCGGCCTGCGGCCTGGGGTGCGTGCTCGTCCGGGGCTCCTGCGCTGCCGAGGGCATCGACGACGGGCGCAACGGCTTCCTCATCGAGGAGAGCGCCGAGGCCATGGCTGCCCTGCTCAAGGAGGTCTGCCCGGATCTAATTCGGCTCCACCAGGTGGGTCAGCACGCCATGCGCGAGATCTACCTCTCCTGGCAGAGTGCCGTGGACGCGGCTTACGACCGGTACGGGGCCATACTGGACCTGAAGCGAAGCGGGGCTTTGCCCCCCAAGCGGAAGGTGCCCACGGACTATCTCATGGCCCTCGCTTCCCGGAGCATGGAGGAGCGGGTGCGCCGCCGCCGGATCCGGCTGGAGCTCCTGAACGACTTCAGAGAGACCGCCCAGGGCATGATGGAGAACATCCAGGAGGCCCAAAGGAGTGCCGAGCAGCGCTGGGCCAAGGTGGCCGAGGACATTCAGCGGGAGCTGGACGCCCTGCATCGGGAATAGCCCCACCACATACACCTCTTGACATGTGACCGTTTGTTCACTATACTGTGATCGAACGGTCACTTTTTGAAAGGAGGACTGCCATGGCGAAGGATACGAAGGAACGGATACTGGCCCTGGCCCTGGACAAGTTTTCCCAGAACGGCTACGACGGCACCAACATCCGGGAGCTGACCTTGTCGTTGGGGCTGGTCAAGTCCGCCCTATACCGGCATTTCGACAGCAAGGAGGCCATCTGGAACGCCCTGCTGGACGAGATGATCGCCTACTACGAGGCCGGTTTCGGCTCATCGGAGCATCTCCCCCCGGTGCCGGATTCCCTGGAAGGGCTGGTGACGCTGACCATGGGGATGGCGGACTTCACCATCCACGACGAGAAGGTGGTCAAGACCCGCAAGCTTTTGTCCATCGAGCAGTTTCGGGACGAGAGGGCCCGGGACCTGGCCACCAAGCACTTCCTCACGGGCCTGACGGCCATGTTCACCCCCCTCTTTCAGGGCATGATGGACAAGGGCCTCCTCATTCGGGACGACCCCGGGATGCTGGCCTTCGCCTACACCGCCCCCATCTCCGCCCTCATCCACCTGTGCGACCGGGAGCCGGAGAGGACGGATGAAGCCATTCGGAGGATCGAAGCCTTCAGCCGGCACTTTATCGAAACGTATAAGGCATAGAGGCCCAAGCCATGGACGAGCGGTGCGGTCGACTGACCGTGTTCTATGAGGAGCCCTTCTGGGTGGGGGTCTTCGAGCGGGTCGAGGGGGACCGGCTCCGGGTGTGCAAGGTGACCTTCGGGGCCGAGCCCAAGGGCTACGAGGTGCTGGACTATGTGCGCCGCCACTATGGCGAGCTTCGCTTCAGCGAACCGGTGCCCCGCGAGGCCCGGGAGAAAGCAGACAGTCCCAAAAGGCGGCAGCGAGCCGCGGCGAAGGAGATGCAGCCCACCGGCGTAGGCACCAAATCCCAGCAGGCCCTGCAGGCCCAGCGGGAGCTGATGAAGACGGAGCGCAAGCGGATCACCAGGGCGGAGCGGGAGGCCGAGGAGCAGCGCCGCTTCGAGCTCAAGCAGCAGCAGAAGAAGGAGAAGAAGCGAGGCCACTGATGGTACGAGAGATGGACTCCAACAAGACCAGCCGGGCCGCAGCCTACCGGCTGTGGATGGACGCCCCCAACCCCATGGTCACGTTCATGAAGACCCTGGACGTGACGAATTTGGTCAAACTCAGCCGTCGGCGGGGACTGAAGTTCAACATGCTGCTGGACTGGTGCATCGGCAAAGCTGCTGCGGGCATAGAGGAATTCTATACCCTGCCCGTGGGCCGCAAGCTGATGCAGTACGACACCCTGGCGGTGAACACCATCGTGAAAAATCGGGCCGGGGGCGTTAGCTCCTGCGACGTTCGGTTCCGGGAAGATCTGCAGGATTTCAACCGGGAATACCTGACCTATACCGCCCGGGCGGCCGAGACCTGTGAGGATCAGGACCTTTCCGCGGGTTGCATGGTCATCGGTACCTCCGCCATCGTGGACACGGAGCTGGACGGGGCCGTGGGCATGCACAGCGGCATCTATAACAACCCCTTTTTGATCTGGGGACGCTATCGAAAGAAGCTGTTTCGCTATCGCCTGCCCCTGTCCTTCCAGTTCCACCACACCCAGATGGACGGGGCCCAGGCGGGCCGGTTCCTGGAAGAACTGCAGAACGAAATACGTCAACTTGCCCTATAGGAGGAAACATATGAACGTACGGTATGAACACAAGGAAGCCCTGACCTTCATCGGCTATCACACCGAGATACGCCCCGAGGAGGGGTACGAGAAGTGCCCCCGGTTTTGGGACAGGGAATACACCCAAAAGTACGCCCGGCTGTGGCAGACCATGACGCCGGAAACCCCGGTGGAGCGGGCCATCCTGGACAACGGCATCGGCGGGTACGCCCTGTGCGTGGATGGGGAGGAGCGCTTCACCTATTGGATCGCCGGCCTTTACCGGGGCGGCGACGTGCCGGAGGGGCTGGAGCTCCATACCTTCCCCGCCGGTGAATGGGCCGTGTTCACAGCGAAGGGCCCCATTCCGGAGACATTGCAGGCTCTGAACACCGCCCTCTGGCAGGAGTGGTTTCCCACGGAGGGTCAGCGTCTGCACGCCGACGGCAGGGCCACGGTGGAGGTCTATGCCCCCATGGACCCCCGGTCGCCGGACTACGAAAGCGGCATCTGGATGCCCATATACAGGGAGGGATGATCATGGCCTTCGATTTCAAGAAGGAGTATAAGGAGTTTTATCTGCCTAAGGAACGGCCTGAGATCGTGACCGTGCCCCGGGCCAACTACGCGGCCGTCCGGGGCCAGGGCGACCCTAACGCGCCGGACGGCGCCTATCAGCGGGCCATCGCCGTCCTGTACGCCGTGGCCTACACCATCAAGATGAGCAAGAAGGGGGACCATCGGATCGACGGGTACTACGACTTCGTGGTGCCGCCCCTGGAGGGCTTTTGGTGGCAGGAGGGCGTGGACGGCGTGGACTACGGCAACAAAGCCGGTTTCCAGTGGTACGCCGTGATCCGGCTGCCGGACTTCGTCACCGGGGCGGATTTCGCCTGGGCCGTGGCGGAAGCCGGCCGCAAGAAGCGCCTGGACTGTTCCGGCGCGGCGTTCCTCACCGTGGACGAGGGCCTTTGCGTCCAGATCCTTCATGTGGGTCCCTTCGACGACGAGCCCCGGTCCGTGGCGCTGATGGACGAGCATATCCGGCAGCAGGGCTACGAGAACGACTTTTCGGCCACTCGGCTGCACCACGAGATCTACCTGTCCGACGCCCGGAAGGCGGCGCCGGAAAAGTGGCGGACCGTGATCCGCCACCCCATCCGAAAGAGCGAGAGGAGGCACCCATGAAGAAATGGTTCGACGAGGAGTATGAGTTCACCGTGGAGGTCACGGGCTTTCTGCGGGGGGACCATACGGAGCGCTACTGCCGCAACGGGGAGGAGGTGGGCGACACCTACACCTGCACCTACGGCTGCCCGGTGAACCGGGACGGGTACGGCATCTGCTCCAAGACCATGATGATGCTCTACCCCCTCATGGAGGCCGTGCGCAGCGGCGGCGACCTCGAAAACGTAGGGGGCGACGGGCGGTATTCGAAGACCATCGTCTGCCCGGACGGGTGCGTGATCTTCCGCCTCACCGCCAAGCCCCTGGGCAACCCCAACTTCCACAGGGGCGGATTCTGGAAGGAGCCATAGGATGGAATACCGAGAGACTATCGTTTTGAAGGACGGGCGGGCCTGCGTCATTCGCCAGGGCACCGCCGCCGATGGGGAGGGCGTGCTCCGCAACTTCGTGCTGAACCACGCCCAGACAGACTTCCTCACCACCTACCCGGATGAGATCGGCTTCACCGTGGAGCAGGAGGCAAAGTACCTGCAAAACAAGGCCGACAGCCCCGACGAGGTGGAGCTGGTGGCGGAGGTGGCGGGCACCATCGTGGGCCAGGCGGGCATCCGGGTCCTGGGCCGGGCGGACAAGGTGAAGCACCGGGCCACCTTCGGCATCAGCATCGACCGGGACTTCTGGCATCTGGGCATAGGCCGGGCGTTGACGAAGGCCTGCATCCAGCTCGCGAAGCAGGCGGGGTATCTGCAGCTGGAGCTGGAGGCGGTAGCGGACAACGAAAAGGCCTTGGCCCTCTACGAAAGCGAGGGCTTCGTGGAGTACGGCCGGAACCCCAAGGGCTTCCGGTCCCGGTTCACGGGCTGGCAGGCCCTGGTGCTCATGCGCCGGGAGCTGTGAAAGGAGGCAGCCATGGCCTATCGCATCATCGATAAGGAAACCTACTACCGCAAGGATGTCTTTCGGCGCTTCTCGGAGGACTGCAAGTGCTCCCTGTCTATGACGGCGCGGATCGATGTGACGGACCTGGTGGCCTGGTCCAAGAGGACCGGGACCAAGTTCTATCTCAACTTTTTGTACCTGCTGTCCCGGGTCATGAACGCCCGGGAGGACTACCGCATGGACTATTTCTATAAGACCGGGGAGCTGGTGGTCTACGACGTGATCCACCCCACCCACTACGCCTTCCACCCGGAGACGGAGACCTGCACGCCGGTCTACTCCACCTATGTGGCGGACTACGACGCCTTCTATGCGGGCGCGGCGGCGGACCTTGCCCGGGCCAAGGCGGACCCGGTCTACATCCCGGAGGCCACCCAGCTGCCCAACCGGTTCGACGCCTCCTACATCCCCTGGCTCTCCTACGACGCCCTCCACCTCGAATTGCCGGACGGGTACCTGTACTTCGCCCCCATCGTCAACTGGGGGGCCTATCGGGAGGAAGGGGGCCGGCTCAAGATGCCCGTGACCGTCCGCATGAACCACGCCGTGGCGGACGGGTATCTGGTGGCCCAGGTGTTCCGCCTGCTGGAACAGGAGATGGAAGCCTTTTTGCGGGACCGCGCAGGGGAGAACGGGCCATGCACATGACGGTGAACGGCCGGACCTACACCGTCCTCCGTCTCCTGGGCCACGGCAAGGGCGGGTACTCCTATCTGGCGGAAGGGCCGACGGGACCGGTGGTGGTGAAACAGATCCACCACGAGCCCTGCAGCTACTATACCTTCGGGGACAAGTTGGGTGCGGAGCTCCATGACTACGACCGATTGAAAGCGGCGGGGATCCCCGTGCCGGAGCTGCTGGCCGTGGACCGGGAAGCCGAGCGGCTGATGAAGGCGTACATCGAGGGCCCCACCGTCCTGGAGCTGGTCCGGGACGGGACGGACGTGACGCCCTATCTCGACCAGGTACGGGCCATGGCGGCCCGGGCCCGGGCGGTCGGGCTGAACATCGACTACTTCCCCACCAACTTCGTGGTGGAGGACGGGCGGCTCTGGTACATCGACTACGAGTGCAACGGGTACATGGACCGGTGGAACTTTGAGAACTGGGGCGTCCGCTACTGGTCCCGGACGCCGGAATTGGAAGCGTATCTATCGCAGCAGGAGGGAGGCAACGTATGAGACTGGACGGCATGGGGCTGCTGGTGAAGGACATGGGGACCATGATCCGATTCTATCGGGACGTGCTGGGCTTCGAGATACGGGAGGACGAGGATGCGAAAAACGTCTACCTGGTCAAGGACGGCACCCTGTTTTTGCTCTACGGACGGGCCGATTTCGAGAAGATGACCCACCGAAAGTACGAGTACCTCACCGGCGTCAACGGCCACTTCGAGATCGCCCTCTACGTGGACACCTTCGACCAGGTGGACGAGGCCTTCCGAAGGGCTGTCCGTCAGGGGGCCACGCCCATCCTGGAGCCCACCACGGAGCCCTGGGGGCAGCGGACCTGCTATATCGCAGATCCGGAGGGGAACCTCATCGAGATCGGCTCCTGGAACAAACCATACGAGAAAAAAGACCTGTAACGGGAGGAAAAAGCCATGAAGATCCTGGTATTTAACGGCAGCCCCAAGGGGGAGAAAAGCGACACCCTGTGCATCACCCGGGCCTTTCTGGCGGGGATGCAGGAGGCGGGCGAGCAGCAGGTGAAGGTGATCACCGCCGTGGACCAGCACGTGGAGTACTGCACGGGCTGCTTCGCCTGCATGCACAACGGCGGCACCTGCATCCACAACGACGACATGAAGGGCATTTTGGAGGAGATATTGCGGAGCGATCTGCTGATCTTCAGCTTCCCCCTCTACTGCTACGGCATGCCCGCGCCGCTGAAGGCCATCGTGGACCGGATTTTGCCCCTCTCCAAGATGACCATGGAGAAGGTGGGGGACCGGTACGAGCACGTGGGCCAGGCGGACTATTCCCACCTCAGGTACCTGATGATCTCGGGGTGCGGCTTCCCCAACAGCCGCCAGAACTTCGAGCCCGCCGTGGCCCAATTCAAGCTCATGTTCCCCTGCGATCACACCATCATCACCGTGCCCGAGAGCCCCATGTTCAACGTCCCCGAGGCGGCCGTGGTCACGGGACCCCGGCTGGAACTGGTGAAGGAAGCAGGGCGGCAGTACGCAAAGGCAGGCAGGATCGACGACGAGCTTATGACCGCTATCTGCTCCCCCATGATCCCTGAGGCGCAGTACGCGGCCATCGTGAACGGGGAGGCGTGATCCATGACCTTACGGACGAAACAGTTTCAGCTCCTGACCGATGCGGAATTGGCCTGGGAGCTCATGACGGACGTGTTCACTCCCGACGAGTGCAACGGCCCGGCGGCTCCCTTTTTCGAATACGCCCTCGCCTCCTCCTGGCAGGACAAGACCTACCTACGTCTCAACAGGTTCTGGCTGGACGGGGACAAGCCCGTGGGGTTCCTGTTCTATGAGGACGATCCCAATCGGCTCCACTTCGTCCTCCGTCCGGGGTACGAAGCCCTGGCCGGAGAGATGATCGACTATGGTGAGACCGCCTTTCCCGCCTTCGGTGAGCCCCGGGAGCTGATCTTGAACAGCGGTCAACGTTCCCTTATCCAGGCAGCGGAGGCGCGGGGGTACAGGGCCGTGGATCGGGAGGAATACAAGGTTTTCAATTTTCGTGCGGGGCAACTCAGCCGTCCCCTGCCGTCAGGCTATCATTTCGTGGACCCCGCCCAGGTGAATCCCCTCAAGGCCGCTCGGTGCATGTGGGAGGGATTCAACGAAGGCCGAGGTCCTTTCACCGGTTGGGAGATCCCTGGCACCGGCCCTCACGAGCTGTATCAGAGCGTTCTGGGCGCCTCATCGGCCCCCTCCCCCCACGCCACCTACGAGCGCACCGTGGTTATTGCCGATGAGAATGGAGGCTACGTCTGTTTCGCCGGCATGTGGTGGGTGAAGAAGAACAAGCTCGCCTACCTGGAGCCCCTGTGCACCGTCCCCGAGCATCGGCACAAGGGGTTGGCCGCTGCGGCCCTATCCCAACATGACCGGCTGCTGCGGCCCCTGGGCGCCCGAATCATGACCGGCGGTGTCAGCGACTTCTACCGCCGAATCGGCTACCGGGACGCCATTATGACCCTGCATTTTGCTAAGGAGCCGGAAAATGCGCTGTGTGACTTCGGCTTCCCCGGGACAGATTTGAGCAGGGATTGACAGGACAGGTATCCCGGGGCCTGGTATACTGAGAACAGTCAAAGGAAAGGAGACGGCCCATGGAATGGCTCACCGCGATCCGCGGGGCGGTATCGTATGCGGAGGATCACCTGACGGACAACGTCAGCCTGGACGACGTGGCCCGGGCGGTGCACCTCTCCCCCTTCTTCCTGCAGCGGGGCTTTTCACTGATGACCGGCTACGGCATCGGCGAATATCTCCGAAACCGGCGGCTCTATGAGGCGGCCCTGGACCTGCAGAAGAGGTCGGAAAAGGTCATCGACGTGGCCCTTCGCTACGGCTACGAGACTCCGGAGAGCTTCACGAAAGCCTTTGCCCGCTTCCACGGCGCCACGCCCACCGAGGTGCGCAGCGGAGCGGCCATCCGGGCTTTCCTTCCCCTGACCATCCAAATCCACATCCAGGGAGGCAGCAAAATGGAACCCAAGATCACCCCCATGTTCCCCTTCAGGCTCATCGGCTTTCAGAAGGTGTTCACCTATGAGGAAGCCTACGCAGAGATTCCGAAGTTCTGGGACGAGACCTGCGAGAAGTACGCCAACAACGTTTACGCCGGAAACCCGCCGGCCAATCCCTACGAGCAGGCGTTGGTGGACAACTGCATCGGCGAGTACGGCGTCTGCATCGACGACCTGGGCGGCGGCCGGTTCCGCTACCTGATCGCGGGCAAGTACATCGGCGGCCCTATGCCCCAGGGCATGGTGCTCTACGAGTTCCCCCGGGGAGAGTGGGCCGTGTTCGACTGCGTGGGCCCCAACCCCCAGACCCTCCAGAGCGTCAACACCCGCATCTTCCGGGAGTGGCTGCCCGGCAACCCGGACTACGAGCTCAGTGGCAACGCCACGGTGGAGTGGTACGACTGCCTTCACGGCGAGACGACGGACCCGGACTACCACAGCGCCATCTGGGTTCCGGTGAAGCGGAAGGTCTGAAAGAGGATCAAAAGCCAACAAAAAGGAGATGCCGCCGGGCATCTCCCTTTTTTATTCTCTCTCGAACCACACCGGGTCGTCCTCCGGCAGGCAGGGGACGATCAGCTCCTCCCCGGGCGGGTAAAGGGGCCCCTCCCCTCGGAGCCGCCAGCCCCGGCCCAGGTCCGGCAGGGTCACGGCCGCGTTGGCCGCCCCTTCGTCGAAGACGGGGCAAACGAGGATGCGGTCCCCGCAGAGGAAGGCGTCGCTCTCCGGGTCGTAGGCGGGGTCCAACAAAAACACGGGCCGGATCAGGGGCTGGTGGGCCAGGCGGCAGGCCTCCGCCTGGTCGTAGAGATAGGGGGCCATCCTTTCCCGGAGGGCGAAGAAGCGCCGGACCGTGGGCAAAAGGTCCTCATAGAGCCAGGGCATGGTGGGCGCCTCCCCCGGCTTCCAGGAGTGGAGCACGAACCGGGGCAGGAACAGGCCGTATTGGAGCCAGCGGAGGAACAGCTCCCGGCCGGGCTTGGGCCCCGCGAAGCCCCCGATGTCCGGGCCGAAGAACAGGAAGCCGGAGAGGGCCATGGTCATGGCCTGATAGTGGTTGAATCGGAGGTCCCGGAAGTCCGTCAGGTTGTCCCCGGTCCAGGTGGAGGCCACCCGCTCCGTCCCCGCCATGGCGCATCGGGACACGTTGAAGGGCGTCTCCACCCCCGCCTCCACGGAGGCTTCCCGGCTGGCCCTGGCCATGAGGTAGGAGAACAGGGGCCGGATGCGGCTGGCGGGCAGGGGGCGGCCGAAGCCGGCGGCCACCACGTCGCCGTCCCACACGTCGTATTCGTTGTTGTCGTTCCAGATATCCCCGTACCCCCTGTCCACCAGCTGTTCCCGGACGCAGCGCTTCCAGAAGCCGTAGGCCCCGGGGTCCGTGAAATCGAGATAGCTGGCCATGCCCCCCCAGAAGGGGAATAAGGCCGGGCTGCCGTCGGGTAGCTTCAGGAACCAGCCGTTTTGGGCGATGGTCTCGTAGAGGGGATGGTCCGTCAAAAAGGCGGGCTTCACATTGGGTACGAGGGCCATGCCGTGGGCCCGGAAGAAAGCGGAAAGGCCCTCGGGGGAGGGGATCTTCTCCCGGTTCCAATGGAACACGCACCGCCGGTCCCCGATTTGCGTATAGCCGCTGGACAGGTAGAACCCCTTGCAGGGGATGGCGTTCTCCTGGCATTTCTGTACGAAGCCCCGGAGCTGCCGGTCCGCGTCGGGGGCGTCGGTGTAGGCCATGGTGCTGCCGCAGTAGGAGAAGGCCCACCGGGGCACGGGGGCGGCCGTGCCGGTGAGGGCGGAGAACCGGCGCACGATCTCCCAGGGCGTGCCCAGGATCAAGTAGAAGACCAGGTTTTCCTCCTCGAAACGGACGCTGCGGAAGGGCTCGAAATAGTTGTCGTGCTCCCGGCCCAGGTCCACGGCCCCGCTGGACATGGTGTCGTAAAAGAGACCATAGCTGCCGCCGCTGTGGCGGCAGAGATAGAAGGGCAGGTGTTTGTAAAGGGGGTCGCTGCTCTCCGCCCGAAAGCCCATGGCATCGCCGGTGTGGAGCAGGAACCGCTGCCCGGCCTTGTTCACAGGGCCACATTTGTCCCCCAGGCCGAAGATCTGCTCCCCTTCGAACCGGTCCACATAGTGGACGGAGCCGGCCCCCAGCTCTCCGGCGAAGTTGTACCCGAGGCCGCTGCGGTCCCGGTAGAGAAGGCCCCTTTCCGTCCGGGCGCTGATGCGGAAGTTCTTCAATTCTACGGAAAAATCCACCCCGTCCAGGGCGAAGGACAGGGCCCCATCCTTTTCCATGACCGCCGGGGCGAGGGGCGCGAAGCCCTCCAGGGAGAGCTTGTCTCGGCCAGCAAGGGGTACGTCCGCCCCCGCCGGGCACACGCTCCAGGTGGGCACCAGGGGCACGCCCTCATGGATCAGAGCTACCCGCAGCATGTGGGGCAAAAAGTCGAGGCGCATGATGACCCCGTCCGCCCCGTAGATGCGATGGCCCGGGGCCGCCTCGATCAAGCTGAACCGATGGTCGAACTTCATGCCTTGGGGTCCCCCTTGGTGAGCATGTTTTTGAGGAGCTTATAGTAGAAGACATGGCCCATCTTGGTGCCCTTGGGCCCGATGCGCAAGGCTGGCTTCCCCTTCCGCCAGGGGGGCAGGCCGGGGCCGTTGGGATCCCCGGTGCGGGCGAAGTTCACGAGATAGTCCATCATCTGCCCGGAGACCTCCCAGTCCCGCTGCTCGTAGGGCCGCCAGCTGCGGTCCAGGGTGCCGAACATGTAGCGAAGGTCCGAGGAGTGGAAAGCCCGGTTGTCGTCCCCGGGGGCGTCCAGATCGAAGTAGTAGAGAAAGGCCCCGTTTTTGCGGCCGAACTTATTGCCGATATAGGCCATGACCGGGGCGTACATATCGTTGTTGGTGTAGCCGATGAGGTAGTCCAGGGGGAGGGGCGATTCGATGAGCCGGTCCACGGGGCCGGGGAGCAGCGCCCCGTCCACCACGGGCATGGTGTGGTAGATGGTGTCCTTCCGCAGGGCCTTGATCCGCTCCACCGCCTCGAAGATGTCCGCTAAAGGCGCGGCCTTCAGTTCCTCGAAGCTCCTGCACCCCGCCAGCTCCATGAACTGGAGCCAGTAATCCCGGGTGCTCTCGGCGGGCCGGGGCAGGGCGAACCTGGGGAACAGCCCCCCGCCGCTCATCATGACCGCCCGGCGGAACAGGCCCCGGTTCTCCGGATTCAGGCACAGATACTGGACGGAGATGGCCCCGGCGCTCTGGCCCATGAGGGTGACGTTGTCCGGGTCCCCGCCGAAAGCGGCGATGTGGGCCCGGACCCAGCGAAGGGCGGTCAGCTGATCGTCCAGGCCGAAGTTGCCGTCCCGGCCGTACTTTTTTTGTATCTCCTGGTGGGTGAGATACCCCAGGGGCCCCACCCGGTAGTTAGCCATGACCGCCACGGCTCCCCGCCGGGCCCAGCCGCTGCCGTCGAAGGGGTTCTCGGCATTGAGACCGGAGTCGAAGCCGCCGCCGTAGAAGAACAGGATCACCGGGGCGCCCTTGGCCTCGTAGGGGGCGTAGATATTCAGGTTCAGGCAGTCCTCGCTGTAGGTGAACTCGCTGCCCTCCCGGTACTCCTTTTTATAGAACAGTCGCACCGGGTCCTCCAGATGCTCGTGGACGGCCCGGTTCTGGGGGCAGCCGGGGCCGAAGGTCGTGGCGTCCAGCACCCCGTCCCACCGGTCCACCGGCTCCGCGTACTCGAACCGCCCGGCCCGCCCGAAGGGCACGCCCCGGAATTCCAGGCACGTTCCGTTGTCCAGGCCCCGTATCTCGCCCAGGGGCGTGCTCCATGTGATTTCTTTGATGAAAGACTCCATTCTTCCCCCTTCATCCTGATAAATTTGAGCTTTGATCTGTCAAATCCAGCGACATGCGCGGTGGATTTGACTCCTTACGGCTCTGCCGCCCGGTGACCCGTTAGGGTCATAGGCAAAAGCGAAGGCGGAGCACCCCGCCGCAGCGGACCTCAGGGAAAAGGATGCGCAGCGTCCTTTTTCCTGAATTTACAGCATAGCAGACCCGCCGGTGACGATCCAGGTGGCCAGGGCGGCGATCAGCAGCGCGCCTGGGTAGACGCTGCCCGTGCGCCGGTAGAAATAGGTGCCGAGGAGGCTGAACACCAGCACCTGGGGCACGAACAGGATCAGGAGCGACATGAACGGCCCGCCGAAGGTGGACCCGAAGAGCACGTCCGCCCCGGGGCCGATGTTCAGGAAGAAGGGCACGTACTCGATGAGCACGATGAGCAGCACCCCGCCCAACATCATGAGGGCGTTGCGCCACCAGGCCCCGAAGAAGCCCTTACACCCCGGCTCGTAGGCGGCCTCCGTGCGCATGGAGGCCATGATCTTCGAGTTGTTCAGCAGGAAGAACAGGGCGAACAGGGGGATGTAGGCGCAGAACTGGCCGAAGCGGGCCAGGGTGAAGGTCTTGAAGAAGGGCCAGATGAACCTAAGGTCCAGCAGATACACCCCGGCCAGGGCCACCATAGCGTAGACCATGAGGAGCAGGCACAGCACCAGCAGGGCGGATTTGCCCAGCAGCTTCCAGCCGATCCTCATAGGCGCTTTTTCGCTGCCCAGGCCCATGCCGTACCAGCCGTCGAAGCCTTCCGCCTTCTTCGCTTTGCGCCAGCCGGTCCAGGAGGTGACCACCATCACCAAAATGAGCAGGGAATACCAGCCGATGAAGCCGTTGCCCACGGTCATGCGGAAGATCCCCTCGGGGAGGGGCAGCAGCGCATGACCGAGCTGCGTCATGAACGGGTAGGTGAGGCCCGCGATGAGCATGGTGATGATGGCCCCCTTCCACCACTTGCCCTTGGGCTTGATGTTCGCCTTGGGCGGCAAGGGCTGAGGGACGGCGGCGAAGAAGGGCACGGTGAGGAGCAGCTCCGCCAGCGGCACCATGGCGAGGAGGGTCAGCAGCATGGCGAGGAGCACCAGCCACTCCTTGGTCATGGCTTTTTGCTCCGTCACGGGGATATCGTTCATGCTCCCGGGGCCGAAGGCCGTCTTGAACCAGTCCAGCGCCACGGCCAGGCCCTGGCTGTGGTGGGTGGTGAGCCGGTGGTTGGTGTAGAGGAGCTCCATGCGCCGGGCGCTGCCGTCGGCAAAGCTGCCGAAGGTCTCGTTCCAGGCGGCGTTATCGGCGGTGGTGCCCAAAAACTCGCACCGCAGGTCGGATTTGAGCAAATTGTCGTCCACCACCCGCTTATAGTCGCGGAAGTAGCTGAACTCGTCCCACTTGGCCTGCAGGAGCAGTACGTTGTTAAAATGAATCTTGCTGGTATCGTAGACGGAATCCCGGAACAGCTCGCCACACTGAAGGACCGTGGCCCGGGGCTCGATCTCCGTGCCCGCGAAGGCCGCCGCCACGGACCAGCCGGCCCAGGTGCCCATGGAGTGGCCGCTGACGCCCAGGCGGGCGCTGTCCACGTTGTCCATGGCGGCCAGGACCGCGTAGGCCGCCGCGCCGCCGCAGGAGGAGTCCCAGATGGCGTTGCCGTCCTCGTCCTTGGAGTAGTGGTCGTTGAAGAAGGAAAGGTTGGAGAAGTTCATGAGCAGGCGGTAGCGGACCGTGCCCCCCACCTTCTTGAAGGTGCCGGCCTCGATGCTGTCCTCGCCGTAGTTCACCTTCACGGTGTGGTTCACGTACCCCCGCTCCTTGAGGCCGGGCTCGGAGAAGCCGTGGCCGTACTCGTCCAACGACAGGACCACCACCCCCCGACGAGCGAGCTCAATGGCGTAGGCGGCGTTGGTCTCCCGATCGTTCTGATACCCGTGGAGGAGCAGCACGCCGGGGGCCTTGTGCTCCGTCGTGGCAGTTTTGGGGGTGTAGAGCTTGTAGGTCATCTGCCCGAGATGATGCTCGCCGTTCACGCCCCGATAGGCGTCGATGACGCCCTCCGTGACGATCACGTTCCCGCCGTCGGTCTGGATGGCGTTGGCCACCGTCAGCGCCCCGAAGGCCACGACCAGCAGCACTAAGAGCAGCGCCGCCCACTTTGTCCTTGCTTTCTTCATGGTCTTGCCCCTTTCCTTGTGGGAATGTTTACCCGATATCTATCAAATTTTTCTCGTAGGATTCCTTCAGCGTCCGCTCCTTCTCCTGCTGCAGGGCGGCCACCCGCTGCCGGGAGAGGGGGTACCACACAAAGAGGATCAGCGCCATGAGCCCGAAGAGCACCGCCGGGATGATGGTGGCGAGGTCGTACATGATCTTCAGGTTCTCCAACGTCTGGACCGCCCCCTTCTCGTACCGGTAGTGCATGCCGAGGAGGGCCCCGTTCACGCACACGGCGGACAGGACCTGGCCCAGCTTCCGAAAGAAGTTGAACACGGAGTAGGCCGTGCCCGTGTCCCGGCTGCCGGTCTTCACCTCCAGGTCGTCGAGGGCGTCCGTCACCATGGCCCAGAGCTGCATGACCAGGGTGGTGAGGCCGCAGCCCGAGACGAAGCAGAGGGCGAGGAACACCCACATGAGCTTCTCCGGCGCCATGCCCCGGAGGAAGAACAGCAGCAGGTTCGCCCCAGCGGCGGCGGCGCAGCCCACGGCGGTGACCTCCTTCTTGCCGATCTTCCGGGCCATCTTGGGCAGGATGAACATCATCACCAGCATGGGCGAATAGGTGCAGGCCTGGGCGGCCAGGTTCATCCAGTTGGCGTGGAAATAGTCGTCGAAGAGGTAGGTGTAGAAGCTCTGGGTGAACATCTGGCCGGAGAGGAGCAGCATGGAGGCGAGGCTCACGGCCACGAAGGCCCGGTTGCGGAACAGCAGCCCCACGGCCTTCCGGGCGCCGCCCTTCTCCCTGGGCTGGGGCTTTGCCTGCACCCGCTCCTTGTTGAGGGCGAAGGCGACGAGGAGCAGCGCCAAGGAGGCGACGGCCATGAGCACCACGCCCCGCAGCACGGGAGCGTACTGCATGTCGGTAATGGCCTTGCCGTTTTCGCCCATCACCACCTGGCCGTTGGCGTCCAATCTCTTAGCGTAGGCGAAGCTGGCGATCAATAGCACCGGGATGGACCCCAGGGCCGCGCCGATGGACCGGAAGACGGAGAGCTTGTTCCGCTCCCCGTCGTCGGTGGTGACCACGGAGGCCAAGGATCCGTAGGGGATCTGCAGGACCGTATAGATCATCCCAAAGAGGATGTAGGTGCAGGTGGCGTAAATTGCCGTGCCCACCAGGTGGTCCTCTTCGCCCATGCCCGGGAACTTCACGAACATGAGCACCCCCGAGAGGGCCAGGGGCGCGGCGGCGTACAGGAGCCAGGGCCGATAGCGGCCGAATTTGCCTGGCTTCGCCGTGTCGGCGATGCGGCCCATGATGGGGTCGTTGATGGCGTCCCAGATCCGGGCGCCCATGAACATGAGCATGATGAACAGGGGCCCCAGGTGCAGGATGTCGGTGTAATACTTCTGCAGCAGGGTGGTGACCAGGCTGAAGATGAGGCAGCCCGCCGTGTCCACCAGGGCGTAGCCCACGTAGTCCTTCCCCCTGAGCCCGCTGGTCCGGGCGATGTAGTCTCGCTGTTCCATTTTTCCCCCTCTTGCCGTGCTTTTTCTGCCTTCCATTATACCACCCGCGCCCCAAAAGCGCAACAGCGCGGAGCCTTGCCCGCGCTGTGACATCCTTTCCTTTTACTTTCGGCAGAGGAACAGCTCGCTCTTCATGCCGTTGAGCTCAATGACGGTCTCGGCGTCGGGGTCGGAGAAGTCCTCCACCCGCTGGCCCGCCGCCTCGAAGTAGAGGGCGTTGCCGATGCCCCGCTTCCGGGCGGCGAAGGCGAACCCCGCCGGCACCGTCAGCCGGGACACGGCGGCGACCTGGTTGATGGCCAGGCTTCCGGTGAGGGCGCGAATCTCCGCCTTCATGTCCAGGTTGCTGTCGATCTCCATGGCCCCGGCGAAACCGTCCACCACCAGCGTCTGGACCTTCCCGTCGAACTCCAGGTCCTCGCAGGCAAGCTCCCCCACCGTCAGCTCGTTCACGTTGGCCGTCAGCTCCACGTGGTAGATGTACTTGCTGGGCAGCTCCACCTCTATCATGAGCCCCTCCCGGGCCGCGGCCTCGGTCATGCCGTTCTGGCGCATCAGGTCCACGTCCAGGCGCCCCCGGTTGTCGTCGATCCTCACCTTGCAGTCCGCCGCCAACGTGGCGAGGGTGTCCGACAGGAGCCGCACCCGCAGCTTCTCCCCCTCGTAGCCCCGGACGGTCAGCCGCCGGGCCCCGCCCAGCTTCATGTCGTACCGCTTGGGGTCGGCCACGTCGTACTCCGTCACGCTTTCATATAGATACCCTTCGCTCTGCCGCCGGGCCTCCCGGCCCAAGAGCTCGTCCACGCTGACCCCGAACAGGTCCGAAAGGGCCATCAGGTTGTCCATGTCCGGGGCGCCCTTGTCCGTCTCCCATTTGGTGATGGCCTGGCGGCTCACGCCCACCCGTTCCGCCAGCTTCTCCTGGGACATACCCGCCCGGGTCCGCATCTGCTTCAGCTTCTGTGCAAACGTCATTTTCTTGTCCTCCTTGCTTTCGATGGCTTCAGTATACGCAACGGGAGCTTGCAAAACAAGCGATAAAAGCTGTCTTTTGGCCTCTTTTTTGCTACTTTCCGTAGCATTTGGCCCGAACGATGCCAAAATCTCCCCTGCCGGCCCTTTTCTCAAGAAAGCGGTTGTGCGGCGGGGCGGGCCGTGGTATACTGATTATATCAAATATTTGAAGGAATCGACGATGGAACAGACCCGAACCGACCGACCCTGCCAGCACCTCACCTACCCCGAGGCCACCATGTATGAGCTGGTGGCGCGGGTGGCGCAGCAGTATCCCGACGAGCCCGCCTACGAGTTTTACGATCGAAAGACCTCCTACGCCCAGTTCATCCGCCGCATCGAGCGGGCGGCCCGGGCCCTGTGGGCCTTCGGCGTGCGCCCCGGGGACGCGGTCACCATCTGCCTCCCTAACATCCCCCAGGCCCTGGACTGCTTCTACGCCGTGAACCGCATGGGAGCCGTATGTAACATGGTCCATCCCCTGTCGGCCCAGAGCGAGATCACCTATTACCTGAACGTGGCGGAGAGCAAGGTCATCGTCACCGTGGACCTGTTCTACGAGAAGGTAGCCGCGGCCCTCGCCGCCGTGGACCACCCGGTGACCATCCTGACCTGCCGGATGCAGGAGGTGCTCCCGGTGCACCTGAAGCTCCTATACACCCTGAAGAAGGGCAAGGACTACCTTAAGTTCCCCCAGCCGCCCCATTTGCTGTGGACCGAGTTTTTGAAGGGCGGCGACGGGGCCCTGGACCTTCCCGCGCCATCCTTTGAAAAGTATCGCACCGCCGTGATCCTCTACAGCGGCGGCACCACCGGGGAGCCCAAGGGCATCTGCCTCACGGACCTCAACTTCAACGCCTGCGCCATGCAGGCCATGGCGTCCATCCAGGAGACCTTCCGCACGGGCCTGAAGATGCTGAGCTGCATGCCGCTCTTTCACGGGTTCGGCCTGGGCATCAACATCCACACGGTGCTGATCCACGGGGCCTGCTGTATCCTCATGCCCACCTTCACCCCCAAGACCTACGCCCAGATGCTGCGCCGCAAGCGCCCCAACTTCATTGCGGGGGTGCCCACCATCTTCGAAGCCCTGCTTCATATGCCCCAGCTGGACGGTCTCGACATGGGCTTCCTAATGGGCATGTTCTGCGGGGGCGATTCCCTGTCCGTGGAGCTGAAAAAGAAGATCGACGCCTTCCTGCAGGAGCATCATGCCCACATCCAGGTCCGGGAGGGCTACGGGCTCACGGAGTGCGTCACAGCCAGCTGCCTCACCCCCAAAAACGAGCATCGGGAGGGGAGCATTGGCCTGCCCTTCCCCGACACGGTCTACGCCATCGTGAAGCCCGGCACCGCGGAGTTTTTGCCGCCCCGGACCGAGGGCGAGATCATCCTGAAGGGGCCCACCCTCATGACCGGGTATCTGAAGCACCCGGAGGAGACGGCGGAGGCCCTGCGGGTGCTGCCTGACGGGGACACCTGGCTCTACACCGGGGATCTGGGCTTCATGGACGAGGACGGGTACGTGTACTTCCGCCAGCGGCTCAAGCGCCTCATCATCACCAACGGTTACAACATCTACCCCGGCCAGCTGGAGAACATCATCGACAGCTGCCCCGAGGTGGCCTACAGCTGCGTCATCGGCGTGAAGGACCCCCGGCGCATGCAGAAGGTGAAGGCCTTCATCGTGCCCCGGGAGGGGGAGACCCCCGGCGAGGCGCTGCAGGAAAGGATCATGGCGCAGCTTCGGCTCCACATCGCCAAGTACGCCCTGCCCCGGGAGATCGAGTTTCGGCAGGAGCTCCCCAAGACCCTGGTGGGGAAGGTGGCCTACCGGCTGCTGGAGGCGGAGGAGGAGCAGAAGAGCGCCTGACGCGCCCTGACCCCAAGGACCAAAGACCCTGTAAAGGAGCATACCATGAGCAACGAACCTAAGAAGAAGCGCCGCTGGGGGGACCGGCGGGACGGCCGCCGGGTGAAGGCCCCGGGGCTGCAGACCATCATGTGCTACCTCTGGCCCTACCGGACGGACTGCGAGGTGTATCTCAACGACGTGATCGACGCCACGGAGCTCTTGCAGTACCTGGAGAAACGGAACGCGGAGCACCCGGAGTACAAGACCACCCTGTTCCACGCCGCCGTCACGGGCATGGCCCGGATGGTGAAGGAGCGGCCCCTCATGAACCGGTTCATCCAGGGGTATCGGATGTATGAGCGGGACGAGATCACCATCTCCTTCGTGGTGAAGCGCCGCTTCGCCGACGGGGCCGAGGAGAGCCTCATGGTCCTGAAGCCCCGGGACGAGGACACCCTGGACTCTATCAGCCAGCGCATCGTGGGGAACGTGAAGGAGACCCGCAAGAGCGAGCACGCCACCGGCGGCGTGGACGAGCTCCTGGACAAGTTCGCCGCCCTGCCAAGGTTCCTGCTGATCCCCATCGTGCGGATCATCCGCTGGCTGGACTTCTGGGGCGTGAACCCCAAGTTCCTCACCGAGGGGGACCCCAACTACACCACCATCCTCACCAGCAACCTGGGCAGCATCCAGTGCCCCTCGGTGCACCACCATTTGAGCAACTACGGCACCAACAGCATCATGATCACCATCGGCACCCTCCACAAGCAGGAGATGCTCATGGCCGACGGGACCAAGGAGATCCGGGACGTGGTGGACATCGGCGCCACCTTGGACGAGCGGATCGCCGACGGGTTTTACTTCGCCAAGAGCCTGAAGCTCATCAAGCACATCTTCGCCCACCCCGAGATGCTGGAGCTGCCGTTGGGCGAGCACAGCGGGTTCGAGTACTGAGACGCCATGGAAAAACTGATCTTCCCCCTCATCATGTTCCCCTGCGCCGCCGCCTTCACCGCCCTGGGCATCTTCGCCTGGAAGCGGAAGAAACCCATGTGGTTTTGGTCCGGGTCCGAGGTGAAGGCCTGGCAGCTTCGGGACGTGCCGGCCTACAATCGGGCCAACGGCTGGATGTGGATCATCTACTCCCTGGGCTTCTGGGCCGCCGCGGCGCTGAGCCTCCTCCATGTGCCCGCCGCGGGCATCCTGGTGACCATTTGGTGCCTGGGCGGAATACCCGTTTTGGTGCTGGTGTACAATAGGATTTATAGGAGATATAAAGTTTGATTATTTGCCGCTTTTTCTTTTCACTGAAAAGAAAAAGCGGCGGAAAAAGAAAAGCACAAGAAGAATAAAGGGAAGTACAGCAATGCCATACTTCCCTTTTGCGTTTCTTTTGGGTGCCTTTTCTTTACAAAGAAAAGGCACAAATGCTTTCAAATAATTCCTCTAAAAAATCTGCCCCGGCAGCTTCAGCTTCGCCTTGGGCGGGAACAGGGCGTCGAAGGCTTCGAAGGCCTGGGGCTCCCTATCGGCCGCGTAGTACCCCTCCGGCGGGGCGTAGACGCCGGTGACGCCGGAAAGGTACCCGGGGACCAGCTCCCGGCACAGGAAGAAGGAATCATCCGCCCCCTCGGGCAGGCCGTGGTAGCGGATGCCGAACTCCCGGGCGTAGGTGAATCCGGACTTACCGTAAAAGAGGATGTTCCCCTCGAAGCACAGGGCTCCGCAGCCCAGGGCCGCCGCCTGGTCCAGGGAATAGTCCAGCAGCATCTTCCCGTACCCCTGGCGCTTCAGGTCGTTGGCGATGCAGATGGGCCCCATGGTCATGATGGGGATGCGCCGCCCGTCGTCGGCCTCTATATGGGCCCGCATGAACATGTTCTGCCCGACGATCCGCCCGTCCTGCTCCATGACCAGGTCCAGCTCCGGCACGAAGGCCGGGTCCTCCCGAAGCCGGTGGATCACGAAATGCTCCTGGCACCCGGGCCGGTACACGTTCCAGAAGGACTCCCGCACCAGGTTTTCTACGACGAAATAGTCCTCCGGCTTCTCCCGGCGGATCACCACATTATCCTTCATTTCCCCTTTCCTTCCATTTCCTTTTGAATACGATCCAGATGCTCGTCCAGCAGCGATGTCACCGCGCCCTTATCCTCCGCCCCGTCGTAGACGCTGTACAGGAGGAACATGGGCCCGTAGAAGGTGGCCGCCCGGCGCTCCGGGTCGCTGAGCCCCCGGGCCCGGAACAGGTCCGCCACGTACCCCAACGGCCCGGCGGCCAGATACTGCTGGTAGAGCCGGCCCATCTCGGGGTCCTGATACTGCTCCAGGGTCAGCATCCGGCGGAAGGGGGCGGCGAAAGGGTCCTCCGTCCAGTACCGGAACATGGTCTTGCTGAAGGCCACCACGTCCGCCACCGCAGCTGCCTCATAGGCGGGGCCGTCCGCTTCCGGGGCCCCCTCGGGCAGGTCGTGGGCCCGGGCCTGCTCCCCGTCCCGCTGCTCCATGCGCGCGAGGATGGCGTCGAAGATGGCCCGCTTGCTGGCAAAATGCCGGTACAGGGCCCCCTTGGTGATGCCCAGCGCCCCGGCGATGTCGCTGACGGAGGTGGCCCCGTACCCCTTCCGGGCGAACAGATCCAGGCTGGTCAGTAAGATTTTCTCTCCCGTGTCGCTCATCCGTCCCTCACAAAAAAATAAACGATCGTTTACCATGAGTATAGTAAACGATCGTTTACTTGTCAAGCCTTTTCAATCATTTCCGCCGCGCCAGAGCAAACGGAGAGGGGCTTTACAGCTCCACCGTCTCCGGGGGCGCGGCGAAGGAGGCGAAGGTGGCCTGGGCCTCGGCGAAGTAGAGGACCTGGGTGTTGCCGTCGTCGGGGTCGTACATCCGCTTCAGATTCGGGTATTTGTCCAGCATGGCCACCTTGACCTCCCGCCGATCGTCGTTCAGGAGCTTCCCCGCCACCCGGACCCACTGGCCCTGGTGAAAGGCGCAGACCTCCGCCCGGGGGTTGGCGGCGAGCTGCTTCGAGACGGGCTTCACCTTTCCGGTCTGGATGTACAGCTTCCCCTCGTAGACCAAAGCCGTGCCGAAGGGCCGCACCCGGGGCTGGTCCCCCTCCGCGGTGGCCAGGTAGTAGACCTGGGCCTGGTCCAAAAATGCGCACACGCGTTCTGCAGCGTTCATATCCGTTTCCTCCTTGTGTTCTTTCCCTTTCAGAATAAATATGCGGACCGGAATTGTCAAGCGGGACAACCTCTGGTATACTCATTCTATCAACCCACAAGGAGAACGGCTTATGAAATGGCTCATCGCGTCGGACCTGCACGGGTCGGCCTACTACTGTCGGGCGCTGCTGGACGCCTTCGACCGGGAGGGGGCGGACCGGCTCCTGCTTTTGGGGGACCTCCTCTACCACGGGCCCCGGAATGATCTCCCCAAGGAGTACGACCCGAAGGCGGTGACGGCGCTGCTGAACGGGCGGCAGGGGGACATCCTGGCCGTCCGGGGGAACTGCGACGCGGATATCGACCAAGTTGTGCTCCAATTCCCCATCTGGGCGGACTACGCCCTGCTGGCCGAAGGGAAGCGGCTGATCTTCGTGACCCACGGCCACCTCTTCAACCTGGACCATCTCCCGCCCCTCCACCAAGGGGACGTCCTGCTCCACGGCCACACCCACGTGCCCGCCTGCGAGGAACGGGACGGCGTCACCTACCTGAATCCCGGCTCCCTGTCCATGCCCAAGGAAAACTCCCCCCATGGCTACATGACCCTGGAGAATGGCGTCTTTCTCTGGAAGACCCTGGACGGGGAGACGTATAGGGAGTTTAGGCTTTGATTTTTGCGACTTTTTCTCTTCAGGTGAAGAGAAAAAGTCGCCCAAAAAGAGAAGCGCAGGAAGAATAATACCTTTCCGCGCTTTTTTTGTTATCCCAATTAAGTTTCTCTTTTTCCGCCGCTTTTTCTCTTTGTCTAAAGAGAAAAAGCGGCATTGCTTATCCTTTCCTCACGACCAAACACCGGATGGCGTTCAGCACCGCCAGGACCATGACGCCCACGTCGGCGCCGATGGCCAGCCACATGTTCGCCAGGCCCAGGGCACTGAGAACGAGACAGACCGCCTTGACGCCCAGGGCGAACCAGATATTTTCCTTCACGATCCGGAGGCACTTGCGGGCGATGCCCATGGCCTGGGCGATCTTCAGCGGGTCGTCGTCCATGAGCACCACGTCCGCCGCCTCGATGGCCGCGTCGGACCCAAGAGCGCCCATGGCGATGCCGATGTCCGCCCGCGCCAGGACCGGCGCGTCGTTGATCCCGTCGCCCACGAAGGCCAGGCCCTTGCCGTCAGCCAGCAGGGATTCCACTGCCGCCACCTTGTCCTGGGGCAGCAGCTCCGCCTTGAAATCGGTGATTCCCACCTCGTTGGCTACCTGCTCCGCCACGGCCTTGCGGTCGCCGGTGAGCATGACGGTCCGTTTGACGCCCATCCGCTTCAGGGCGGCCATGGCCTCCCGGGCGTGGTCCTTCAGCTGGTCCCGGATGACGATGTGCCCGGCGTATTCCCCGTCCACGGCCACGTGCAGGATGGTCCCCACGTGGTGGCAGGGCACGGATTCCACGCCCAGCCGGTTCATGAGCCGTTCGTTGCCCACGGCCACCGGGCGCCCGTCCACCTTGGCCACGATGCCATGGCCGCTGATCTCCTCCACGTCCGTGACCCGGGTCCTGTCCAGGGGCTTACCGTGGGCCCGCTGCAGGCTCAGGCTGATGGGGTGGGAGGAGGGGCACTCGGCGTGGGCCGCCAGTTCCAGGAGCTTCTCCTCCGTGAGGGGGCTGTGATGGACGGCGGTGACCTCGAAGTTCCCCTTGGTGATGGTGCCGGTCTTGTCGAAGGCCACGGTGGTGACCCCGGCCAGGGTCTCCAGATAGTTGGAGCCCTTGATGAGGATGCCCCGGCTGCTGGCGCCGCCCAAGCCCGCAAAGAAGCTCAAGGGCACGCTGATGACCACGGCGCAGGGGCAGGAGATGACCAGAAAGGTGCAGGCCCTGAGGAGCCAGTCCCGCCAGACGCCGGTCATGTCTGCGCCGGTCAGGAGCAGGAACAGGGGCGGCAGCACGGCGAGAGCCAAAGCCGAATAGCACACGATGGGCGTATAGACGCGAGCGAACTTGGAGATGAAGGTCTCGGACTTGGATTTCCGGGCGGCGGCGTTCTCCACCAGGTCCAGTATCTTGGACGCGGTGGACTCCTCAAAGGCGGCGGTGGTCCGCACCTTCAGCACGCCGGACAGGTTGATGGAGCCGGAAAGGATCGTGTCGTCCACACTTACGCCGCTGGGCCGGCTCTCGCCGGTGAGGGCGGCGGTGTCCAGGGCGGAGCTCCCCTCCACCACCACGCCGTCGATGGGAACCCGTTCCCCTGGCTGGATCACGATGAGGGAGCCCACGTCCACATCGTCCGGGTCCACCCTCTCCAGGGACCCGTCGTCAGCTTCGATGTTGGCGTAGTCCGGCCGGATGTCCATGAGGGCGCTGATGCTGCGGCGGCTCTTGCCCACGGCCACGCTCTGAAAGAGCTCGCCCACCTGGTAGAGGAGCATGACCGCCACGCCCTCCCCGTATTCGCCCAGGGCGATGGCGCCCAGGGTGGCCACGGTCATGAGGAAGCACTCGTCGAAGACCTTTTTGTTCTTCACGCCCAAGGCCGCCTTGCGCAGGATGTCCCAGCCCACGGTCAGGTACGGCACCAGGAACAGGCAGAACACCGCCCACTTGGGCAGGTCGGCCTTCACGATGCCCTCGGAGATGAGGTACACGGGCACGAAGAGCACCGCCGCTATGATGATCCGTATCAGCAGCTTTTTTTGTTTACTGTTCATGTGCTTCTCTTTTTGCGCCGCTTTTTCCTCTTCACTGAAGAGAAAAAGCGGCAAAAACAAAGCTTACAGGTAGATCTCGCAATCCGGCTCGGCCTTCTTGCAGTTCGCCAGCACGTCGGCCATGACGGCGGCCTCGTCGGCGCCCTCCTCGAAGGTCACCTTCATCTTCAGGGTCATAAAGCTCACCACCGCGTCCTGTACGCCGGGGGTCGCCTTGGCGGCCTCCTCCATGAGGTTGGCGCAGTTGGCGCAGTCCACGTCGATCTTATAGGTCTTTTTCATGCTCTTTTCCTCTCATGCTTTTCTTCGATATGCTCCATGCCCTGACCGATGACGGTGCGGACGTGGTCGTCGTCCAAAGAGTAGAAGACGGTCTTCCCGTCCCGGCGGCTGCGGACCAGCCGGGCCTGCTTCAGGATGCGCAGCTGGTGGGAGATGGCGGACTGGGTCATGTTGAGGAGCGCCGCGATGTCGCATACGCACATCTCCGACTCGAAGAGCACGTACAAGATGCGGATACGGGTGGTGTCCCCGAACACCTTAAAGAGCTCCGCCAGATCGTACAGCCGCTCCTCGTCGGGCATCTCCGGCGCCACCTTCTCCAGTATCTCCGGGTGCGTGCACACCTCCGCGCATACCTCCGCGTGATCCCTCTTCGCCATGTCCCCGCTTCCTTTCTAAAACATATGAACATCTGTTCATATGTTAGTATAAACCTGCCGGCCGGATTTGTCAACAAAAAAAGACGCGGTTTTGCCGCGCCTTTGAAAAGATGCTTTATGCCTTCTTCGGCTTGGGCTCGTGGTACTCCATGCCCTCGTCGAAGCGGACGGAGACCGGGGGCTCCTCCAGCAGCTCCGGGTGATCGAGATACCGGCGCATGTCGGCGAAGAACCGGGCGTAGTGGGCGCCGGAGCAGACCCGCTCGTCGGCGGTGATGCCGATGGGCAAAAACCGCTTCAGGCGAAGGGTCCCGTTCTCCTCCACGGCCACCCGTTCCGAGGTGCCCATGCCGAAAAACAGCCCCACGTTGCCGAAGTTGTAGATGTGGTGGTTCACCTCGTGGAGGCCGATGGAGGCGGTGTTGGTGATGTACATGCCCACATGGAAGGGCAGCTCCTCGATGAGGAACTTGGGGCAGATGCCGTACCGGTCCAGGAACTTCACCAGCCCCACGATCACCGTGGCCAGGCCCGGCACCGCGAACACGAAGGCCAGGAGCCTGTCGATGAACCCGGGGCCTTGCTCCTGCTCCCCCCGGGCGGCGCTGACGGCGGCGTCCATCCTGTCCCGCACGTCGTAGATGGTGTCGGTGAGGTCGAACTTGATCTTCACCACCGCCTCCCCGGCGTCGGGCTGGTGGGGCACTCGCAGGATGGTGAAGGCTGCCGAGCAGTTGTTCCGGGCGAAGAGCTGCTTGTTCATGATAAAGCGGTTCATCTCCGGGTTGCTGCTGACCGCCCGCACGTAGGCCGCCACGATGATCTGCATGTGGCTGATCCGCTGCCCCTTCTGGGCCTGCTCCCGGATATAGGCGGACATACGCTCCATATCCGCCCGGTGCTTCAAAAACACCTGGGCGTCGCTGCGCTCGGGCATAATGTAGGGGGTGATCTTCATGATGGGATCGATCTTGTCGATCCGGCGTCCGTCGGGCCGTCTTCCGAACATAGGGGACCTCTCTTCCGCGGCTGTTCGCCGATACAATGATGGCACAGTATATCACGCTCCGCCGCAAAGTGCAACGGAGCGTGAAAAGATGTTTTATCCCGTTGTGGGCAGCTTACGCCACGGTCCCAGCGGCGAGACGGGCCTCGTAGTCGGCCCGGACGGCCTTGTAGAGCTCCGCGTCGGTGGCCTGGATGTAGGGTCCCACGTAGAAGAGGTGCAGGATGCCGAAGGTCAAAGCGGACAGGATGATCCAGCCCAGGAAGGACAGGTCCAGCACGAAGGCGTCCCCCTTGTGGCCCTTCATCATCTGGCGGGACAGGGTGATGGCCTGGGTGCCGGAAAGCTCCGGGTGCTCCTTCAGGATATAGGGTACCATGCGATAGGCATAGGCTTTGACGATGCCGGGGATGATGAACAGCATGGTCCACAGGGCGAGGAACAGGTTCTTCAGGAACATGACCAGCACCACGTTCCCCCAGTCGCCCCTAAAGCCCGCGCCCAGCTCATTGAGCTCCGCCGGGCCCCGGCTGTTCTGCAGGAAGAACCGGTAGCAGCCCACGATGAGGGGGTTGAACACCAGGATGGACAGCAGGAACCCCACCAGCCCCAGACCGCCCAGGGAGATTTTGATCTTGCTGCTCGGCAAGGCGGAGAGCTTCTCCATGCCCTCCACCAGCCGGCCCAGGTTATCGTCCTCCGCCAGGAGCGCCATAGCCTTCTGCTGCTCCGTGGTCAAGTCGGCCGTTTCGTTCTTGCGCACGCTGCTGCCCGCGCCGCCGCCGATGAGCAGCGCCAAAATGAACGCCACCAGCACGCATCTCCAATAATTCGCCTTGAAGGCGGCCTTGGCCCGCTCCTTCAGCTCTCTTCTCGTCCACATACGGTTTTCCCTCCTGTATCCTGAAAATTTACCAAAATATACACCCCGGATCTGCAAAAGTCAAGGGTTCAGCCACGCCTCGCCGCCCGGAGAGGCCGATCCCAGCGGACCTCACCGCCTGCGGCCGCGGCCAGAGCGTCGATCTCCCCCGGCAGGCCCTGGAGGAGCTTTTCCTCCCGCTTTTTGGACCGGCGGCCCGGTCCGTCGAAGAGGACGGCGCTGTAATAGGCGTCGTAGGACACGGCGAAGTCCTCCTCGTCTTCATGGGGGAAGAAGGTGACCGCCGCCTCGTAGCGGATATGGCCCGCCTCAGAGTCCGCGATGAGCATGACCAGGGCGCCCCGGCGCAAAACGCCGTTGGCCGTCAGGTCCGCCTCGAAATACTGTTCATATACGTTGACGGTCATAGTCGCCTCCTATATCCTATGCGTTCGTTTCCCCGAACAACTCGGCAAGATGCAGCAATATCTCCACGTTCTTCTCCATGGAGGGGATGGGGACATACTCGAACCGGCCGTGGGCGTTCTCGTAGCCCGCGGACAGGTTGGGGCAGGGGAGGCCCCGGTGGGAGAGGGCGGACCCGTCCGTACCGCCCCGGAAGGGAAGGGACCGGGGCGTGAGCCCCGCCAGGGAGATGGCCTTGGTCAAATTCTCGATGAGGAAGGGATACCGGTCGATGACCTCCTTCATGTTCCGATAGGTGGGGGCGATGGTGAGGCTGACGCGCTCCGGGCCGTACTTTAGGGCCATCTGGGCGGCCAAATCCCGCAATAGCTGCTCCCGCCGGGCGAAGACGCCCGCGTCGTGGTCCCGGACGATCAGGTCCACCTGGGCCAGCTCCACGTTGGCCCGGATGGACACCAGGTGGAAGAACCCCTCCCGGCCCTCAGTGAACTGGGGCTTCTCCTGGGGCGGCAGCAGGGAGACGAACTCCGCCGCCAGGTCCCCGGCGTTGACCATGATCCCCTTGGCCGTGCCCGTGTGGACGCTGCGGCCCCGGAACAGGGCGGTGGCGTGGGAGGCGTTGAAGGTCTCGTCCTCGTAGTAGCCCAGATAGTCCCCGTCCAGGGTGTAGGCCACCTGGGCCCCGAAGCGATCCAGGTCCAGGTCCTTCGCGAGACCCCCCACCTCCTCGTCGGGGGTGAAGGCCAGGGCGATGGGCCCGTGGGGGAGCTCCGGATGATGTAAAAGATGCTCCGCCATGGTCATGACCGCGGCGATGGCGGCCTTGTCGTCGCCGCCCAACAGGGTGGTGCCGTCGGTAAGGATCAGATCCTGGCCCACGTAGTTTTTCAGATTCGGGAACTCCCGGGGGGACATGACGATGCCCTGCTCCTCGTTCAGCAGGATGTCCCCGCCGTCGTAGTTCTCCAGGACCCAGGGCTTGCAGCCTGCGCCGGGGGCGTCGGGAGCCGTGTCCATGTGGGTCACCAGCCCGAAGGCCATGCCGCCGGCCGCCGTGGCAGGCACCCGGCCGTAGAGGACGCACTTCTCCTCGTCCAGCCACACGTCCGCCGCGCCGAGGGCCACCAGCTCGTCCCGCAGCATGCGCGCCAGGTCGAACTGCTTTTTCGTGGTGGGCACGGCGTCGCTCGCGCGGGCGGACTGGGTGTCCACCCGGGCATAGCGAAGGAGCCGGTCCCGGACCTGCTCATAGAAGGGGGTTCGATCCATGGGGCCTCCTTATTTCAATATGGAAAGGTTGAGATCGGTGCAGATGCGCTCCAGGGAATAGCAGAACAGCACCTCGTCCGCCCCCTGCTCGGCGCAGAGGCCGGATACGCTCCCCCGATAGTACCGGGGGTCCACCAGCACGATCTTTCGATAGGAAGGGACCAGCAGGGGAGCCAGGGTGTTGCCGAAGGAGTCCTTCACCAGCACCAGGACGGGGGCGTCGGCGGGGGCGTTCTGATTCTCCACCACGGTCACCGGGTGGTTGCCGTCCAGGAACAGGGGATACCAGTCGTACTCCTGGAGATGATCGTAGAAGAACAGGCTGTCGTAGGCCTTGTCGTCGTCGGAGAAGGTCACCGTCACCGCCGCGTCCATGGGTTCGTCGATGGTCAGGGTGTCCGGCTTGGCAAGCCACAGGGCGGACCGGGAGCGGGTGGAGCCCACGTAGCCCTCCACCGTGTGGTGGTAGAAGCTGTCATAGGATAGGGCCTCATGGCCAGCGGCCGCCATGAAGAGCCGGTAGGCGGCGTAGGCCCCCTGGCCGGTCCAGTGGTGGTCGGTCCGGTAGTACCAGCTTTGGCCCTCCTGCAGGAAGGTCTCCTCCAGGTCCACGGGGACGATGCCGGGGGTGTCGCAGATCCGCTTCAGGTTGGCCTCATCCTGGTACAGGTCCCCCAGGGCCTGGGGCAGGGCGGCCCGGCGCACGTAGCCTGTGGAGGGCACGGCCATGACGTAGACGGGCAGGCCGGTCTTCTCCCCCAGGGCGGCGATGCGGTTCATGCGCTTTTGGATCTGGTCCGGGGCCGCCTCCACGGGGGCCTCCACCAGATACCCTTCCCGATCCCGCCAGATTTCCTCCGCCACCTGGCGGCCGGACAGCAGCATGGTGTAGGCGTCCAGGCCCACCAGGGCGTCCCGGCAGGGGAGCTGGTCGGCCAAATAGGTCTCCACGGCGTCGTCGAAGGACCAGTTTTTCAGATCCGCCGCGCTGAGCTTGGGAGGCTCGCTGAGATACCGGCGCTCGCTGTCGGAGAAGTTCTTCCGGGGGAACAGGAGCCAGTAGAGGGGCACCAGGGCGATGAGGGCCAGGAACAGGGCCACGGTGACGATAGAACAGGCTTTTTGCTTCATATCCTCACCCCCTCAGAACCTAAAATAGATGAACGGGTTGTAGCTCTGGGAGGCCAGAGCCCCCAGGCAGAGCAGGAACAGGATCGCCCCCAAAGCGAGCCGCACCCAGGGCCAGGCCTTCCATGTTTCGAGGCGCCGGTTGAGGTTCGCCCCCAGGGGCGTGGACGCCAGGGCGCAGAGAAGGAGCAGGGGCAGATACCCCAGCACCCAGGCCCAGGCCTTGGCCGTGATGAGGCCCGGGTTCCCCACCCCCACCAGGGAGGCGAAGAAGGCCCCCAGGGCCCCGAAGTCCGTGAAATAGAAGATGCCCCAGCCCAGGACCGCCACCAGGAAGGTGAGGAGCTGCCGCAATACTTTGGGGAGCTTCTGCAGGACCTTGCCCAGGAACAGCTTTTCCAAAATGAGCAGCACCCCGTAGTAGAGGCCCCACAGGAGGAAGTTCCAGCTGGCCCCATGCCAGAGGCCCGTCAGCATCCAGACGATCAGCAGGTTCACGATCTGCCGCCTGAGGCCCCGCCGGTTGCCCCCCAGGGGAATGTACACGTACTCCCGGAACCAGGTGGACAGGCTGATGTGCCACCGCCGCCAGAAGTCCGTGACGCTCTCGGCCACGTAGGGATAGTGGAAGTTCTCCACGAACCGGAACCCCAGCATCCGCCCCAGGCCGCAGGCCATGTCGGAGTAGCCGGAGAAGTCGAAATAGATCTGGAAGGTGTAGGCCAAAAGGCCCGCCCAGGCCCCCAGGACGCCGGTCTCGCCGGGCATGGCGGACAGCTCCCGCCAGAGGACCGCCACCCCGTTAGCCAGGAGCACCTTCTTCCCCATGCCCACCACGAACAGCCCCACGCCCCGGGAGAAGCTTTCCAGGGACAGATCAGGCTTGTCCAGCTGTTCCTCGATGTCCACGTAGCGGACGATGGGCCCGGCGATGAGCTGGGGGAACATGGACACGTAAGCCCCGAAGACGATGGGGCTCTTCTGGGCCTTGGCCTTCCCCCGGTACACGTCGATGACGTAGGACATGATCTGAAAGGTGAAGAAGGAGATGCCGATGGGCAGCCGGATGGCCACGGTCCTGTCCGAGAGGGGCGCCGGGAACAGGCCCCTCACCGTGTCCCAGAGAAGGCCCGTATACTTGAATACCAGCAGGAGCGACAGGTTCAGCGCCACGGACAGCACCAGCCAGGGCTTGCGGCGGGGGCCGTCCCCAGCCACCTTGAAGCCGATGAGCCAGTTCGCCAGGATGGAGCCGATCATCAAGAACACGTACAGGGGCTCGCCCCAGGCGTAGAAGATCAGGCTGACCAGCAGCAGAAAGCCGATCCGCAGCTTTTTCGGCAGGAGCCGATACCCCAGCAGCGTGACCGGCAAAAAGGCAAACAGAAATGTCAGGGACGAGAAGACCATGTTATTTCGTCAGTTCCCGATAGACGGCCAGCATGGCCTCGGCGTTGGGGGAGATGATGAACAGCACCACGTTCCCCTCCCGAAGCAGCACGGCCTTCTCCGCCAGGGCCAGAGCCTCGGCGTCGTAGCCCTTATACTGGGCCTTCACCGCCTGCAGGTGATCCTGGAGCATGGCCTCCACCTCGTTCAGGACCCCGTCCTCCGCCTCCACGATGACCGCCTCGTTGGCGTACCCCACGGCGTCGCCAAAGACGATGCCGTTCCGGCAGGCGGCAAGATCGATCCCGTAATAGTCCAGCACGTCCTCCGCCGTCAGGGGGAACATGTTCTCCACCAGGCCGTCGGTCGCCCACTGGACCGCCAAAGAGTCCACGAGGCCGCTTTCCTCCGGGGCCGCCGGCGCGGGCTCCGCCGCAGGCGCGCTTTCCGCCGGCGCTTCCGTGGGCGCGGTAACGGCGGTCACCGTCTGGGGGGCTGGCGTAGCTTCCGCAGGAGCCGCTGTGGCCGCTGCCCGTTCGTCCCGCTGCACCTGGGGCGCGGGCTGTTCCTTTCCGCCGCAGCCCACGAGCAGCAGCAGCGCTATAGCCAAAACGACGATCCGCTTCATTTTCTTCTCCTTAAACGCATGTTTTATTGATTATACCAAAAGAACGATGGCCTTTCAACACCCTTTCCCATCTTTTGCCCGGCAGGAGCTGCCTTCCTGTGGCTGGGGTGTTCCCTTTTGGAGCGGGAGATGGTATACTGGACGGAAAGAAACGGGGAGGTATGCGCATGGTCGGATTCGGGATCGTGACGGGGCTGCTGTTCCTGGTCATGGCGGCGGTGCTGGAGCTGAACAAGAACACGCTCTTAGGCTTTGCCCTGCTCGTCGCCGCCACGGTGGGGTTCGCGGTGCTGTTCAGCAAGGTGCTCCAGGGCGGCAAGTGGTATGGAAAGCTCCTGGGATACGTGGGGTATCTGGCCGCCTTCGCCCTGATCCTGTTTTTGACCTGGCCTCCCACCAAGGCCGTGCCCGCCTACGAGGGGAAAGCCCCGGTGTACACGGAGCCCGTGACCATCGAGAAGGGAGCCGTGCGGGGCGTCCTCGTCGCGGGCGGGGCTGTGGAGCTCTACGCCGGCATCCCCTACGCCCAGCCCCCGGTGGGGGACCTGCGGTGGAAGGAGCCCCAGGACCCCCTGCCCTGGGAGGGTGTGCTGGACGGGGACCACTTCGCTCCCATGTGCATGCAGCCGGTCCATCTGCCCATCTACAACAGCCTGGCCCAGATCATCGGCTTCCACGACTATAAGATCTCTTTGACCGACAACTACGTGCCGCCCGTCAGCGAGGACGGCCTCTACGTGAACCTGTGGAAGCCCGCCGGGCAGGTCAGCGGCCTGCCGGTCATCGTCTATATCCACGGGGGCACCCTCCAGACGGGCCAGCCCTGGTACGCCGACTACGCGGGCACGGGCCTCGCCAGGGAGGGCGTGATCGTGGTGAACCTGGGCTACCGGCTGGGGGTGTTCGGATATCTGGCCGACGAGAGCCTGGCGGCGGAATCCCCCCACGGCACCACGGGGAACTACGGCCTTCTCGATCAGATCAAGGCCCTCCAATGGGTCCGGGACAACGTGGCCGCCTTCGGTGGGGACCCGGACAACGTGACGCTGGCCGGGGAGAGCGCCGGGGCCGCCAGCGTCAGCGCCCTCTGCACGTCGCCGCTGGCGAAAGGCCTGTTCCGGCGGGTCATCTTGGAGAGCTCCACCCTGGCCTCCGCAAAGCCGCCCCACTCCTTCCGAAGCTTCGAGGAGGCGCTGAAATCGGGCCAGGAGCTGAAGGAACGGTACGGCGTCAGCACCCCGGCCCAGCTCCGGGCTTTGTCAGCCAAACAGATCGTCAACGAGGCATACACCCAGCACCACATGACCGTGGACGGGTACGCCCTTACGGAGACCCCCTACGAATCCTATCAGAAGGGCGTCCACAACGAGGAGGCCATCCTCCACGGGTACAACGCCGAGGAAAGCGGGCCCTTCATCATGTTCGGCCACGCCGATCTGAAGAACTACGAGGGGAAGATCCGGGCCACCTTCAAGGAATACGCCGACGAGGTGCTGGCCCTCTACGCCCCCGCCACCGACCAGGAGGCCGACAGCTACTGGGCCCAGATCTACGGGGCGGTGTTCTTCAACTACCCCCATTACTGCCTCAACCGGCTGGCCGCCAAGAACGGCATCCCGGCCTACGAATACTACTTCAGCAAGCATAACGGCCGCCTGGGGGCCTGGCACAGCGGGGAGCTGCCCTACTTCTACGGGAACATCCCGGCGGTGTCCCAGGTCTTCGACGACAGCGATCGGGCCCTGTCCGGGGCCATCCTGGGGTACGTCGTAAACTTCGCCCGGACCGGGGACCCCAACGGGCCGGGGCTGCCCGCCTGGGCCGCCGATGGGGAGAGCAGGACGCTGCTGGAACTGGGGAGCAGCGTGCAGATGATGGACGAAAAGTATCTGGCCCTCTATGCCGTCATGGACCGGATGGATGGCTGGGAATAAGGAGATAGACATATGAAACGGATCATTGCCGCCGTGCTGTGCGCCCTGCTGCTGCTGGGCGCCGGCCCGGCCGTACACGCGGAGGAAGAAGGGGCCCCGGTGGCCATCGCCGACCGGGCGGACCTGCTGCGCATCGCCGAGGACCCGACGGGGACCTACGAGCTTACCGACGACATCGACATGGGGGGCGAAGCTTGGGTGCCCCTAGCCTTCTCCGGGAAGCTGGACGGCCACGGCCACACCCTCTACAACCTGACCGTCACCGCCCCCGGCCCCGACAGCACCATGACCTACGACGGGAACCGGAAGGAGTACGACACCGTCTTCGGAGGCCTGTTCTCCGTGGTGAAGGACGCCCACATCCGGGAGGTGAACCTGGTCAACGCCGTCATCGACGTCACCACGGACCAGCACTGCTTCCTGGGGGCCGTGGCGGGGTACGCCGAGCACAGCGTCATCGAGAACTGCACCGTCCAGACCCGGAGCCATCTCACCCTCACCTCCATCAACGCGGGGCTGGGGGGCCTGTGCGGGTTCTCCTGGGAGAGCGAGTTCCTGGGCTGCACCGTGGACGCGGAGCTCATCTTCACCGACACCAACAAGGACGCCCTCTGCGAGGAGTTCATCGGCGGCGTTTACTCCTGCGGCAGCGGGAAGATCGAGAACTGCACCGTAAAGACCCGAGGCTTCTCTGAGGTCTACGGCTACTGCCACAACGGCGGCCTGGTGGGCATGTTCAAGGCGGTGCGGGACAGCCGCTACCAGTCCCGGATCTACAACACCACCATCGACGCGGAGCTCTCCTTCTTCGAGATCACCCCCTCCCGCCGGGCCTATTGCCTCCCCAAGATCGGTGAGGACACCCTGCGCGCCTGCCGCATGGACCGGGTATACATCCTGAACTTCAAGAAGACCGAGTCCCGGACCCCGGTGCCCCTGTCCCCGGAAAAATGCGAGACGCCCCAGTACGCCGACGCCGTGACGCCCGGCGACTGCACCCACTGGGGCTACACCACCCACACCTGCAGCACCTGCGGCTACAGCTACGCTGACAGCTACACGCCTCCGGTTCACCAGTACGGCGCGGCGGAGCTCACCACCAAGCCCACCTGCACCGAACCGGGGGAGCAGACCTATACCTGCACCCTCTGCGGCCACAGCTATGCGGAGCCCGTCCCCGCCACCGGCCACGACTATCAGGAGACGGACACCGCCCCCACCTGCACCGTGAACGGGGAGAAGGTCTTCGTCTGCGCCAACTGCGGCGATCGGTACACGGAGGTCATCCCGGCCCTGGGCCATACCCCCGGGGATTGGACCGTGGCCAAGGCGGCCCAGGTGAACGTGCCCGGGGAGGAGCAGAAGGTCTGCGAGACCTGCGGCGAGGTGTTGGAGCGGCGGGATATCCCGGCCCTGCCCTACATCTACGCGGAACGGCTGACCCTCAGCGCCGAAGCGTTGGCCCTCCACGTGGGGGACGCTGCCCGGCTGACGGTCGCCATCGCCCCCGAGGACGCCACGGACCCCACCTGGACCTTCACCAGCTCCGATCCCGACGTGGCGGAGGTGTCCCCTGACGGCACCATCGCGGCCCACGCCCCCGGCACAGCCGCCGTCATCGCCATCTCCACCGACGGCCGCGCCACGGCCGCCTGCATCGTCACCGTGACCTACACCCCCTGGCAGTGGGTGAAGCATTACATCCTCTTCGGCTGGGCCTGGGAGTAAAAACGTTGCGGCGCAGCCGCAAAACGTCCTTACCGCGCATGGGCGACCATGCGCGTTTTTATATGGTGATTCTTCTTGACAACTGGACAGGCTGCATAGTAAGGTTATATTAGGAAAGTATTGGAATACCGATACCAATCGAGGTTTTGTATATGGATATATTCAACGTGATCTCCCTCCTGGGCGGTTTGGCCATGTTCCTGTACGGCATGCGCCTCATGGGGGACTCCCTGAAGGAAAACTCCTCCGGCACCCTGAAGGCTGCCATGGGGAAGGTGACGGACAACCCCCTGAAGGCCTTCATCCTGGGGGTCCTGGTCACTGCCCTGATCCAGAGCTCCACGGCCACCATCGTCATCACCGCCGGTCTCGTGGGCGCGGGCATACTGACCCTGCACCAGAGCCTTGGCATCATCATCGGCGCCAACGTGGGCACCACGGTCACGGGCCAGATCATCCGCTTGCTGGACATCGACGCCTCGGGCACCAGCGTCCTTCGGTTCTTCCAGCCCTCCACCTTGGCCCCCATCGCCCTCATCGTCGGCATCGTGCTCATCATGGGGAGCTTCTTCAAAAACGCCCGATCCGTGGGCAACATCGCCATCGGCTTCGGCATCCTGTTCTCCGGCCTTTTGAACATGACCGGCGCGGTGAACAACCTGGCCCAGTCGGGCCTCATCGAGCAGCTTTTCTCCGGCCTCGGCGAAAACCCGGTCCTGGGCTACATCACCGGCGCGGGTGTGGCCTTCATGCTCCAAAGCTCCTCCGCCACCATCGGTATCCTGCAGGCCTTCTCCGCCACGGGGCTCCTCACCTTCAAGGCCATCTACGCGGTCATCGTGGGCATCTATCTGGGCGACTGCGTGACCACGGCCATCGTCTGCTCCATCGGCGCCAAGGCGGAGGCCCGGCGGGTGGGCATCGTGAACATCCTGTTCAACCTGAGCGAAACGGTGCTGGTCCTGGTGGTGGTCACCGTGATCCACAAGCTGGGGCTGCTGAACAGCCTGTGGGAGAAGCCCGTGAACTCCAGCATCATCGCCAACACCAACACCATCTTCAACCTGGGCTGCGCCCTGTCCCTCTTCCCCATGCTCACCACCTACGAACGGCTCAGCCGCAGGATCGTCAAGGACGAGCCCGTGAAGGAAAGCAAGTTCAAGGACGAGATGGAGGCGCTGAACCCCGTGTTCTTCAACACCCCGGCCCTGGCCCTGCAGAGCTGCTACAAGGCCCTGCTGGCCATCCTGGCCGCCTCCCGGACCAACATCGAGCGGAGCTTCCAGCTCCTCAAAAGCTACGACCCGGCCATCCACATGGACATCCAGGCGGACGAGGACGAGATCGACCGCATGACGGACCTGGTCAGCAAGTACATGGTGGGCTTCTTGCCCCAGCTGAAGCTCCCCTACCACGTGTCCATCCTGAACCAGTACTACAAGGTCACCTCCGAGTTCGAGCGCCTTGGGGACCACGCGGTGAACATCGCCGAGCACGCTGCCGCCCTGAAGCGGAACAACACCGCCTTCTCCCCCGCGGCCCTGTCGGAGCTGGCGGTGCTGGAAAGCGCCCTCATGAACATCCTGGACGAGACGGACAGGACCTTCCGGAAGCGGGACGTGGCCGCCGCCGAGCGGATCGAGCCCCTGGTCCAGGTCACGGCCGAGCTCATCGCCCTGTTGAAGCGGAACCATTTGAAGCGCATGAGCACGGGGGAGTGTAACGTGTACGCCGACGCCACCTTCTCCGACCTGATGGTGGACTTCCGCCGGATCGGCAGCGTGTGCTCCAACGTGGGCGTGGCCACCATGGTCCGTGTGCACCCCGAGCTGGCCGACCACGAGCACCTGTACTTCGAGCGCCTCCACGCGGGCAGCGACCAGGCCTTCAACGCCGCCTACGACAAGGCCCGCCAGAAATATTTCTCCCTGCTGCAAAAGCCGATCCCGGAGCCGCCGGTGATCCAAGGGGAACCGGTCCAGCCGGAGCATGAAGTCCAGGAGGAGGCCCCCGTCGAAGCGGAGCCGGTCCAGGAGCCCACGTTGGACGAGCCGGAGCACGAGGCTCAGGAGGAGGCCCCAGTGGAGCCGGAAGCGGCTGGGGACGCCCCCGCGGCCCGGGAAGCGGACCTATGAGAGCCACGAGAGCCTTCGTGGAGCAGGCCCTGCAGCGGGAGGGACTGCTGCCCAACAAGAACCTGGGCCAGAACTTCTGCGTGGACGAGGGGGTCCTGCGGCAGCTGGCCGCGGCCCTGCCCCTGGACGGCCGGACCGTGCTGGAGATCGGCCCCGGATTGGGCGGGCTCACGGAGCAACTGTTGGCCGCCGGCGCCCGGGTCTACGCCGTGGAGAAGGACGGGCGGCTCTATGACTTCTTGCGCCGGGACCTGGCGGACGAGAGGCTGACCCTGATCCACGGGGACTGCCTGAAGACGGACTACGGCTTCCTGCCCCCGGACTTCGTGGCCGCCGGGAACCTGCCCTACTGCATCACGGCGGGCATCGTGACCATGCTCCTCTCCATGGAGCCCGCGGGCATGCTGCTCATGGTCCAGAAGGAGGCGGCGGACCGGTTCTTCGCCCGGCCCTCCCAGAAGAACTACGGCCCCGTGGCCATGGTCTCCCAGCTCTACTACAGGGCCACCCTGCTATGCGAGGTGCCCCCGAGGGCCTATGTGCCGCCCCCTACGGTGACCAGCGCCCTGGTGAAGCTGGAAGCCCGGCCCGACGCGCCCCAGGAATCTCCCAAATCCCTCTTAAAATTTGCCGCTGCCTGCTTGCGCATGCGCCGCAAGACGCTGTATAATAATCTTACTGGGACGCTGGCCCTCAAGGCCGTCCTGGAAAGTATAGGCCTGCCCGCCGACGTGCGGGGCGAGGCGCTGACGCCGGAACAGCTGTTGACGCTGTATCGGCGCGTGAATGAAAATTAGGTAAAGGAGATAGCGAACATGGAAAAGAAACTGAAGAAGGTCCAACGGGGCGCTGGCTTTGGGTTCGTGCTGCTGAAGATTTTGCGGATCCTGCTCATCATCGTCGCCGCGCTGCTGATCGTCAGCCTGGTGGTCCTGGCCGTGGTCAACGAGAACGACCTGCCTTTGGACGCCGTGAAGGACGGCAAGCTGGTGCTGGCCCTGAACGACCTCAATCTAAATCAGCTGGGCCTTGATGCCATACCCGACGTGGGCGCGCTGGTGAAGGACGGCGTGCTGACGCTGGATTTGAAGGACGCCAAGCTGGTGGTCATGCTGCTGGTGGGCGCGGGCATCCTGGTCCTGGCCGCCGTCTACGTGCTCATGCTGATCGCCGGGAACCTGTTCAAGCACATGAAGAAGGAGGACACCCCCTTCACCGCCGGGAACGTCCGTCGGCTGCGGCTGCTGGGCATCTTCCACATCGTCTTCTGGGCCTGCGGCATCGCCATGAGCTACTTCGTGGGCTGCGAGTTCATCCGCCGTCTGGGCCTGCCCAGCTCCAGTGTGAACCTGAGCCTCAACCTGACCGCCCTGCTCCTGTCCCTGGTCTACTTCTTCCTGGCCCGGGTCTTCAGCTTCGGCAAAGCCCAGGGTGAGGCCCTTCAGGAGCATCTGCCCGCCCCCGAGCCCGAGCCTGTTCCCGCCCCCGTCTATGAGGCCCCCGCCCCCGAGCCCGTGAAGCCCGAGCCGGAGCCCATCCCCGCGCCCGAGCCCATCCCCGCGCCCGAGCCCATCCCCGCGCCCGAGCCCGCCCCCGAGGCCGCGCCGGCGGAGGCGGCCGAAGCGCCCGCCGAGCCCGAAGCGTAACGCAAGCATACGAAAAGGACGCCCATGGGCGTCCTTTTTTCGTTGTTCGGGTTTATTGAAGCTTTTGGATGGCCCGCTCGATCTCGTCCCGGGTCTCGCCGCTGACGACGCCCCAGTCCTCCCGCAGGATGCGCAGGACCTCTCGATAGGCCGCAACGGCCCCCGCCTTATCGCCCCGGATCTCTGAGATGTGGGCGATGCACATGGCCCCGTCGGTGAACTTGGGGGATTCCTGAAGGGCCAGGCCCTTGCGGTACAGGTCGATGGCCTTGTCGTACTCCTGCCGCTGGGTGTAGATGTCCCCCAGGGTCAGGGCCAAGCACCAGTCGTCCTCCATGGCTTCCAGCTCCCGGAGCCGGTCGTCCGCTTCGCCCTTCCCCTCGGCCTGGGCGATCAGGTACCGGTACATGGGCACGCGGAAGGTGTCGTCCATGGCCGCCAGCTTTTCGAGCCACTGCTTCGCCTCGGCGAGCCGCCTATCGTCGATCAGATTGTCCAGGAGCCACATGAGCGGGCACCGATTCCTCGGGTTCCTCTCGCAGTAGTCGCTGAGCCAGGCGATGAGGGCGTGATGGTTCCGCACGTTCCAGTCGGGGATGTAGCTGCCCCAGGCGTTGCAGAGCTCGCTGACGGCGTCCCGGTCCCCGCCGGTCTTCTCCACGGCCGCCTTGCCGTGCTCCACCGCCAGCAGCCGGTACTGGTCGGCCTGGTTGTCGTAGAGCTTGGCCAGCAGCAGCTCCGCCTGGCCTGCCAGGGCCGGGTCCTCGGCAAAAGCGCCCAGCTGCTGTTCGAGCTGCCGCTCCTCCGCCTCGTCGAAAAGGCCCCGAGCGTAGATGCGGTTTTCGATGCGCTCCATCTGCTGTTGGGGGGTCATGGCGAAGAGCTGATCGATGCTGACGCCGAAGTATACGGCGATCCCGGGGAGCAGCTGCACGTCGGGGATGCTGTTGCCGCACTCCCACTTGCTGACGGTCTGGGCGGTCACGTTCAGGGCCGCCGCCAGGGCCTCCTGGGTGAGGCCCCGATCCTGCCGCAGGCGGCGGATTTCCTTTCCCATTTCCATTGGTTCATCCTCCTTGGTTTTCATGGCTTCAGCATACCAGAGCCCGGCGGAAAAAACCAGCGACCGGCGCGGGAGCGAACTCGCGCGGCGGTTGAGGCATACAAAAGCGCATGGGCTTCCATGCGCTTTTTCCTGTCACAGATTCCTTCTGCCCTCCAACGCCTTGGCCAGGGTGACCTCGTCGGTATACTCGAGATTCCCGCCGATGGGGATGCCGTGGGCGATGCGGGAGGCGGTGACGCCCAGGGGCTTCAACAGCCGGGCGATATAGGAGGCAGTGGCCTCCCCCTCCACGTCCGGGTTGGTGGCCAAGATGACCTCCTTCACCTGCCCCTCCTTACAGCGCTCCAACAGCTCGTTGATCTTGATGTCCTTGGGGCCGATGCCCTCCATGGGGGACAGGGCGCCGAAGAGCACGTGATAGCGGCCGTTGAACTCCCGGGTCTTCTCCATGGCGATCACGTCCTTGGGGTCGGACACCACGCAGATCACGTCCGCCCGCCGCCGAGGATCGGCGCAGATCTCGCAGAGCTCCCCGTCGGTGTAGGTGCCGCAGATGGGGCAGTTATGGACCTTGGACCGGGCGTCGGTGATGGCCTTGGCCAGCTCCTGGGCCTGCTCCTCCGGGACGCCCAAGATATGATAGGCCAGCCGGGCCGCCGTCTTGCGCCCGATGCCCGGGAGCCGACCCAGCTGTACCGTCAGCCGTTCGATGGATTCGATGGCCATAGCTTAAAAGCCCAGGTTCATGCCGCCGGTGAGCTTGCCCATCTCCTGCTCCACGGTGGTCGCGGCCTCCTTGAGGGCGCTGTTCACCGCCGAGAGCACCAGGTCCTGGAGCATCTCCACGTCGTCCGGGTCCACGCACTGGGGGTCGATCTCGACAGACAGGACCTCCCGGGCCCCGTTCACCGTGACCTTCACCATGCCGCCGCCGGAGGACGCCGAAAACTCCTGGGCGTTGAGCTCCGCCTGTTTCTTCTGCATGTTCTCCTGCATCCGCTGGGCCTGCTTCATGAGCTGCTGCATGTTGCCCATGCCGCCCATGGGGAATCCGCCGTGCTTTGCCATACCAATATACCTCCGTAAAAAGATTCGTGTATGTTCAGGTGATGGTCAGTTTGTCCTTGAAGAGGCCCACCAGGTCCGCCACGTCGCTGTCCCCCTCCCGAAGGAGCAGCTGCACTCCGGGCCGAAGAGCGTTGAGTTCCCCCTGGATCACGGCCACGCTCCGGGAATTGAGCATCTTCAGCTTCCCCGCGTACTCCGCCGGGAAGGAGACGGTCAGCTGGTCCTCGGTGAGCGAACTGGCCTGGCCGTAGGCCGCCAGCTGCCGCACGAAGGCGTTCACCTTCTGGACCCGGGCAAGAACCTGCTTCCACAGGGCGTCGGCGTCGCCCGCCGCCGCGGGCTGGGGGGCCGGCTTAGGCTGGGGCGCTTCCGCCTTGGGGGCCGGGGGGTCCGGCTTCGGCGCAGACGGCGCCGCCGGTACGGGGGCAGCGGGCTGAGGCTTGGCCGCGGGGGCGTCGTAGGCTTCCTCCGGCAGATATCCCTCCTCCGGAGGCGGTTCGGGCAGGTAGTCCTCGTCGTAGACGGGGGCCGTCGGCGCGGGGGCCGCAGGGGCCGCCGGAAGACCGTGCTGCTCCAGCTCCTTCCATTTGTTCTCCAACAATGCGAGCCGGGCGCTCAGAGCTTCCATGCTCTCGTCGTCCACGGGCTGGGCGATCCGCACCAGCACCGTCTCCAGAAGCATCCGGGGCGAGGGGAAGTAGCGCATGTCGCTCTGGACCCGCATGAGCTGCTCCATGGCGTAGAGGATGCGGGCGTTGGGATGCTTCTGGGCCTGCTTCTGGTAGCGGGCCATCCGATCCGCCGTCACTGCCAGCAGGTCCGCGCAGTCGCCGCAGGCCTTGGCGAGGAGCAGCGCACGCATGTGCCCCGCCAGCTCCCCGGCGAAGACGGCCATGTCCCGGCCCTGGCGCACCACCTGATCGAGGCTGATAAGCGCCCCCTTGGCGTCGCCGGAAAGGAGCGTGTCCGCCATGTCGAAGAGGAAGTCCTCGTCCATGATGCCCAGCACGTTCTGCACGTCCCTGGCCGTGACCTGGCCGCCGCAGAAGGACAGGCACTGATCGAGGAGCGAGAGCGCGTCCCGCATGCCGCCGTCCGCCGCCCGGGCGATGATCCGAAGGCCGTCAGGCTCCACGGAGGCTCCGTCCGCCTTCAGGATGTACTGCATGTAGCCGATGATCTCCGGCACCGTCAGCCGATGGAAGTCGAACCGCTGGCAGCGGGAGATGATGGTGGCCGGGAGCTTTTGGGGCTCCGTGGTGGCCAAGATGAACACCACGTGCTCCGGCGGCTCCTCCAGCGTCTTCAACAGCGCGTTGAAGGCGGAGCCCGAAAGCATGTGGACCTCGTCGATGATGAACACCCGATATTTTAGCTGCAGGGGGGCGAACTGGGCCTGGGAGATGAGATCGCGGACGTTCTCCACGCTGTTGTTGCTGGCGGCGTCGATCTCGATGATGTCCGCGTTCTGCCCGGCGGCCGTGCGGCAGCTGTCGCACGCGAGGCAGGGCTCCCCGTTCTCGGGATGGAGACAGTTGATGGCCTTGGCCAATATCCGGGCCGTGGTGGTCTTGCCCGTGCCCCGGGAGCCGCAGAACAGATACGCGTGGGACGGCTGCCCCTCCCGCACCTGGTTCATGAGGATGGTGGTGATATGCTTTTGACCCGCCATCTGCCCAAATCGCTCGGGCCGGTAGGTCCTGTACAATGCCTGATACGCCATACGCGCCTCCTGTCGTACTAGTATAGCACAACGAGGCCCCGGTGGCTACCTTTTATTTTCGCACCTTTTTCTTTTCGGTGAAAAGAAAAAGGTGCGCGAAAAAGAAAAGCGCACCTGATTTATGGAAATTCTCCCGTATACAGACATACCCTTCCTGAAAATATCTCGGTGAGGGCGTGGACCAGCTCCGTGCGGGCGCCGCCGGAGAGGTCGTAGACGAAGAGCCGGGCCGGGGCCATGCCGATGAGGAGGCTGATGATCCCCTCGCCGCTTTCGTCCACGTACTCCATCCGAAGCTCCTCCCCGTCCGTCAACGAGCAAAGGCCGTCCCCGTGGAGGCACAGCCTCAGGGAGGGGCACCGGGGCGGTCGGGCGTTCAAAAGCAGCCGCAGCACGTCCGCCGCTTCGCCGTACTCCTTCTCCAGCAGCACCCCTGAAAAGGCGTCCTCCACGCACAGCCTCCAAAAGAGCAGGGTGGAGCGCATCCGGAACCGCAAGAACCCCTCCAGACACAGCTTCGCCTCCTCCTGAAGGTAGGCGGTGAGCTGGGCCGCTGTCTCATGAAGGTCCTCCCGCTTTCGCGCCGCGGCCACCGCCCGGTCCAGGACCTGCCGCCGATCCTCCCGGTCGAGAGGCGTCTCGTCCGCCATGGCCGCCACCTCGAAGGGGGCTAGATCCTGGACCAGCACAGCGCTCAAGGCCTTGGCGAGGGCATGCAGCCCCTGCCGCCCCTCCATGCGCACGCCCACGCCGCCCAGGGCCGCGGACAGGGCGTAAGGCGCGCCGCTCTCCATAAGCCGGGCGTCCAGCAGCCGCTCCAAATCCACGTCGTATTCCATTGTCTGAATGATCCAGGACGACACCGATCCTTCCTTCCCGATGAAACGCTTTCCTTTCATCCTATGTGGGTCGGTGTCTATTGTGTGCGGAAAATCTCTTTTCGATTCCAATAAAAACTCCGCCGAAGCGGAGGCGCAGTTCTAATTCATTATCTACGGAACGCGAAGACCCCGATGACCAGGCTCAGCACGACCGCACCCAGGATGAAGAACCAGCCGATGCGCTTCATGCCGCGGCCGATCTCGTTGTCGTCCTGGGTAAGGTGCAGGCGCTTGGGCTCGTAGGGATCGAACCACACCGTCAGCGCCGACCCCTCGGGGTGCTCCTCGGGCTTTAGCTCCTCCTTCGCCTGGATCTCCGTCTCGACCCCGTTGACGGGAAAGCTGAGCACGGGGAAAAAGCCCTTCCGGGTGGTCCGGCCGCTGCTCACGGCCTTGACGGTATACCGGGCGATCCGGGCCTGGGCCTCCTCCGTCTCCCGCTCCAGCTTCCGCCGGAACCAGCGATCTCGGAAAAGGCCGTAGATGAGGCACACCCAGCCCATGAGGGAGAAGCCCAGGAACAGCAGCAGCACCTTATCCCATAGGATCATGGTTTTTTCTCCTTCCTGCCTATCGCAGACACTTCAAAAACGCTTCCGGCAGCGGCTCGCCGCCTGTGTACCAGATGCAGCCCAGCACGTCGTCCCTTTCTTCCACCGTCAGCCGTACCACCTGCATATGCCAGATCACGTGGGTGAAGATATGCTGCCGCTGGACGATCTCCCAGGCCCCCAGGGGCCGGACCCCCAGGGAGGTCAGGGCCTGCCCGATCTCCGTCTGGGAGAGGTGCCCGGGCACGTTGGGCAGCTCGTAGAGCCCCGACAGCAGCCCCTTGGCGGGGCGGCGGCGGATCAGGAAGCTGTCCCCGCTGCTCACGGCGAATACAGTCAGGCTTTCCTGCCGCTTCGCCCTCTTCTCGCCCCGGTTGGGATAGTCGCCCTGGGTGCCGTGGGCATAGGCCCCGCAGAAGGGGGCCAGGGGGCACTCGTCGCAGAGGGGCGATTTAGGTAGGCAGACCAGAGAACCGAAGTCCATGAACGATTGGTTCAGATCCCCGGGCCGATCGCCCATCCGATCCCGCAGAAAGCCGGTCCACCGGTCCCGGACCCGCTGGTCGGTCACGTTCCCCCCGTCCTCGTAAAGCCGGGCCATGACCCGCAGCACGTTCCCGTCTACGGCGGGTTCCTTCTCCCCGAAGGCGATGGAGGCGATGGCCCCGGCGGTGTAGGGCCCCACGCCGGGGAGCTTTACGAGCTCCGCCGCGGTCCGAGGGAACAGGCCCCCGTAGTTTTCCACCACCTCCTGGGCGCACTTCTTCAAATTCCGGGCCCGGGAGTAGTAGCCGAGGCCCTCCCACAGCTTCAGCAGCCGCTCCTCGTCGCAGGCGGCCAGAGCAAAAACCGTGGGGAGTTCCCCCATGAAGCGGCCGTAGTAGGGGATCACCGCCGCCGCCCGGGTCTGCTGGAGCATGATCTCCGACACCAGGACGGCATAGGCGTCCCCCGCCCCCCGCCAGGGCAGGGCGCGCTTGTGGGAGTCATACCATTCGATCAGGGCGTCCGTAAATTCCATGAAAGCAGTATACCATATCCGCGGCGAATGTGCTATACTGGAGCCATCATAAAAGAAGAAGGACGAAGATATGGATTTTGAAGCGATCACACAACAGGCCCGGGAGGCCATGGACATCCTGCTCAAGGCGGCCAAGCCCCGGCCCGGCCAGCTCATGGTCCTGGGCTGCTCCACCAGCGAGACCGTTGGCAGCCGCATCGGCTCCAACTCCAGCGCCGACGCCGCCCAGGCCATTTTGAAGGGCATCCTGCCCGCCGTGAAGGAGGCTGGTCTCATCCTGGCCGTCCAGGGCTGCGAGCACATCAACCGGTCCCTGTGCCTGGAGCGGGCGGACGCGGAGAAGCTGGGCCTCGTGGAGGTGTGGGTGAAGCCCCACGCCCACGCCGGCGGCGCCTGCATCACGGCCTACTACGAGCAGTGCCAGGATCCGGTCATGGTGGAGGGCCTGCAGTCGAAGGCCACCCTGGGCATGGACGTGGGCGACACCCTCATCGGCATGCACATGCGGCCCGTGGTAGTGCCGGTCCACTCCCCCCTCCGGCACATCGGCGAAGCCAATCTCGTTTTGGCCTTCTCCCGCCCCCGGTACGTGGGCGGCCCCAGGGCCCAATACGTGCAGCAGACCCGATAAATAAATATATTTTTTCTCCCCCGTCAAAAAGGCCCCAAATCGTTTGCATTTCCTAGAACAAACAGGTATACTATCTTTCGGTGCTTTTGTATGGGTCTGTGGTTGCAAGTCGAGGCCAGTCGCAGGCGAAACGATCCACGTAAGCGGGCAAAGTCCCGTGAGCATGGTGCGGCTTAGAAGTAAGACCAACCGGGAGACCGAGAGAGGCAGTAGTGGGGAGCCGAACGGCTTAGGAGCGAACCCTCCTGTTGGCGAGTGTGGGGGCAAAGACCAGGTCAGCCATACAAAACGGCATCAACAAAATACCAAAAGGGGAAAGTACAATGTTCGAAGACAAAGTTTTGATCTGCAGGGATTGCGGCCGTGAGTTCACCTTCACCGCCGGTGAGCAGGAATTCTACGCCGAGAAGGGCTTCCAGAACGAGCCCGTCCGCTGCAGGGAGTGCAGGAACAACCGCAAGAACGCTTCTCGCAACGAGAATCGCGAGATGTATGACGCCGTTTGCGCGGACTGCGGCGCGCCCACCAAGGTGCCCTTCCTGCCCCGGAACGACAAGCCCATCTACTGCTCCGCCTGCTACGCCAAGCATCGCGCCCAGAGATAAGCAAATGTCAGAAAAGAGCCGCCCCATGGGGCGGCTCTTTTTTTGTTTCTTCCGGGCCAGCTGGCGTCAGTACTTGAGGCCGTCGCCGCGATGATGGACCGGGTCGGTGGGCTTGGGCACCAGCTTGGAATAGCCCCAGACCAGGGCGTCCGCCCAGGTGCGCTGCCCGGGCGCCACAGAATGCCAGTTGATATGCTCGCCCATGAACACCATGCCCGCGGAGTTGCCGCCGTCCAGGTTGTAGGCGACCTGCACGCCCTGGTCGGCGAAGACCTTTGCGAACTCCATCAGGGTGTAGCCGTAGGCCCGGCGCACGTCCCGACCGTCGGACACGATGACGACGAAGTGGCCCGGCTCCACCATGCCCACGCCGCAGCGGGGGTTCTCCTTGGCGACCCGATGCTTGTCCACGTCGGGATTCACCTTGCCGTTCTCCACCAGGATGGGGCCGAAGCTGAAGGCCGCCAGCACGCCGCTGTCCAGCAGATCCAAGCCCGACACATCATGGGGATGATACACGTGCATGGTCATATCGTCCCCGATGACCATGGTGGCGTCCCCGTACTTCTCGGAGTAGAGGATGCCGTTGCGGATCAGGATGCCCTTCCAGGACAGATCCGCGTTGTTGCCGTTGTCGCCGGTAACGGCCAGCACCGCCCGATAGTTCCGGGCCATGCGCCAGGGCGGGTCGATCGGCTGGGATTCGGGATGGCGGGTGGAGACCACGGCGCGGAAGCTGTTCACGTCCCGCATGCGCACGTGAGCCACGTACTTCACATAGGGATGGTTCTGCTTCTCGTAAGTGAGCTCCCGATCGATGATGACGGAGAGGATGTCGGAGCGATACTCCCAGTGGCCGTTGTCATAGTCCTGGATCACCACCTCCGCCGGGTCACCCTCCTGCCGGAAATACTGATCGTTGGGATCGGGCGTGGGGGTGGGCGTGGGGGTCGCCGTGGGCGCCGGGGTATCGGTGGGCGCGGGGGTGTCCGTGGGCGCCGGGGTAGACGTATCCGTGGGCGCGGGGGTGTCCGTGGGCGCCGGGGTATCGGTGGGCACCTGCGTGGGCTCCGGGGTCGCCACGGCCTGGACCGCCTGATCCGAGTCCTTCTCGTCGGCTTTAGGCACCAGCGAATAGCCCACATAGGCCAGCAGGCCCGCCATGACCAGCAGCAGCAGCGCCAGCGACCGGTGTTTCTTCACCAGGCACAGGGCGATCACCACGAAGACGCCGCTGACGGCGTAGAGCGCGATGGTGCCCCAGCCCATGCCCAGCAGACCGGAGGGGGTCTCTTCCTCCGCCTGCGGCTCTTCCGGCTCCGCCGTCGGTTCCGCGGTGGGAACGGCTGTGGACGCCGGGGTATCGGTGGGCGCGGGGGTGAAGGTGGGCTCCGCCGTAGGCTCCTCCGTCGGCGTGGCGGTGGGCTCCAGCGTGGGCGTGGGGGTGGGGATGGGCGTCGGCGCCTGATAGGTGATCAAGGCGCCCAAGTCGATGTGCTCGAAGAGGTCGTTCTTGGCCTCGTCCTTCCCCACCGTGGAATAGACCAGATTGAACCGGGGGCTTTCGGGGATCACGGTGCCGAAGGAGGCCTCCGACAGGTACTGGGCGTACCCCTCCTGGGCTACGTCCAGGGCCGTGCGGCCCCCATAGACCGCCAGTGGCGCGGCGCCGTCCAGCACCGTCTGCCCCGTCTGAGACACCTGATACAGCTTCTGCAGGGGCAGCGGTTCCTTGGCGGACCGCTGGGCGACCACTTCCTTCACCAGCTTGCCCGTATAGACCGCCCGGGCGGCGGTGGAGTCGTCCTCAGGATCGCAGGTCACCACCACCTTCGGCGCATAGGTCAGCATAAGGCTGGCCAGCTCGTACTTAAGCTCGGTCTCCTTCCAGAGGTTGGGCAGCCGATCCACGCGATAGGTCAGATGATCCTCCCGCTGCAGGAACAGGGGGATCACGTCGAGGCCCATGGTCTCCAGCGCCCCGAAGATCTCCTGGACCTGGTTGCCGTCGTCCCGGCCCACATAGACCACGGCGGTCTTGATTCCGTGCTCTCCGGCGTACAGGGGCAAAAGCCCGCCCAGCATGTCCAGCTCGTCGCTGGCGGCGGACAGGATCAGCATCAGGTCCACCGGCTCCTTCTTGGGCTGGTTGGCGGGCTCATGGCCCGGGGCGAAGACCTTCATCTCGCAGAGGCTGATCATGGGCCGCCCGGCGGGGCACTGGATCTGCATCCTGGAAGCCCCCTTCACCGACAGGAACATGCGATAGGAGAGCTTGGAATTGGTCTGCTCCGACAACAGCTTGCCGCTGCCGTCGTACAGGCGGATATGGGCGTAGCAGGGCGAACTGTACCACTGCTTCTCGTTGAACCACTGGAGCATGACGCCCTCGGCCTCCCCCTCCCAGTCGATGGTCATGCTCTGGTTGGGCAGCAGGGTGAACCGGGTGTGGTAGTCGCCGTCATGCAGATAGGGGATGGACGTCTCCCGGCCCGCCGGCACGGTGACCTCGTAATGCAGCTCCTCAGTCCCGTCCGCAGCGACCGCAGCGGGCAGGGCCACGGTCAGCATCAGGGCCAGCAGAAGGATACAGATGATCGTTCGTTTTACCATGCAGTTCGTTCCTTATCTCTTCCTGGATTTGATCATGCGGATCATGAAGAAGCCCAGGACCACGCCCAGCAATATCGCGATGACGTGGACCAATGGCTGCCCGATCCCCGCGTCCGCGGCCGGGACGACGGTGGGAACGGGCGTCTCGGCGGGCGCGGCCGTCGCCGTGGGCGTCGGCGTGGGCGTAGGCGTGGGGGTAGGTGTGGGCGTGGGGGTAGGTGTGGGCGTGGGCGTGGGGGTCGGCGTCGGCGTGGGCGTGGGCTCCGGCGTGGGGGAAGGCGTGGGCGTCGCGTTCAAGATGACCTCCGCCAGATCGTTGTGCTCGATATGCTCGAACATGTCGTCGCCCGTGTCCTCGCCCACGGCGGTGTACGTGAGTCCAAATCGCCGCATATCGGAATACCCGGTGGTGTCGTTCTTTGGGCGATAGGCATATCTATGCTGGGACACGTCCTCCTGATAGGCCCTCCAGGCCACCTCAAAGGCGGTCATGCCGCCGTAGGCTTCCAGAGGCGCGTTCGTATCCAGCATGATCCGGCCGTCCTGGGCCAGATGCTGGTACAGCTTCTTCACCTCCCAGACGCCGTATTCCGCCACAGATTCGGGATCGTATTCCGGGTCCTGGGCCAGGGCTACGGCGTCAAAGGCGGCTCGGGCGGAAACGATGTGCTGCCAGTGGCCGTACTCTCCCTTCACCGGGTCCTGGGTCACCACCACCAGGGGCTTGATCTTCCGATACAGCCGCACCAGAGCCAGCGTCACGTCCTCCTTCTTGAAATACTTGTCCTTGATCCACTGTGATTCGTCGGTATATACGTCCCGGAAACCCAGGAAATAGGGCAAAGAACTTACCCCCGCCGACCAGACGCTGTTGATGGCCTCATGTACCCGGCCCCAGCTGGGCGCGGTCACATAGCAAAATGCGCCGGTATAGCCCCGTTCCGCGCCATAGATGGGGTACACGGCCCCCAGGAAGATCCATTCGTCGTCGGGATGGGTGCCCACGATCAAAAAGTCCGTCCGCTCCACGGATGGCTCCATGAGGGGGTAGCCGGCGGGGAGCCGGCCTGGGCCCAGAATACTCAACTCGCAGATGCTGAACACGTCTCGGGCGACCACGTCTACGGCGCAGCAGCCCTCCTCCAGGTATACCGCTGCGCCCAGCCGCTCCGCCAGGACCTCAGAGGAGAGCAGAAGCTCGCCCGCCCGGTCGTACTGTTTGACCTCAAATAGAGCGTCCCGGATGGTGAGCGGGAACGGGGAATCCTCCGAGCCCTCCCGGCCCATTCCCAGACGGAAATACAGGATATTCATGGCGATATCGCCGGGGCGGGACCAGATGCGCAGCACGTCGTTGGGTTTATATGTATTATATGTCACCAGATTCCCGTCGTGGGAATAGTATGCGTTGATGGCTTTGCCGTTGGCCTCAAAGAGAAACGCCTTGGTGATGTTCGCCGCTTCCGGTTCCGGCTCCTCTCCCTCCGCTTGCACGGGCACGATGCAGAGCAGCATCAGCATCGACAGGCACAGGATCCAGGGAATCAGACGTTTTGCTATCATGGAGCGCATTATCCTCCTATTATCATACCCTTGAGTATAACTTTTTTTCCCTGTCGAATCAAGTGGGATATTGACATTTTCCCAGGGATGACTCACAATGGAACGGTATGGAAAACGGTATGGAAAACGCTATGGAAAAGTATACGGAACCCACTGTGAAACCTGTCGCCGAGACCGCTGCGGAATCTGTTTCCGAGCCTGTCGAGACCCCTGCGGAGCCTGTCGCCGAGACCCCTGCAGAGTCTGCTTCCGAACCTGCTGCTGCGGAGCCTGTCACGGCGCCCGCCCCTGCGCCGGAAGCAAAGGTCAAGCGGAAGCGCCCCGTCTTTTTGATCGTGCTGCTCGTGTTGCTGCTGCTGGTCACGGCGGCCGGCGGCTATGTTTTTTTGCGGCTGGATCGGCTGGAACAGGTGCGTCAGGCGGCGGACGATCGCAAAGCACAGGGGGACTATTCGCTGGCTATGGACTACTATATCCAGCTTTTGGCCGACGATCCCCTCAGCTTCACTCCCTTCACAAACGCCTATGTCTCCGCCGGCGCCGACGGCGTGATTGCCTGCGCAGACGCTCTTTTGGAAACCAGCGAAGGCGCACACTTTCTGGCGCGCAGCCAGATGCTGGATTATGCGCTGTCCTGTGCCACCCATCCCGCCGTTCCCGCCTCTTTTGACAAGGACCTGGAGCGCCGCTCCCTGGTCTGCGAGGCCATTCTGGCCCAGGAGGACGGGGATCTTGAAAAAGCGTTGGAGCTGCTGAACCAGGCGGACCTGCGCCGGGAGCTATCCTATCCCATCGAATCCGTTTTGGATCGGGAGGCCACCTTGGCCGCCGCCCTGCAGGCCCGGGAGGAGGGTCGGTACGAGGACGCTGTCAGCATCCTGACCCAGTCCATCCTGGAGCCGGAGTTGGTGGCGGAGCTGCAGCAGCAGATCGTGGAGGAGCAGGACGCCCGGCTTATGGCTCAGGCCCGCGCCGCCATGGACGATCTGGACCCGGTCACCGCCATACAGACCCTGCGGGGCCTCTCCAAGGCCGAGGACCAGACGGCCCTCGAACAGGAGTTCACCGAGACCTGGAAAAAGAAGCTGGCCCAGCTTCACGAACAATATGGGGACAAGCTGTTCGCCGGGGCCTGGTACAGCCTGGCCCTGGGGGACAAGCCCCTGCTGACCGGCGACAAGCGATATGACGGCCTGGCCGCCGCCCTCACCACCGAGGGCAAGACGGTGGCGGGCATGTTCTCCCTGATCCAGCTGAAGGACGGCCGCATCAGCCTCCTGGGGGATACCCTGGGGGCGGAAGCCGCGGCCCGGGAGATCACCGACGCCAAGGACGCCGCCCTGGGCCTGAACCACGGCCTGGTGCTCCATGCAGACGGTACCGTGACGAACCTGGGCGCCCGGCAGTACGGCCGGGGGGCCGTGGACCAGTGGACCGACGTGGTCCAGGTGGCGGCCGGCGCTTTCCACAGCCTGGGTCTTAGGAAGGACGGCACCGTGGCGGCCGCAGGTCTCGATCTGGACGGCCAATGCCGGGTGTCGGATTGGGCTGACGTGGTGGCCGTGGCCGCGGGGCTGCGCCATTCCGTGGGCCTGACCAAGGACGGGCACGTGGTGGCCGTGGGCGACAACAGCTTCGGCCAGTGCGACGTGTCCCAGTGGGAGAACATCATCGAGATCCGCTGCGGCGGCAACTTCACCCTGGGCCTCACCGCCGACTGGCGGCTGCTGGCCGCAGGCGACAACAGCTCCGGCCAGTGCAACGTGATGAACTGGCAGGAGGTGGTGGCCTTCGACGGGGGCCTGTGGCACACCGTGGGCTTGCTCAGCGACGGCCGCGTGGTGAGTACCGGCGCCGATTCTCTCCGCCAGTGCGCTCTGGACGGGACGGTGCTCTTTGCTTCCAGCCGCCAGCTGGATCGGCCTGTGGCGGGAACCAAGGCGGAGACAGAGTATCTGTATACGGGGACTAATGACGGCCCCTGGATGTATTGCAGCACCGAGGGCTGCGTGATCGTGGCCTATGACGCGGAATACAGCCGCATCAAACCCACCCGGGCGGACCTGATCTGCACCGACGGGCACCCGCCGGTGGGCCTGCTCTCCGGCGGCGACAAGCCCGGCCAGATCCTCCACCCCGCCATCCTGGCCCGACAGAACGGGGCGGTCTTCGCCCTCACCGGCGATTATTTTACCTTCGGCTACAACGCCGACGGCCTGCAGATCCGCCGGGGCACGGTGTTCAAGGAGGAACAGGACGAGGTGGGCTTCGGCTTCTTCCCGGACGGGTCCATGCGGATCATCGACCCCAAGACCACCACCGCCCAGGAACTTTTGGATCAGGGCGTCAGGGATTCCTGGGTGTTCGGCCCGGTGCTGATCGAGAACGGACAGGCCCGGGACATCCACTATCATCCCCTGTCCTATAACGACGTGACCACGCGCACCGTGGTGGCGTCCCTCTGCCCCTACCACCATATCGGCGCGGCCTACAGCTCCTCCACCCTGGCCCAGGTCACGGAGAACCTGTTGAGCTACGGCTGCCAGGTGGCCTATAACCTGGACGGGGGCCGCTCCTGCATGATGATCTTCATGGGCAAGGCGGTGAACCGGTCCATGTACAACAACGACGGCTGGCGGGGCCTCCAGGACATGGTGGGCTTCCTCACCAGCGATCTGGTACCAAAATCATAAATGCTTTTTCCAGCCCCTTCGGGGGCTTTTTCTTTTTTATCTTGACATCGTGATCTTTTGGGCATAGAGTAGGGCCACTGTATGAAGGATGAAGGAAACGGGAATGGAAACGCGAAACGACCTCATCGAAGGACCTATCGTCAAAAAGCTGGTGCTGTTCTTCTTGCCCATCGCGGCAGGCACTCTGTTCCAGCAGCTCTATAACGCAGTGGACGCCTTCGTGGTGGGCAAGTTCGTGGGCACGGAGGCCCTGGCCGCCGTGGGTGGCAGCCCCGCCATATTGAGCAATCTGATCATCGGCTTCTTCGTGGCCCTGACCAGCGGCGCGGCGGTAGTCATCGCCCAGCTCTACGGGGCCCAGGAGTACGAGCGGGTGTCCGCAGCCATGGGGGTCAGCTACCGGCTGTGCGTGGTGCTGGGCCTGGTCATGGGGGCCCTGGTGTGCCTGTTCTCCCCCCAGCTCCTCACCCTGCTCAAGACCCCGGCGGACACCTTCGACAAGGCCCTGCTCTATCAGCGTATCTACTTTATGGGCGCGGTGTTCCTGCTCCTCTTCAACATGGGCTCCGGGATCCTGCGCTCCATCGGCGACGCCCGCTTTCCCTTCCTGTGCCTGTTCGTGGGCTGCGGCCTCAACATCGTGCTGGACGTAGTCTTCGTGGTGTTCTTCGCCTGGGGCGTCATGGGCGTGGCCGTGGCTACGGTGCTGAGCCAGGCGGTGGCGGCTCTGCTGGTTACCGGCAAGCTCCTGACCCTGAAGGGGCCCTTCCGGCTGCGGTTCAGGAGCAAGGGGGACCGGCGGCTCCTCGTGCGGATGCTGCGGATCGGCATCCCCTCCGGGGTCCAGAGCTCCATGTACGGGCTCTCGAACCTGCTGCTGCAGGTGGGCGTCAACACCCTGGGCACGGTGGTGGTGGCCTCCTGGGCCATGAGCGGCAAGGTGGACGGGGCCTTTTGGGCCATCACCAGCGCCTTCGGCACCGCCCTCACCACCTTTGTGGGCCAGAACTACGGGGCGGGCAAGCTGGACCGGATCCGGGCCTGCGCCAAGAAGAGCCTGCTGCTCATGACGGCCATGACCCTCTCCGTCAGCGGGATATTGCTCCTCATCGCCCGGCCGTTGCTGCACCTGCTGACCAACGACGGCGCCGTCATCGACACCACCTGGTACATCATCCTGCTGTTCGTGCCCTTCTACCTCATCTGGGTGCCCATCGAGGTGTTCTCCGGCGTCCTTCGGGGCGTGGGCGACGTGCTGACCCCGTCCCTGATCCTGGCCGGGGGCATCTGCGGCTTCCGCATCCTGTGGCTGCTCACCGCTTTCAACCTGTCCCACACTCTGCTGACCCTCTGCATCTGCTATCCCCTCTCCTGGGTGGTGACGGATATCGCCATCTACCTCTACTTCCGCCGCAGCCCCGTCATGACCCGGGCCGTCCGCGTCATCGACAGCGACTACGACCACAAAACGCGATAAATCGAGGAGGATCCCATGAACCGCAAACCAAAACGCATCCTGCTGATCGTCGTCCTGCTCGTAGCCCTGCTGGGCCTGGCGGGGGGCGTGTACTTCGACACCTACAGCCGGGCCACCCCCGAGGCCGCAGCCCTGCTCCAGGGGAGCGACACCGTTGAGGTCAAAGCCGTGGACAAGGGCTGGCTCCTGGACGGGCCGGGGACCGAGGCCGCCCTCGTCTTCTACCCCGGCGGGAAGGTGGAATCGACGGCCTATCTGCCCCTGCTGACGGCCCTTGCCGAGGACGGGGTGGACTGCTTCCTGGTGCGGATGCCGCTGAACATGGCCTTTATGGACCTGAACGCCGTCGCGGCCGTCCAGGCGGACTACGCCTACGACCGCTGGTACATCGGCGGGCACTCCCTGGGCGGGGCCATGGCCGCCGTCTACGCCGCCGAGCACGGGGACGGGCTCTCGGGCCTCATCCTCCTGGCCGCCTACGCCACCAAGCCCCTGGACCAGCATCTGGCCGTTTTGGAGCTCCACGGCAGCGAGGACGGGGTGTTGAACCGGGACAAGCTGGAGCAGGGGCGGCAGTACCTGCCCGCCTCCGCCCTCACGGAGGAGCTGCCCGGGGGCAACCACGCCCAGTTCGGGGACTACGGCCCCCAGAAGGGCGACGGCACCGCCACCGTCTCCCGGGAGGAACAGACCCGCTGGGCGGTGGACCGGATCGAAGGGATGATTTTGGGGAAGTAAGGCTTTCATACAAAACAGGGATCGTCGCAACGACGATCCCTGTTTCTTCTCGTTTGGTGTTAGTTCTGCGGCTTGTACTCGCCGAAGGTGACCTCCACGGTGGACTCCTTGCCGTCCCGCTGGATGGTCAGCGTGGCCTTGTCGCCGGGCTTGTAGGCCGAGATGGCGCCGGAGAGGGCGTCACCGGAGGTGATCTGCTCGTCCTCCAGCTTCAGGATCAGGTCTCCGGACTGGATGCCCGCCGCCTCGGCGGCGCTGCCGGGCATGACCTTCTCCACCAGCACGCAGCGGGTGCCGTCGGAGTAGTACCACATGCGGTCCCGGCTCCGCAGCGTCACGTCCTGGGTGGACACGCCAAGATACGGACGGCCGGTCACGTATCCGTAGTTCAATAGGTCGCTGATCTCGTCCAGGACGCTGTTCACCGGGATGGCGAACCCAAGCCCCTCGGCCCGGCTGTCGCTGACCTTAGCGTTGACGATGCCGATGAGCTTGCCCGTGGCGTCGAAGAGGCCGCCGCCGGAGTTGCCCGGGGAGATGGCCGCGTCGGTCTGGATCAGGGTCATGGCTTGGCCCTCCACCTCGATGGTCCGGTTGGTGGCGGAGATGATCCCCGCCGTGGCCGTGCCGCGGAGCTCGCCCAGGGGGTTGCCGATGGCGATGACCTCGCTGCCCACGGTCAGGGTCTCGGAGTCGCCCACTACCGCGGGCACCAGGCCCGTGGCATCGATCTTGATGATGGCGATGTCGTTCTTGCTGTCGGTGCCCACGATGGTGGCGTCGTAGGAGGTGTCGTCGTTCAACGCCACCTTCACGGATTTGGCGCCGTCCACCACATGGGCGCAGGTGGCGATGTAGCCGTCCTCGGTGAGGATCACGCCGCTGCCGCTGCCGGGGACCTCGTAGCTCTGGCCGTAGCCGTACCAGAAGCTGTTGGTGGTGGCGGTGGTGATGGTGTCGATGCCCACCACGGAGGGGGCGCTCATCTCCACGATCTGGGCCTTGGAGAACTGGTTGTTCTCGCCGAAGGAGGCCACGGAGCCGGCCTTGGCTTCAGCCTCCGTATCGCCGGCGGCGGGGACCGCGGTCGCAGTGCTCTCGCGCAGGACCTCCCGCTGCTGGACGGGGGCGTCCTCCGCCTTCTCGGCGTACATCACGTAGTTGTTATGGGTGTAGTTGCTGATCATGAGGCCGGCGAACAGGCCCACGACGGCGGTCAGCACCATGCAGGTCAAAAACAGGCCCACGCCCACGGACAGGCGCTGCCGCTTTTTGCTTTCAACAGGATATTCCATATGGGTTCATCTCCTTTTTTCGATGGTATCATCCTACCCCCCGATTTTGGCGCAAATACGGTGAAAATGTGATATATGTTTTTCTTTTTTTCTTTTTGCCGCTTTTTTCTCTTTCGAAAAAGAGAAAAAAGAGAAACTCAAGAAAAAAAGAGGAAGTACAGCGCAAACCATACTTCCCCTTTGTGTTTCTTTTGGTGCCTTTTCTTTACAAAGAAAAGGCACAGCAGCTTTCAATCCTTCCTTATTCTATCTCCAAAAACAGCGCGCCGTCACGCTCCATGAGCTCGCCCAGGGGGGCGATAAAGTCGATGGCGTAGAACCCCCGGGAGTCCGTGTCCTGAAGCGCTGCCCGGTAGAGCATCAGTCGCCCGCCCTCGTCGGCGAGGGCCAGGGCGTCTCCCTTCAGCAGGAAGGCTCCGGCCCGATCCTCCAAGGTCGTGAGGTCCAGCCAGCCCACCCGGGCCCCAGGGCCGGCCTCGGTCTCCACGGTGTAGGTGTAGACCAGCTCCCAACCATCGTCCGCGTCCAGGTCCGCGAAGAGGGCGTTCACCACCCCGCAGCCCTCGGTCCGTTCCCCCAATCGCAGGTACCGGCCGTTGGGCAGCAGCAGAAAGCTGTACCCCAGCTCCACGTGCCGGAACAGGGTGTATCCCGTCACCGTCTCGTTCGTCGGCGTCACATCCACCCAGTACGCCCGGTCCAGTTCCCCCTTGTGCTCCTCCGGCACCGCGTTCATCCCCTCCATCCTGGAGAGGTCCGGGTCGAAGGCGAGGGCGTGGTAGTTGGGCAGGGGCGTGGCCGTGGGCTCCGCCGTGGGGATCAGGGAGGGCGTAGGCGTGGCGTTCAGCTCCCGCCGCCGGTTGGCGGACACCGTGGCCGCCGTCACCGCCAGAAGCAGCAGCAGAAACCCGACCACCGCGGCCAGGATCAGCACCCATGTGCGCTTATAGAAGGGTCTTTCCATGGTCCATCCTTTCAAAGGTCATGCCGGGGCGCCATCAGCTCCTCTATGCGTAAAAGCAGGTCCCGGACGTGGCTGCCGTCCAGGAGCCGATGGTTGAGCTGGGCCGTGAAGTTCACCAACTGCCGTCCCTTCTCCTCGTGGATCCGGTCCCACAGCACCCGGGGGAAGCTGTCGTCCGGGTCCGTGGGCTGCTCCTGAAGCACGGACGTGGTGACGAACCAGGGCACCGTGGAGATAAAGATCAGATCGTCCCGCACGTCGTCCTGCACCGCCATCTGCTCCCGTTGGCTCGCTTCCTTTTCGAGGGCCCGGCGGCAGAAGTCCGCCATGGTCTCCCCCGGCAGGTACTCCACATCCGAGATGCCGAAGCTCCCGTCCCGGCCCGCCGTGGTGTAGGAGGGGGACACGGTCTCGCAGACGGCGATGCCGTCCTTGCGGATGCGCAGCCGGAAGGGTTCCAGCTCGTTCATGGCCCTCGTTACAATATACACCATGGCGCGATAGAAGGACAACCCTTCCTTTTTCGTGAATCGGCGAAGCTCCGTCACGTCCAGGGGCGTGGTCACGGCGAAAAAAGGTAAATAGCCCTTGGAGAACAGATGATAGGCGTCCTTCCGGGGCCAGGTCTCCACGTCGATATATCGATCCATCAGAACACCCTCCGGGCCCACTGAAAGGCGTTGGTCCAATAGCTGTTGATCTCGGTGACGATGACCGCCTGCTTGCTGGTGGAGGGGTAGATCATCCGGTTGGCGCCCATGTAGATGCAGACGCAGTTGATGTTCTCGTTGTCCCCGGTGCGGAAGAACACCAGATCCCCGGGCTGCAGGTCGCTCATGCGGGTGATCTTGGTCCAGTCCTCCTCCTCGGCGTACCCGGCGGAGGTCCGCCGCTTCACCTTCAGGCCCATCTCCCGCAGGCACCAGCACACGAACCCGCTGGGGTCGAAGCCCTTGTCCGGGGACTGGCCGCCCCGGGTGTAGGGGTAGTTCAAATACTGCTGGGCGATCATGATGAGCTGCTCCCCCTCGCTCACGTCGGGGGTGGGGGTAGGCCTCACGGTGGGCACGGGCGTCTCCTCCGGCGCATCCGTCGGCGCTGGGGTGGGCGCGGGCGTGTCCGTAGGCGCAGGCGTGTCCGTGGGCGCCGGGGTGGGCGCCTCGGTGGGCGGCAGGGTCACCACCGGCGTAGAGGACGCCGGCACCGCCGTGATGGGGCTGCTGCTCTGGATGGTGGCCACGATGCGGATGGGTTCGTCCTTCTCGAGGTCGTTGACCACGTGGGTGGGTTCGCCGCCGCAGCCCGTCAGCAGCATGGCGCAAAAAAGCAGGATACAAAGGGCTCGTTTCATAGAGAATACCTCCATATCCTGCACTGTATCAGAAAGACTTGTCATCGTTGCAACAAATGGGTTAACAAGATGTTAATTCTCAGGCAGTTGGATAAGGCGGCAGACCATTTGCGGCAAGGAAGATCTATAAAGCTGAATACCGGGCATGACGGCCTTATTTCCGCCCGGTGGGGATCCTGTCCAGGGCCTTGGCGAGGACGAAGGAGAGGACGATGCAGATGATCAGATCCACCAGCAGGTACGCCCCGTTGTAGGCGGCGGAGTAGACCCAGGCGTTGCTCCAGCCCTCGGGCACCCACTCGGCAAAGAAGATGGCCCCGGACAGGATGTGGCAGATCCAGCGGCCCGCTACGCCGATCACGGAACCGAGCTGCAGGTTCTTCACGCTGCCCGCGAGCCCCAGCATCATGAACGCCAGGGGGTAGTCCAGCAGGACCTGGACCCAGTGGTAGATCTCCGGCTTCTGGATCAGCTGCAAAAGGCCGTAGGCCGCCCCGGCGATGAGGCCGTTGCGCACGCCGAACTTGTTGCTGTACCACAGCAGGGGCAGCATGGAGGCCAACGTCACGCTGCCGCCCAGGGGCATGGAGTATAGCTTGATATAGCTCAGCACGAAGCTCATGGCCATGCACAGCGCCCCGTAGGTCAGGGCCCGGACGTCCGTCTTGCCCTGCTTCTGGGGGCGCTTGGCAAGATAGATCAGCAGCCCCACCATGACCACCAGGGCTCCCGCCGCAAAGCACCACTGGCGGGTGGTCATCTTGGCCAGCTTCTCGAAGAGCACGAATTCATTCAGATACATATCCTTTCCTCCTCCATAAAAAATCCGCACCGTCGGATAACGATGCGGAAAAACTGCTATAGCGCCGCTTCCTCCGATGGCATTACCCAACAGGTTCTAAGGGTTCGTCTCAGGTCGTCCCCTACGGAACGGCCGCCCCTGCGATCAAGAGGAAGTATAGGCTGTTTTCAGTCGTTTGTCAAGCTTTCTCGGCTTTCTCGCCCTGGCGATCAAGGAACAGAGCCAAGGCGAAGCCCAGGATCAGGGTGATCGCGCCTGCGATCAGGTGCCCCGCGCCCATGCCGGCGAAGTTCAGGCCGGACTTGATGAAGATGGGATAGGGGGAGGCGAGCATGAGGCCCATGATGGCGTAGTAGGTGGGAACGGGGCAATGGCCCAGCAGCCACTTGATCCACCGGCTCACCAGCAGCAGGCCCAGGATGGCGCCAATAGCGAAGAAGCCCAGGGCGAACACGTGGCCCCAGGGGATGGCGGCCCCGGACAGGCCCCCCTTCACGACCTCCTTCAGGCCCGTGATATGGCCGATGATGTCGTTATAGTAGCCCAGCACCAGCATGACCATGGAGCCGGAGATGCCCGGCACGATCATGGTGCCCGCGCCGATGAAGCCCAGGATGACAGCCATAAGGGCGCCGCCCAGGCTCATGGTCAGCTTCCCTTCGCTGCCCGCGTTGCCCGAGAGGTGCGGGAGAGCGATCATGATCCCCACCATCAGCACGAACATCAGCGCGCCGATGAGGGAGAACTTCTGCCCCTTCACCTTCTTGTAGAGCATGGGGAGGCTCCCCAAAATCATGCCGATGAAGCAGAGAGCGGTCTCGAAGAGATAGTGCTCCATGAGCCACTTGATGACGAAGGCGAGGCCCAGGATGCCCACCACGATGCCGATGACGTAGGGGATCAGGAACACGATGGCCGCGCGCCGGACCTTCTTATCCCGGCTGGTGATGGAGATAGCCTGCTCGTAGATGCCCATGGTCATGATCATGGACCCGCCGCTGACCCCGGGGATCAGCACGGCCAGGCCCACGAGAATACCTTTTAATATAGCGATAACGTACTTCATAGCTCTCTTAAGGTTTACATCTCCAAATTGGCAGCCGTTCGGGGGAAGGGGCCCACGTCGCGGATGTTGGTCATGCCGGTGACGTACATGACCATACGGTCGAGGCCCAGGCCGAAGCCCGCGTGCTCCACGCCGCCGTAGCGCCTGAGGTCCAGATACCACTGGTACTCGGTCATGTCCATGCCCAGCTTGTCGCACTTGGCTTTGAGGACGTCGTACCGTTCCTCACGCTGGCTGCCGCCCACGATCTCGCCCACGCCGGGGACCAGCAGGTCCGCCGCCGCCACGGTCTTCCCGTCGTCGTTCTCCCGCATATAGAAGGCCTTGATCTCCTTGGGGTAGTTGGTGACGAAGATGGGCTTGTTGAACACCTTCTCGGTGAGATAGCGCTCGTGCTCGGACTGCAGGTCCGTGCCCCACTCCACCGGGTACTCGAATTCTACGCCGGACTTCTGGAGGATATCCACGGCCTCGGTGTAGCTGACCCGGCCGAAGTCGTTGTCCACCACGTTGTGGAGCCTATCGAGGAGCCCCTTGTCGATGAATTTGTTGAAGAACTGCATCTCGTCGGGGCAGCGGTCCATGACGGCGCGGATGATGTACTTCACCATGGCCTCGGCCACCTCCATGTCGCCCTCCAGGTCGCAGAAGGCCATCTCAGGCTCGATCATCCAGAACTCCGCCGCGTGCCGTGGGGTGAAGCTGTACTCCGCCCGGAAGGTGGGGCCGAAGGTGTAGATGTCCCGGAAGGCCATGGCGAAGGCCTCGCCGTAGAGCTGGCCGGTGCCGGAGAGGTGCACGGGCTTCTTGAAGAAGTCCTTGGAGTAATCCACCTTCCCGTCCTCGGTGCGAGGCAGCTTTTCAAGGTCCAGGGTGGTCACCTGGAACATCTCGCCCCGGCCCTCGCAGTCGGCGTTGGTCAGGATGGGGGTGTGGACGTAGACGAAGCCCCTATCCTGGAAGAACTCGTGGATGGCCGCGCTGACCACGGACCGGACCCGAAAGACCGCCTCGAAGGTGTTGGTCCGGGGGCGCAGGGTCTGCTGGGTGCGGAGGTACTCCAACGTGTGCCGCTTCTTCTGCATGGGGTAGTCCGGGGGACACTCGCCCAGGATGGTGATCTTGTCCGCCTTCACCTCGAAGGGCTGGGGCGCGTCGGGGGTCAGGATGAGCTCCCCGTCCACGGCGATGGAGCAGCCCGTGGAGAGGCCCTTCCCCAGATCCCGCTGGTCGTTCTCGAAGACCACCTGGATGGGTTTGAAGCAGGTGCCGTCGTTGAGCTCGATAAAGCCCATGGCCTTGCCCTGCCGCACGGTGCGGACCCAGCCGCCCACGCTGATCTTGCCCACGTGGGCCTCGGGAGAGCGCTGTATGTCACGGAGTTTCAGCATAGCGTTGTCCTCTTGTTTCACAAAATATTCTCCTTAGTATACCACGAATTTTTCAGTGTGCAATGGTAAATTCGTTTATATCGTGGTATACTGGTGCTATCGAAAGGGAAGGAGGCTTTTCCCATGCAGATCTTAGGCGTCTACGTCCGCTACGAGACGGTCATGCTGGCCCTGATCGTGGTCCTGATCCTGAGCCTTATCGCCCAGGGCAAGGTGAGACGGGTCTTCAACCGCTACAACACCGTCCCCGCCGCCCGGAACATCCCGGCGTACCAGGCGGCCCAGGAGATGCTGCTGGACAACGGCAGCGCCGTGACGGTCCACCCCGTCCAGGGGACGCTGACCGACCATTACGACCCCCGGAACGACACGGTGGGCCTGTCTACGGACGTCTACAACTCCTCCTCCGTGGCGGCTCTCGCCATCGCGGCTCACGAGATCGGCCACGTGCTCCAGTACCAGGAGAACTACGCGCCCATCCGCTGGCGCACGGCCGTGCTGCCCGTGGCCAACATCGGCGCCACCTTCGGCCCCTACATGATCCTGATCGGCCTGTTCATGAACCTGTACCCCCTGGCCGTCATCGGCCTCGCCCTCTACGGGGCCATGTTCCTGTTCCAGCTGGTGACCCTGCCCGTGGAGTTCAACGCCAGCAGCCGGGGCCTGGAGCTTCTCGATCGGGGCGGGTATATCGACGCCGACAATCGCAACGACGCCAGGAAGGTCCTGAGCGCCGCCGCCTGGACCTACGTGCTGGCGGCCCTGGGCTCTCTCCTCTCCTTCCTCCGGTTCTTTATGCTGGTGAACGGGAACAGAAGGAGGAACTGAACTTCCGTTCAATGCAAAAAAGCAGTCCTATATGGCTGCTTTTTTTAGTGAAATTGCGCCTCCGGCGCAGCTAAATTCGACTGACGCCCAGCGAAATTTGCTGTGCAAGCGAAATTCGGCTGCGCCGAGCTAAAGGAACGCCTGCGGCGAATAAAGCTTAGGAGCCGTCCTGCTTTCAATTCTTCCTTTAGCTTGCCCATCGGGAAAATTTCACTGCCGCGAAGCGGCAATTTAGCTTCGTGCTATGGCGCGAAATATCACCAAAAAGCAGCCCCTCGGGCTGCTTTTTGATATTTGTTGATATTATTCTGCAATTTCCAGGGCCACCTGGATCATGTCGTGGAAGGCGTTCTGCCGCTGTTCGGGGGTGGTGGCTTCGCCGCCGGCCAGCAGGTCCGAGATGGTGCAGATGCACAGGGCCTTCTTGCCCGCCCGGGCCGCATTCATGTATAGAGCGGCGCTCTCCATTTCCGCCGCCAGCACGCCCATCTTCACCCAGGCGGTCTGGTCCACGGCGTCGCAGTAGAAGTTGTCGGAAGCGAGGAGGTTCCCCACCTTGTACCGAAGGCCCCGCTTCTCGCACTCGTCCACCGCCTTGCGGCACAGGTCGAAGTCCGCGATGGCGGAGTAGGTGCCGGGCAGGGCGTACTGGCTCACGAAGGCGCTGTTGTAGCAGGCACCCTGGCCGATGACGATGTCGAAGAGCTTGAGATCGGGGTTCATGCCGCCGGCGGAGCCCACGCGGATGATGCTCTCCACGCCGAAGAAGTTGTAGAGCTCGTGGGAATAGATGCCGATGGCGGGCATGCCCATGCCGCTGGCCATGACGGACACCCGCTTGCCCTTATAGTAGCCGGTGTAGCCCTGGACGCCCCGGATGTTGTTGACCAGCTCCGCGTCGGTGAAGTAGGTCTCCGCGATCATCTTCGCCCGCAGAGGGTCCCCGGGCATGAGCACGGTCTTGGCGAAATCCTCCGGTGCGCAGCCGATGTGGGGCGTGAGATTCAGTTGCTTCATGGGTGTCTTACCTCCCGATCGTTTTTTTGTATTGTATCACAAAAGCCATCCTGTTGACAACAGGTTGTTGGCCCTTCTTCGCCCTTCCCGGCTTCAGGAAAACCGGGCGGTGAGGACCCGGCTGGCGCCGTACTCATCCAGCCAAGCCGCCTCCTGGGACAGCAAAGCGCCGGCGTCGTCGTACCAGCCCAGGAACCTACGCCCCTCCTGGGGGTAGGCGTAATAGGTCTGCCGCCATTCCCCGGTCTCCTTCCACTGGGCGTTGTAGACCGGATTGAACTGCATTCCCACCGCCCCCGGCCCGTCGGCAGTCAGCTCCAGGGGCAATCGCTCCTCCCGCTGGGGCGCCAGGGACCGGATGCGCTTCAGCGGGTTCCCCGTGGCGTTCAGATGCCGGAGCAGCGGGTTGGCCCTGGTGTCCAGCTCCTGGATGCGGTTGTTGTGGCAATAGAAGTATTTGAGCTTCGGGCAGCTGCCCAGATCGATCGCAGAGAATCCGTTGTCGTTGATGTACAGCTCCACCAGCTCATGGCAGCAGCTCACGTCCAGGGACGCGAGCCGGTTCTTTCCGGCGTCGATGCCCTTGCACGAGATGAGGTCCCCTACGTCCAGGGTCGAGATCCGATTGTCCTGGATGCCCAGGATCTGCAGGGACGTATCGCCGCCCACGTCGACGGAATCGATCTCGTTGTGGTAGACGTCCACGAAGAGCAGATCTCCGCAGCCGGAAAGGTCCAGATGGCCGGTGAGGCCGCAGTTTCTTAGATAGATTTCGAAGCTCTGCAGGGGATAGATATCCTCGTTGAAGATATGGATACCGAAGCCGATCAGCTTCCCGTCCTGCACGACGACGCCGTCATGGCTACCCTGCCCCGGCCCCGCGTCCTCGTAGCTCCTGGTTTTGTCCGTGGTGGACACCCGGCGGATCACGCGCTGGTTCTGCTCGATCCTCTCCCGGTTGGTGCATCCGTCCGGTCCCCTCTGTTCCAGGAACGCGTTCACCTGCTCCGTCTGCACGGACAGCGGCTTGCCCCTGCCTTCTTCCAACGCCATCTCCATTCCCTCCCAAATACCGATCTATCGTATCTATAGTATCACGACTGGGGACCCGGCGCAACGAAAAAGCGCAACCGCCGAAAAGGAGCTGCGCTGTGCGATATACTGTGATCGTTGAGGCCTTCTCGGTATCTTACCGCCGGCCTTCCCTCTTCGCCTCGATGCGCTTTTCCAGGGCGTAGCCCAGCCGCTCCCAGCGGAACCGCTTGGCGAGCTGCAGGGGGATCTCCGACACCAGTACCCCGGCGGGGATGTCCACCAGCACGTGCTGCTTCACGAACAGGATCGAACAGCACACCAGCAGCAGAAAGACGAAGTTGAACCGGCGATACCAGGTAGGGATGCCCTCCGTGTCCCAGATGGCCCGCCAGCAGTAGTAGCTGCACACCACGTGGAGGGAGGGGCACAGGTTATTGGGCTGGTCGCAGGCGTAGACCACCCGGGTGAGCCAGGGGAAGAAGCCCCTGCCCGTGACCTCCGGGCGCTGGATGGCCCCCGGCAGCAGCAGGAAGGTGGCCCCCGTCAAGAGCAGGGTCAGCAGATAGGCCGCCGAGTTCCGGTACACGTGCTCCTTCCGCTGCCGAAAGAGCAGGAAGAAGGTCACCAACCAGGAGACGAAGGACAGCACGTAGATGGACACCCAGCCGGGCCGGAAGGGGATGCGGCCGTCCCACGCGGTGGCCAGATCGATCTTCTCCATGAACATCAGGGGGATGCGGGTAGCCCAAAAGACGATGCACTGGACCAGGACCAAAAACAGCAAACAGACCCAGCCGTAGTCGGGCAGCAGGCTCCGTATCCAATTGAACGCTTTCTTGATCATCCCATTCCCTCCGGATAAGAACGTATTGTATCACAACATCCTTCGGGATTCAAGGAACGAAACGTGAAGAAACGGTGGCGAAACATAAAGCGATATGATAAGATATACCCAACGAACGATAAAGGGAGGACTTGCCATGTTGGATATCATCGAAAAAAGCTTTGAAGAGCAGGTAAAGGACCTGCAGGAACTGATCCGTATCCCCTCCGTGTCCCGGGGGGAGCCCAAGGAGGGCATGCCCTACGGGGAGCATGTGTTCAACGCCCTGCGGAAGGCCCAGGACATCGCCCGCAAGCTGGGCTTTGAGAAGGTGTGGGACGTGGAAGCCCGCTGCGGCGTAGTGGAATACGGCCAGGGCGACGAGATCGTGGCCGTCATGGCCCATCTGGACGTGGTGCCCGAGGGCACGGGCTGGCAGTATCCCCCCTACGGCGCCGAGATCCACGACGGGGCCATGTACGGCCGGGGCACGGCGGACGACAAGGGCGCGGCGGTGTCCGCCCTCTACGCCCTCTACGCCCTGAAGGAGAGCGGCGCCAAGATGAAGCGCCGGGTCCGCATCCTCCTGGGCTGCGACGAGGAGCGGGGCTCCACGGGCATGCAGCGGTACAAGGAGGTGGAGGGCGAGCCCACCATGGCCTTTACTCCCGACGCCACCTACCCGGTGGTCAACAGCGAGATGAACATCTCCCACATGTTCTTCGAGAAGAAGTACCCCTGCGCTGTCCGGGCCAAGGTGGGCACCGCCGCCAACGTGATCCCCGGCGAGGCGGCCAGCACCGTCCCGGCCCTGCGCCTGCTGGGCAAGGAGGGCCACGCCTCCATGCCGGACCACGCGGACAACGCCCTTATGAAGCTTCTGCGGGCCATTGTGGACAGCGACGTGCCCCCCGCCGACAAGGAGACCTTCGGCGCCCTTTGTGACCTGTTCTGCGGCTACAACCACGGCGAGGGATTGGGCGTGGACTTCACCGACGCCTCCGGGCGGCTGACCTTGGCCCCCACCATCCTCACCGCCGACGAGACCGGGGTCACCCTGGGCTTCGACACCCGCTACCCCGCCTCCATGACTTTTGCCGAGCTCACCGGCCCCATCGACGAGCGCATGGCCGCCGCGGGCTTCACCGTCAAGGAACGGTCCAACTCCCTGGGCCACTATATCGCCCCCGAGACCGAGCTGGTCAGCACCCTGATGGACGTGTATGGGGAGCTGTCCGGCGACAGGGCGGCGGAGCCCATCTCCATCGGCGGCGGCACCTACGCCCGGGAGTTCCGGAACGCCGTGGCCGTGGGCGTCACCCGCCCCGATCGGCCGGACCTGTGCCACATCGCCAACGAGAATATCCTCCTCTCGGAGATGCTCTTCAACACCCGCTTCATGGCCGAGTGTTTGAAACGCTTGGCCGCGGAGTAAGCCAGACGCATGTACAGCGCCCGGAGCGATCCGGGCGCTTTCGTTTGGAAAATGATGGAAAGCTTAGGAGAAAATTCATCCGGATGTTGCAAGTTTCCCGCAGTTTGTTTACGAGCCGTTAACAAAAAAGGGGCCTGATTTCGCTACAATAGGGGGTAAGAAAGCAGAAAGGGAACGGCTATGGAGAAGCGGGCACAGCAGAAGAAAGGACGGGATCGGACCACCGCGGTGTTGGTCTGGCTCCTGTCCATTTTGGTGCTGGGGCTCATCGTGGCCGGAGGCCTCTATGTCCGGGAGTATCTGCACCGATCCTTCCTGGCGGTGGCGGTGGAGCAGCCGGACCCGGGCCGGAACGAGCACGTGGTCCAGGTGACCCCCAGCCCCGAGACCCAGGACAGGACCGCCGCGCCGGTGGAGGCCACCCCCGTCCCCACGCCCGTGCCCACCCCTGTGCCCACCCCCGCACCCACGGAGGTGCCTACGCCCACGCCCACGCTGAACCCCCTGAACGGGGACGTGATCGGCACGGGCATGCGCTCCCCCATCGTGCTGGACATCCAGATCCGGCTCATGAGTCTTGAATACCTGGACTTCGAGCAGCCGGAGGACGTGTACGGGGCCGGCGTGGCCACGGCCATGGCCCTGTTCCAGCGCCGGAACGGCCTGCCGGAGACGGGCCTCTGCGACGAAGATACCTTTTTGAAGCTGATCGACGAGAACGCCGCCCTCTACGCCGTGCTCCCCGGGGATCAGGGCGACGAGGTCAAGAGCATCCAGGAGCGGCTCATCGAGCTGGGCTATCTGGCCACCACGGCGGACGGCAACTTTGACGACGATACGGCCATGGCCGTGGACCGGTTCCGGGTGCTGAACAAGCTGGGCAGCGGCACGTCGGTGGATTCCACCGTGCTGGAGACCCTCTTCGGGGACGACCCCGTGGCCAACTCCCTGCGGATCGGGGACAAGTCCGACCAGATCCTGGCCTGGCAGCAGCGGCTGCTGGACCTGGGGTACCTGTGTTTGAAGCCTGACGGGACTTACGGCAAGCTGACGGCCCAGGCCGTGAAGCGGTTCCAGGAGGACAACGGCCTGGTGACCGACGGCAACCTGGGCGTGGGGACGCTGACGCTGCTCAACGACGATACCGTAGCCGCCCACGCCTTCCAGGAGGGCGACCGGGGGGAGGACGTGTTGGCCTTCCAGCGGCTGCTGGTCAAGTATGGGTATATGAAGTCCGGCCAGGCTACGGGCAACTACCGGGAGATCACCCGGGCGGCCGTGGAGGAGTTCCAGCGCCGCAACGGCCTTGCCGTGGACGGCAAGGTGGGCCCGGAGACCCTGAAGAAGCTGCTGTCCGATTCGGTGAAGGCGGCGGCCACGGCCACGCCCAAGCCCACGGTGAAGGCGACGCCTAAGCCTACCTCCAAGCGGACGGCGAAAACCACCCCCAAGACCACGCCCAAGCGGACGGCGAAGGCCACCGAAGCCCCCGACACAGGCGGGGAGACCACGGAGACCGCCGCCGGGACGGAGCCCACGCCGCAGGCGCCTGAACCTACGCCCGAGGACGAGCCCGAGGTAACGGCCGCGCCCACGGTCAAACCTACGGAACGGCCCGCCGGCAACTACGGCTCCGGGGTGGAGGGGCTCATCGCCGCCGCGGAAAGCCGCCTGGGCTGCCCCTACGTGCGGGGCGCCAAGGGGCCCGGCAGCTTCGATTGCTCCGGCTTCGTCTACTGGTGTCTGAAGCAGGCGGGGGTGAACGTGAGCTACATGACCAGCGTCCGGTGGCGGACCTGCTCCCGGTTCACCCGGATCACCGACATCAACGACCTGCAGCGGGGCGACATCCTGGTGTTCTCCGGCAGCAGCGAGTCCACGGGCCATGTGGGCATCTACATGGGCGGCGGCCGGATGATCGACGCAGGCAGCTCCGCCGGGTGCGTGGTGATCCGCAGCAGCATCTACACCTCCTACTGGAAGGGACACTTCCTCATGGCCTACCGGATATGGTGATTTCAGTCTGCCGAACCCTGCGGATTCGCCAGACTGAGGCTCCGCCTTCGCTTCGCTTCCAGGTCCCGCCTATAAACCTTCGGTTTACCGGGCGGCGGGCTCTGCGAGGAGTGAGATTCACCGCACATGTCGCTGAATCTCATATATTGAAAGCATCATATCAAAAAAAGACGAGGAAAACCTCGTCTTTTTTTGAGTTTGCTTCTATATCTCCGCGTTCTTTTTCCACACGGCCCGAGCCAGCAGTACCAGCCCCAGGGCCATGACCACCAGGCAGCCCTCCACCGCCGCCGCGGGCAGGTGGGCAGCCAGGATCACCAGGATCCCGTCCAGGGCTGCGTGCAGGAGGATGGCCAACGGGAACAGCCAGCCCTTGCCGGGCTTTTTGACGGCAAACCAAACCAGCACCGACAGGCAGATGTGGGTGGTGATGGCCACGATCCGCTCCACGATGCCCAAGAGGTAGGTATAGGGGGCGGTGGCGGTCAGGGAATCGAGGACGGTCTTCAGCTGTTCCGCCGCCTCGCCGGTGGCGGTGGCCGTCAGCAGGTCCGTCTGCCCGGCGTTGATGAGCACCGACATGACGATGTTGCCGATGTACGCGAAGCCCAACACCAGGATGGCTTCAATGCCGCCGTGGCCCGCACCGTACATGAGGGCGTTGCGGTCGTTCCCCAGCTTCTTCTTCAGCACGGTCTTAAAGGCCAAAAACCGGCCGGTCTCCTCGAAGACGCCGGCGGCCAGACCCCCGTAGAGGGCGTAGAGGAGGGTGTTCCCCATGATCGTCTTCCCCACGGGCAGCACCTTCAGCACCAGTTGATGCATCAGGGGTTCCAGGAACAGGGCGAAGATCACGAACACGGCGCAACCGATGAAGAAGGGCAGGATGTCCGCGCCCTTCTTCCGATAATAGATCAGCAACACGACCGGTATGGCAAAGGCGAACAGCGTCGCCAGGGCCATGAAAACGATGGACAGGGTGGGGACGCTCACAGCCGCACCGCCCCTTCCTTGGGCCCCAGGATCTTCACCGCCGTGCCGTAGGCCAGCACCTCGGCGGCGCCCTGCATGACCTGGGCGGACCCGTAGCGGATGCCGACGATGGCATCGGCGTCCAGGGCCTTGGCCTCGTCCACCATGCGCTTGACGGCGATCTGCCGGGCCTCGTTGAGCATCTCGGTGTAGCTCACGATCTCCCCGCCCACCAGGGTCTTCAGGGCCGCCATAAAGTCCTTGCCGAAGTGCTTGGTCTGCACCACGGCCCCCTTCACCATGCCCAAAGCCTCGATCTGCTGGCCGGGCACATGATCAATACTGAGCAGCTTCATCTTCTTCTCCTCCTTTGATCTCCTTGATCCGTTGAATGAGCACCGCCACGATGCAGGCGATGACGACCACCGGTATAGCGATGAAAAGCACCAACAGCCCCATCGGCAGGGGAGCCTGCCCGTTGGCCCACAGGATGACGAACAGGGCGGGCAGGATCAGGGCGATGATGATCGCCGCGCCCAGGACCGCCCCCGTGGCCTTCCGGCGGTGCACGTCCCGCTTCGACACGTCCATAAAGCTCTGTCCCTCCTTCTCCAACCGTTCGATACGCTCCAGGCACTCCTCCGCGTCCAGCCCCTCCAACGTCAGGCCAGGCCGGCTCAGCAGCTCTCGGGTCATGCCCTCCATGGCGGAGAGGCTTTCCCGCTGCCGGTCGAATTCCCGAAGCTGCCGGGTGAGGCAGGTCTCCAGGGAGCCCTGGCCCTTCAAGACGGCGCGGATGTCTTCGATGGGCACGGCCAGCTTCCGAAGGAGCTTGATCTCCTTCAATCGCAGCACGTCCTCCCGCCCGTACTCCCGGTAGCCGTTCTCGGCCCGGCCGGGGGAAAGGAGCCCCTGCTCTTCGTAGAAGCGGATGTTCTTCTTGCTGATGCCCACCAGCTCCTCCACCTGTTGTATCTTCATGGCCGTTTCCGTCCTTTCACCTCTTGTATACAGCTTCCACCAGGGGGAAAGTCAAGTGTTTTTTGGAAATTCAGTGGAATTATTTTAAGCAAGCAGCTTTTCTTGAAAGAAAAGCTGCCCAAAAGAACTTTAAGAAGGGAAAGAGGCATGTATGCGTAGCCTTTTTCCCTTCTTAAGTTTCTCTTTTTCCGCCGCTTTTTCTCTTTGTCTAAAGAGCCCCAGGGAGGCGGCCACGGTGCCGTCCCGGAAGGGGTTCAGGAGGTTGCCGATCTTAAGGAGCTCGAAGTAGCCCCGGGTGCCGCCGGCGCGGCAGAGGCGCAGGTAGTCCTGCCAGGCCTGAGCCCGGTCGGTCTTCATGCGGCCGTAGTACTGGAAGGCGCACATCTGGGCCAGGGCGTACTCGATATAGTAGAACGGGTAGAGGAAGATGTGCTGCTTCTGCATCCAGAACCCGCCCTCCTCCAGGAAGGGCTCCCCGTCGTAGTCCCGCCAGGGCATGTAGGTCTTCTCGATCTCACGCCACACCTGCCGCCGCTGATGGGCGTCCAGGTCCGGCTGCTCGTACATCCGATGCTGGAACTCGTCCACGCAGGCCATGTACGGGATCACGCCGATGGCGCCGATGAGATGGGCTGTCAGGTACTTCTCCGCCTTATCGCCGAAGAAGCTCCCCATCCAGGGGTAGGCGAAGTGCTCCATGGTCATGGAGTGGATCTCGTTGATCTCGGAGGTGGACCCAGAGAGCATGGTCACGGGGATGGACCGCATAGCGAGATACCCCTGGAAGGCGTGGCCCGCCTCGTGGGTCAGCACGTCCACGTCCGCGCTGGTGCCGTTGAAGTTGCTGAAGATGAAGGGCGCCCGGTAATCGGGGAACCGGGTCATATACCCGCCCATGCGCTTGCCGGGCCGGGTCTTGAGGTCGAACAGCTGGTACTTCACCATGAAGGCGAAGAACTCCCCGGTCTCGGGGCTCATCTCCCTGTACATGGCGAGGGCCTTCTGGACCAGTTCCTCCATGGTCCCCTCCGGGTCCGCGTTCCCCTCGGGGAAGAGCAGGGCCTCATCGTAGTACCGGAGCTTGTCCACGCCCAAGAGCTGCCGCTGCCGCTCCCGGATGGCGGCCACGGCGGGGGTCACGATCTCCCGGATCTGCTTGCGGAATTTGGCCGCGTCCTCCTTGGTGTAGTCGAACCGCCGCCGCTCCAGGTAGGCCAGGTCCGTATAGCTCTCAAAGCCCAGGGTGTGGGCCATCTTGTCCCGAAGGTGCACCAGCTCGTCGTACGCTGCGTCCAGCTGGGGGCTGATCTTCTCGTAGAGGGCCGCCCAGGCGTGGAAAGCCTCCTTCCGCTCCTGCCGATCCGGACTCTCCATGTGCTTCAGGAGCCCGTAGAAGTTGCATTTTTCGCCGCGGAAGTCGGTGACCGCCAAGGCGCTGTCCTTCTGGTACTGCTGGCACAGGTTCCCCTCCCGGATCACGTCGGGGATGATCCTTTCGTCGGAGGTCTTGAGCCCCGCGTCGATGAGCCGGAACATCTGCTTTCCGAACTCCGCCTCGAACTGGGGCCGGAAGGGGCTCGTCGCCAGGGCCTCCTGATACGCCTTTCTATGGGGGATCAGGGACGCGTTCTCGGTCCGGAGCCACTTCATTTCGCCGTCGTAATAGGCGTCGGTGGTGTCGATGGTGTTGCGCACGGAGCAAAGCACGGCCATGGTGGCCCGATGGTCCTCCGCTTCCTGCAGGGCGAAGAAGGCGCTGCGGGCCTCCTCGAAGGAAGCGGCCTCCTTCAGCGCCCGGACGGTCCGCCGGTAGCTTTCCTTCAACGCCTCCATATCCGGCCGCACGTAGGGCATGTCCTGAAATTTTACCATATCCATTTGTCATTCCCCCTTGGCTTTCTATCCTGATAGTATGAAACAACGGCCCCGCTGTCAAGGGGCAGGCCCTCACCGGCCGGGTTTATGCTGGTAATCCTCCCCATACCGGATGGCTTGGCCGCTGCTCTCGATGAGCTCCGTGACGGTGACCAGGTCGTATCCCTGTTCCTGGAGCCAGGGGATGGCCTCCTCCAGGGCGGCCACGGTGGTGGGGAGCCGGTCGTGGAACAGGAGGATGGCTCCGTCCCTGGTTTCCGTCTTCACGATCTTCAATATGGTCTTGGGGCTCTTGTTGCTCCAGTCCCGGGTGTCCACGGACCAGCGGATGCTGGCGGCGTCAGCGGTCCGGAGGGCCCGGCGCACGGCCTTATTTAGCGACCCGAAGGGCGGCCGCAGCAGGTGCGTTTCGTACCCGCCGTCGATCTGGGCGGAGATGAGGGAGCGCATCTTGTTGATCCGCTTCACGTTGGCGGCGGCGGACAGCTTGGTGAGATCCGCATGGGTGAGATCGTGCATGCCGATGTCGCAGCCCATGTCCGCCATCCGCTGTAGGACGGGCCTGGTCCCCTCGCCGAGATTTTGCCCGATGACGAAGAAGGTCCCCTTGGCCCCGTATCGCTCCAAAAGGTCCAGCACCTGGGGCGTGAACTCCGTGGGCCCGTCGTCGAAGGTCAGAGCGATCATGGGCCGGTCCGGGTCCGGCGTAGGCTCCGGGGTGGGCGTGGGCACCGGTGTCGGCGTGGGCGTGGGGGTCGGCGAGGGCGTAGGCGGCGGGGTGATCGTGGGCGCAGCCGTCCCGGCGGCCACGGCGAAGGTCCGGGGCGGGGCCGACCAGGAAGCGATATGGGACGGCGCAGCCGTAGCCTCCGCGGACAGGGTCGAAGCGGAGACGCGGCCGCAGCCCAAAAGCAGCAGCAGCGCCGCCAAAAGAAGGAAAACTCGTTTCATGAAATTAGGATACCACATTTTTCGACAAACAACACATCGAAAAAAGCCCCCGTTAAGGGGGCGTGTTCGTTTTTCGATCAAAAACAGGCGATGTTGCTGTCCGTGCGAGATTCGGTGCCGCCCACCAGCACGCCGCTGGGGAGCCGGACGATCATCTGCCCCCGGCCGAAGCTGGGCGTGTTGGAGTCCATCCGTATATCGTGGCCCCGGTCCGCCAGGGCCCCCATGAGCTCCGGCGAGAACCGGCGCTCCACGGTGACGGTCCCGTCCCGAAGCCACTGCCACCGGGGCGCGTCCAGGGCCTGCTGGGGGTCCAGATGGAAGTCGATGTAGTTCATCATCACTTGCACGTGGCCCTGGGGCTGCATGTACGCCCCCATGACCCCGAAGGGGCCCACGGGCCGCCCGGCCTGCATGAGGAAGCCGGGGATGATGGTGTGGTAGGTCCGCTTGCCGGGCATAAGGCGGTTGGCCGCGGCGGGGTCCAAGGAGAAGTCCGCGCCCCGGTTCTGGAGGCTGACGCCGGTGCCCTCCACCACGATGCCGGATCCGAAGCCCATGTAGTTGGACTGGATGTAGGAGACCATGTTCCCCTCCCCATCGGCGCAGCAAAGGTACACGGTGCCGCTCTTGGGGGGCAGCCGATGGGTCCAAACCTGGGCCCGATCCCCCATCTCCCGAGCCCGCATGGCCCCATAGGCGGGGGAGAGCAGGTCGTGATAGTCGATCTCCATGGCCTCCGGGTCGGTCACGTACCGGAATGCGTCCGCAAAGGCCATCTTCATGGCCTCCAGCTGCCGGTGGACGGTCTTGACGCTGTCCCGGTCCTCGAAGGTAAACTCCTTTAGGATGTTCAGGGCCATGAGGGCTGCGATGCCCTGGCCGTTGGGCGGGATCTCGCATACGTCGAAGCCCCGGTAGTTCACGGAGATGGGCTCCACCCACCGGGGATGGAAAGCGGCGTAGTCCTCGTAGCGGACGTACCCCCCGTCCCGGCGGCTCTGGGCGTCGATGCGCCGGGCGATGTCCCCCCGGTAGAAGGCCTCCGCGTCGGTCTCGCCGATGGCCCGCAGCGTGGCGGCGTGGTCGGGAAGGTACACCATCTCCCCGGCTCGGGGCGCCCGGCCCTGGGGTGCGAAGGTCACAAACCAGGGCTTGTATTCCGGCCCGGTCAGGGTCTTGGAGAAGTCGTCCACGGACCGCTGCCACATGGCGGCGATGTTGGGCCCGCAGGGGTAGCCCTCCGCCGCGTATTTCACCGCGGGGGCCAGGTCTTCGCTGAGACTCAGCCGCCCGAAGCGGCCGTTGAGGGCCGCCCAGGCCCCGGGGGCCCCGGACACGGTCACCGGCGTCCAACCCCTGAGGGGCATTTTGCCGTCCACGGCTCGGCCGTCGTCGTTCACCCGGTCGATGGACAACAGCTCCGGCGCGGGGCCGCTGGCGTTGAGGCCGAAGAGCTGTTTGTCCCGCTCGGACCACACCAGGGCAAAGGCGTCGGAGCCGATGCCGTTAGCCGTGGGCTCCACCACGGTCAGCGCTGCCGCCGCCGCCACCGCCGCGTCCACGGCGTTGCCGCCCCGGCGCAGGACCTCCAGCCCCGCCGCGGCCGCCTGGGGACTGGAGCAGTTCACCATGCCGCCCCGGGCGTAGAGGGGGAAGCGCTGGGAGGGGTATCGTTGAGCCAGGGGGTCGAAGGCAAAGGGATCGTGGTTCATGGATTTTCCTCCAGCGCCTGCATGTATTCGTCCAAGATCGCCGCGGCCCGCTCCACCACGTAGAGGCAGCGCACGTCGGGCCGGCGATACTTCTCCTTCAGTTCCGTGCATTCGATGGTCCCCAGGTCCGCCCGGAACCGATCCACCAGCCCGGCGCAGGCCGCCCCGAAGCCGGTCGTGGCGTGGGCCCGCTCCCGGACCAGGGCTTTCGACAGGGCGGCCAGGGCCCCCAGCAGGGCGCCGCAGTTCTCCCCGCAGCCCAGGCCCCCGCCGAAGCCGCTGACCAGCTTCACGTCCTCGGGGGCCACGCCCAGGCCGTACTTCTCGTCGGCCCACAGCAGCAGCGCTTCGGCGCAGTTGCGGTCCTGATCCAAAAAAATCTCCCGAACGGTCATACGCCTCTCCTCCCATGGACTATCTTGTTTCTATTGTCGCACACTCCGCCATCCTTTGCAACGGCCCCGGGGCTTTTCCCCATCTTTTTCTTGCAGGAAAGGGAAATCCGTATTACCATAGAGATACCATAAGGAGGGCGTCATGAATATCTATCTTGCGTTTTCCCTGTTCGCGCTGGTCATCCTGGGCTATTGGGTCATCTCGGAGCTGTTCGCCATGCTCTTTCGCTTCACGGGTCTGCCGGACGAAAAGGCCCGGTTCCAGGTGATCTCCCTGCTGACGGGCTGCGGCTTCACCACCCACGAGAGCGAGCTGTTGCTCACCACCAAGTCCCGGCGGCGGCTCGCCCGGATCACCATGCTCTTCGGGTACGTGTTCAACATCACCATCGTGTCCGCGTTCATCAACGTGTTCTTCTCCCTGAAGGTCTCGGAGCTGGCGGCGGACCTGGTCAGCAGCCTTATTCCCCTGCTGGTGATTCTATTCATCCTGGCCTTCATGCGGGTCCCGGCCATCCGGGCCTGGGGGGATCGGATCATCGAAAAGCTGGCGGGCCGCATCGTCCATCGGGACATCGCCAACACCATCCTGCTCATGGACTATATCGGCCAGGAGACCATCGCCCAGGTCAGCCTCCAGGAGGTGCCGGAGGACCTGCAGGGCAAGGCCCTGTCCGAGTCGGGCTTGAAGGAGAACCACAACATCCTGGTCATGCTGGTGGAGCCCCAGGGTGGCAAGGCCCAGCCCGCCAACGCCCGCACCGTCTTCTACCCCGGGGACAAGCTCACGGTCTTCGGGAACTACGCCACCATCAGCCGGGTCTTCCACGCCCGGGAGCGCTTCAGTGAGCAGTGATTCGGCAATACCTAAGAAAAAGGATCGTGGGTACGATCCTTTTTGTTTGTGCATTTTCAATTGGCCAGCCGCTGCTTCAGGTAAGTTTTGAGCTGCTCCACCGTCTCGGGGAGGCCCGAGGGGGTGGGGGCGCTGCCCTGGGCCAGGGTCCCCCGGCCGCCGCCACGGCCGCCTAAGGCCAGGTTCACCGCCGGGATCAGCTCGCCCATGTCCAGCTTCAGCCCGTTGGCGCACAGCACGTAGGAGAGCTGCCCGTTCCTTTCCGTGAGCAGCAAGGTCAGCCCTTTCTCCGGCAGGGTGGCGAGGGCCAGGGGCCGGAGCCGCTTGGGGTCCGTGTCCGTGAGCCGGACCAGAAGCTTCTTCCCCTTCACGTCCTCCGCCTGGGCCTTCAGCTCCGCGGTCAGATACCCTTCTAAACGAGCGGTCAGGTCCGCCTTCTCCTTTTTAACGGCCTTCAGCTCCGCCTCCTGTTTCTCCACGGCGGAAAGGACCTCGTCCCCGGCGGTGGAGAACTTGCGGGCGATGGCGTCCACGGCGGCCTGGAGCTTCTGGAACTGCTTCATGGCCCGGCCGCCGCAGAGGAAGGTCATGCGCATGCCGCCCTTGTAGGCCACGGCGGAGACGATCTTGATGGCACCGATCTCGCCGGTGGAATGGACGTGGGGGGCGCAGCAGGTGCAGGAATCCGCGTCCTCTATGCTCACCACCCGGATGGGGGCGATGAGCCCCTCGGCGTGCTTGCGCAGGGGCACGCCGGCTAAGTCCTCCTCGCTGTCGTAGATGGTTGCGGTGACGGGCAGGTTCCGGCGGACCAGGCCGTTGGCCATGTCCTCCATCTCCGTGACCTGCTCGGGGGTCAGGGGCTTGTCCAGGTCCAGCGTGGCGTAGGTGAGGGCGCAGTGGAAGCCCACGTTCACCGCGTCGAAAAGTTTGTAGGCGCACCAGCTCAACACGTGCTCGCCGGTGTGCTGCTCCATGATATCGAGGCGCCTTTCCTCGTCGATATGCCCCGTGACGGCGGCGCCCACGGGCAAAGGCCCGTCGGTACGGAGGATCAGCTCGTCGCCGCTTTCCCGCACGTCCGTCACGCGCACGCCGCCCAAAACGCCCGTGTCGCAGGGCTGGCCCCCCTTGTTGGGGAAGAAGACGGTCCTGTCCACCATCACGTCGAATCCCTCCTTGGCGGGCTCGCAGGAAAGGACGGTACATTCGTTTTCAAACAGGTGGCTGTCCACCAGATACAGGCGCTCAGTCATACAGGCCTCCGAAACAGATTTGCATCAGTATACCACACCGTTTGCCGAAAAGAAAGTTGACTTTTGGGGCAAATTCGATATACTGCTCCCATGAGTATATTGAAAAGAAAAAACCGGCCGGTGAAGATCGGCCAGGCAAAGAAAAAGCTGTTCTTGCGGCGGGAAAGCCGCCACGTCTTTCTGGCGCTCGTCGCCATCACCCTGCAGGCCCTGACCCTCCTTTGGTTCTACCGGCCCGCGGGCATCGTCTCCGGCGGCGTCACCGGTATCTCCATGCTCCTCAACTACGCCACGGGCGGCGGCATCCAGAGCTGGATCCCCATGGTGGTGCTGAATCTGCCGCTGCTGGTCGTGGCCTATCGGGAGCTGCATTTGAAGTTCGTCATCTACACCGCCATCTGCACGGCGTACTTCTCGCTGATCTACGCGGTCTTCGAGAACCTGCCCCAGCCGCAGATCTTCGATATGACGAACCCGGTCATGCCCCTCATCAGCGTCATCTTCGGCGCGGTCCTCAACGGGGCCCTGGGGTCCATCGTCATCCGCAACGGGGCGTCCACCGGCGGCTTCGACATCGTTTCCCTGGTGCTGAGCCGCAGGGTGTCCTTCCCCATGGGCACCATCTCCATGGCTTTCAACATGATCATCGTGGCGGCCCTGGCCTTCGTGAAGGGGATGGAGGTGGCGGCCCTGTCCATCATCGCCCTGTTCGTCTGCTCCGTCAGCTTCAACAACGCCCTCATGGGCCTCAATCGGAACAAGACCCTGTTCATCATCTCCGACAAGTGGGACACCTTCTCGAGCGAGGTCATGAGCACCGTCCACCGGGGCGTCACCTACATCCCGGCCCGAGGCGCCTACACCAACGCGGAGCGGAAGATCGTCTACATCATCGCCAAGACCGTGGAGGTGGCCACCATCCGCCGGATCGTCCTCACCCACGATCCCCAGGCCATCATCTCCGTCATCGACACCAAGGAGGTCGTGGGCCGGGGCTTCACGGCCAACAACTGAAGATCGCGCACAAAAACAAAGGGCCCGGTGTTTCGCCGGGTCCTTTTCGTTACAGTTCCAGTTTGTACAGCCTTTCCTGAGGACTGTCCGCCCGGAAGGTGTCCACCTCGCCCACGTAGGTCCAGCCGAACTTCTCGTAGAGACCCGCATGGGTGGTGTAGAGGTACAGCTCGGTCAGCCCCGCCGCCCGGGCGTTCTCCGGCACGGTCTCGAGCAGAGCCCGGCCCACGCCCCGGCCCCGGCAGGGCTCAGCCACGTACACGTCGATAAGCCACGGGTAGAGATCGGGGCGGCAATAGAGATCGTCGATCATGGACAGCTGATACATGCCCAGGGCCTGCCCGTCCTCCGCGGCCACGAAGGTCTGGGGCAGCCGATCGCCCCGGTTCAGGGAGTGCGCCAGGGTGCAGCGGACCTCCGCGGGGCTGATCCCGTCCCGGACGCCCCACCAGGCGTAGTTCCAGTCGTAGACCGATTCAAAATAGGGGCTGTCTGCGCTTTCCAGGCGAATAATCTCCATAGGCGCCTCACTCCCGGTCCGTCCGGAGGGTCAGGCCATCCGGCAGACGATAGATCTCTGTCTTCAAAAAGAGGGGATAAAAGTATTCGTCCTTCAGCCGCACGAAGGGCAGCCATTCGAACGGGTGGCTGTGGTGCCGTTCCCGCCCGGGAAACCGATCGCCCCGGGCCAACAGATCCGTGCCCGAAGCGTCCACCAGGAAGTAGAGGCACAGCTCATGGAAATCCGTCCTGTCCACGTCCTCGATGAAGAAGGCCTGGCTGAGCCACAGGGGCCGCTCTATCCGCGCCTCGATCCCCAGCTCCTCCCGGACCTCCCGCAGAACGGCGTCCTCCGCCCGTTCGCCCATCTTGACCCGGCCCCCGGGCAGATAGAAGTAGGGGCTGCGCTCGTCGTGCATGGCGAGGATCCGTCCCCCGTCCAGCAGAACGGCACACACCCGGTAGTTGAACCGCCCCGCCTCCGTCTCAAAGGTGATGTCCATGGGGTTCTCCCTTCCGTATCGTCCCCTTATTCTACCCAGGCTCCGCCGAAAAAGCAAGGCCGAGGGGCCGAAGGTCCCCCGGTTGCGGGGATTTTTTGTGAATTCAACCGACAGGTGATTCCACAACCGGAAGAAGTATGGTATGATATTTAAGATAGGGCGGCGAAGCCGTCAATCCAAACAAAAGGAGCGTGCAGATGATACAGGATCTCTTGACCAACAAAAAGTATCTGTTTGCCTCGGGCGCCAACACGGAGCTTCGGGCCCAGCGGAACCTCAACCGGCGGGCCGTGCTGCTGAACGGGGCCCTGGTGGGCAACGTGCGGACCGAGCAGTTCGGCGTGTCCGCCCGGGTGTATGAAAACGGCGTCTACGGCTTCTCCTCCACGGCGGAGTACACCGACGAGACCGTGAAGGACGTGCTGAAGGCAGCCAGCGAGAACGCGGCCTTCCTGGCCAAGCACGCCGGGAAGGGCAAGGGGCCCCACAAGGCCATGGCGCCGGACCGGATCGCCACGGCCTACGATCTCAACGACCTGGAGCAGCGGGTCTATATCGAGTTCGCCCAGGCCCTGGACAACTACATCGCCCAAAAGTACCCGGACCTGGTCAGCCGGACCGTGGTGGTCACCTGTGATTCCATGGAGAAGCTCTTGTGCGTCAGCAACGGCTGCGACGGCCACAGCATCATCCCCCGGAGCTACATCTACGTGATGATGACCGCCATGGGCGCCGACGGCAAGCCTGTGGAGCTCTACAAAGTCATCGGCGGGGGCTGCGGCACCTTCGATCGGAACTATACGAGGCCTGAGGACTGCTTCGCCGAGATCGACGGCCTCTATGACCGGATCCAGCAGAAGGCCAAGGACGGCGTCTACCCCGAGGCTGGCACCAAGACCGTGATCCTGGGCGGCATCCTCTCCGGCATGCTGGCTCACGAGGCCGTGGGCCACACCGTGGAAGCGGACCTGGTCATCGGCGGGTCCGTGGCGGGCCCGAATCTGAACAAGCGGGTGGGGAGCGACCTCGTGAACCTGGTGGACTTCGCCCACACCGCCTTCGGCCAGCCCACGCCGCTGCCCGTGTACGTGGACGACGAGGGCACCGCCGCCACCGACGCCGTGCTCATCAAGGACGGCATCCTGGTGGGGTACATGAACAACCGGGAGAGCGCCGAGCGGTTCAACATGGTCCCCCAGGGCAACGCCCGGGCATACCTGTTCTCCGACGAGCCCCTGATTCGCATGCGGAACACCGCCGTGCTGCCGGGCAAATCCAAGCTTGAGGATATGATCGCCTCCATCGACGACGGCTACTACCTCTTGGACACCAACAACGGCCAGGCGGACACCACGGGCGAGTTCATGTTCGGCGTCACCTTCGGCTACGAGATCAAGAAGGGGAAGCTGGCGCGGCCTTTGCTGGACACTACCATCTCCGGCGTGGCCTTCGACATGCTCAAGACCGTGGATATGCTGTCGGACGAGATGATCTGGGCCAGCTCCGGCATGTGCGGCAAGAAGCAGCCCATGCCCGTGGGCATGGGCGGACCGGCGGTCAAGTGCCGGGTGAACATCGGCGGACGATAAGGAGGAGAAAGCCATGATCGAATCTTTGAAGAAAACGGCCCAGAGCGCGGTAGCTGCTCTGCAGGCAGCCGGCGCCGACAAGGCCCAGGCCAGCGTTTCCTACACCATCACCCATGAGTTCAACGTGGACGGAGGCGAGTTCAGCCTCTTCCGCACCCTGTTCGATAAGCAGCTGGCTATGACCGCCATCCAGGGCGGCAAGAAGGGCACCGTGGCCCAGAACCGGTACGATGAGGAGACCATCGCCGCCTCCGCCAAGGCGTGCCTGGAGGCCGCGGCCTCCGCCCAGCCCGACGAGAACTGGGACTTTGCGCCCGTTTCCCAAAATGAGGACTTCGTGCTGGGCGAGCCGAAGCCCGACACGGACAAGCTCTTCTTCCGCTGCCAGGAGCTCATGGCCAGCGTCAAGGAGCGGTTCCCCAAGATCATGATGGAGCAGATGATCGTCTTCCACAAGGAGATCATCCGGGCCCAGGCCAACTCCTACGGCGTGCTCTTCTCCACCCATGAGGGCTGCTACGAGGTGAGCCTCATGTTCTCCGGTCACGACGGGGACAAGGCCTCCTCCTTCTTCGGCAGCGGCGTCATTACGGATAGCCTGGACAGGCCCTTCCTGGAGCTGGGCTCCCTGGCGGAGGACCTTGCCAACGTGGAGAAGCAGATCGAGACCACGGTGGTGGACGGCAAGTTCGAGGGGACCATGGTCCTCATGCCCGGCTGCGTGACGAGCCTGTTCTACACGCTCCTCAGCGACTTTGCGGGCGAGGGCGGCCTCCTGTCCGGCACCAGCCCCTGGAAGGACAAGCTGGGAGAAAAGGTGGCGGACGAGCGCATCACCATCAGCCTGGCGCCCCTGGACGAGCGGATCGTCTGCGGGGAGCGGTACACTGGCGAAGGCTTCCGGGCGGAGAACTTCGACGTCATCAAGGACGGGAAGCTCAACGCCTTCTACCTGGGGCTCTACGCGTCCAACAAGCTGCAGCTGCCCCGGGGCAAGAACGACAGCTTCAACGTGATCGTGGCCCCCGGCCACAAGCCCATCGCGGACATCATCGCCTCCATCGACAAGGGCATCCTGGTGGGCCGGTTCTCCGGCGGCCAGCCCTCTTCTAACGGCGACTTCTCCGGCGTGGCCAAGAACAGCTTCCTCATCGAGAACGGGAAGATCGGCCCGGCCCTGTCCGAAACCATGATCGCCGGCAACATGGCCGACATGCTCAATCGCCTTCGGGACATCTCCGCCGAGCAGGTGGCAGACGGCATGATGGCCCTGCCCTACATGGCCTTCGACGGCATCACCATCTCGGGCAAGTAAGGACCAACCATTTCTTTTGCCGCTTTTTCTCTTTAGACAAAGAGAAAAAGCGGCGGAAAAAGAGAAACTTAAGAAGGGAAAAAGGCTACGCATACATGCCTCTTTCCCTTCTTAAAGGGGTTTTCGCTCTGACCTCAATAGATCGTCGGTATCTCCCCGTCGATGCCATACTTGCGCTTGAAAGCCTCCAGGTCCGCCGGGGTGCGGATCAGGGCCACCTCCCGGAACCGGCCCCCTTCCTTCTCCCGGAACCCGGCCACCTTCTCCCCCGTGCAGATGCTGCTGCGGATCACCGGCTCCAGCGCCGAATGGTCGTAGGCCTCCGCCGGGGCCTTTTTCTGCTTTTTCCAGGAAAAGATCATGTTTGCCTCTCGTGCTTTTCTATAGGGGTATCCTATCATAGGGAACGAAGGATGACAAGATGAAAGATATATCCCCCGGGCTTGTTGAAATGCCCCGAAACATGGGATATACTGACGATATAAGGCATCTATCTTTTTATGGAGTCGAGTATGAAGCGGATCGGGGTCCGGTTGGCGGCGCTGCTATTGATGACAGGGCTCCCTTTTTATGCTGCGACGGCGGAAAGCAGCTTCACCGGCGTGGTCACCTATCGCGGCGGCAAGAACGTGTATCTGCAAAGCGGCAGTCGGGGCATCCTGGCCTTTTTGGACAGCACCAACGACCCTGACAAGATGGACGCGGTCCAGGTGGGCACGGTGATCACCGTGTCCGGCGCGTCCATGACCCTGAACCAGGCGGGTTACCACATCCCGGAGATCATCGACGCCATGATCGAGAGCATTTCCGGCACCCAGGGGCTTCCGTCGCCTGTCTCCGCCACCGTGGACCAGCTGGGCGACGGGCTGATGGCGGTCCGGGTCCAGGTCCGGGCCACCAAGGCGGCGTTCACGGCGGCCAACATCCAGCTTTCCCTGGGCTCGTATGCGGACGATCAGGTCCTGGTCGTCACCGGCGTCCTCTCCGCCAACGTGAACGGCCGGACCATCCTGGGCGCTTCTATCCAGCCCGTGGCCACGCCCACACCGCCGCCTACGCCAACACCCACGCCACCGCCTACGCCCACGCCCTCCCCTGCCCCCACGCCCGTACCGACGCCCGTGCCGACCGCCACGCCTGCCCCTACCCCCACGGTAACGCCCGCCCCGACGCCTGAAGCCACACCCATTTCTACGCCGACGCCCGCGTCCACCCCTGCGCCGATAGCCACGCCCACGCCGACCCCCGCCTCGACTCCCACGCCGACCGCCCCGCCCTCATCGCCGCCCGCGACGGGATCCACCACCGGCGGGCCAACCCAGGGGCCTACGACGGGACCTACTCAGGGGCCCACGTCTATGCCGACCAATTCCGCCGGTTCCTCGCCGACGACAGGACCGACCCCCTTGTCCACCCCACGGCCCACGCCGAACCCGACCACCGCTCCCTCGCCGACGCCAGCCCCGACCGCCACCGTTTCCCCATCGCCTGCCCATACGCCCCCGCCCACGGCTGCGCCTGCCCACACTCCATCGCCGACGGCGTCCCCCAGCGCTGCGCCAACACCCACGGCGACCCCGACGGCAACGCCGCAGCCCTCCCATACCCCTGCCCCAAGGGCCACGGCAGCCCCGACCATCACGCCAGCAGGGACGCCGAACGCCTCGGCGGTGCCGACGGTCATGCCTACGCCAGAGCCGACGGCAAGTCCAACGACGACGCCTTCGCCGTCGCCCACGCTTGACCCCACGCCGACCCCGACCGAGACGCCGGAGCCGCCCCGGGTGGTGGGCGACAAGGGATCGCCGATCCGGCCACTGGACACGTCTGCCCCGGCGAGCCCCGCTCCCACGCCGCCCCCGAAGGACAGACGGGCGCTGGCCTTTTCCGGGCTGTTGTTCCTGGGGAGTCTGGGCGCTGTGTGCGTCGGTTCGGCGTACACCCTGGTCCGTCAGGTCCGGAGGAAAAGGCGGCGGAAAGGGCCGATTGACCCGCACAAAGACCGTTGACAGGGAAAAACGCCTGTGATATGTTCATACAAACGAAGGGAACGAGGACGGATGCCATGGAAGAAAAGGAATGCTGCTGCACAGGCAAGACCAAGGCGCGCACCGAGGAGGAGTATCGGAGCCTGATCCACCGGCTGAGCCGGATCGAGGGCCAGGTCCGGGGCATCCGGGCCATGGTGGAGAAGGGGGCCTACTGCACGGACATCCTGATCCAGAGCGCGGCGGTGTCCGCGGCCCTGAGCGCCTTCGATCGAGAGCTGCTGGGGAACCATATCCGCACCTGCGTGGCCGACGAAATCCGCGCCGGGCACGACGAGGTCATCGACGAGCTCATGGACACCCTGCAGAAGCTGATGAAATGAATTCAGGCCGGTCCGGACAGGACCGGCTTTTTCCGGGTTGACATATACCCCCTATGGGTATACTATAGGGGCATCGAAAGGCGGCATGGACCGCGGAAAAGGAATGGATATGAAGCAATACGACGTGACGGGCATGAGCTGCGCAGCCTGCAGCGCCCGGGTGGAAAAGGCCGTGAACGGGGTGGAGGGAGTCACCGCCTGTGCGGTGAGCCTCTTGACCAACTCCATGGGCGTGGAGGGGGACGTGGCCCCGGAGAAGATCATCGCGGCCGTGGAGGCGGCGGGCTACGGCTGCGCCGAGAAGGGCGCGGCAAAGAAGGTGGACCACGCCGCCGAGGAGGAGGCCCTGAAGGATCGGGAGACGCCGGTGCTGAAGAAGCGGCTGCTGTGGTCCCTGGGCTTTCTGCTCATCCTCATGTACTTCTCCATGGGCCACCATATGTGGGGCTGGCCCATCCCGGCCTGGTTCGAAGGGAACCACGTGGCCATGGGCCTCATCCAAATGGTCCTATCCGCTATAATCCTGCTCATCAACAAGAAGTTCTTCGTCAGCGGCTTTACCAGCCTCCTTCATCGGGCGCCCAACATGGACACCCTGGTGGCCATGGGCTCCGGGGTCTCCTTCGTGTACAGCACGGTGGTGTTGTTCCTCATGTCGGACGCCGTGGTCAAAGGAGACGGCGAGCGGACTATGGCCCTCATGAACAACCTGTATTTCGAATCCGCCGCCATGATCCTGACTCTCATCACCGTGGGCAAGATGCTGGAGGCCCGGTCCAAGGGCAAGACCACCGACGCCCTTCGGAGCCTCATGAAGCTGGCCCCCAAGACTGCCGTGGTGGTCCGGGACGGCCAGGAGAGGGAGGTGCCCATCGAGGAGGTCCAGACCGGGGACCTGTTCGTGGTGCGCCCGGGGGAGAACATCCCCGTGGACGGCGTCGTTTTGGAGGGCCACAGCGCCGTCAACGAGGCGGCCCTCACCGGCGAGAGCATCCCCGTGGACAAGGCCGAGGGCGACAGCGTGTCCGCCGCCACAGTGAATCAATCGGGCTTCCTCAAATGCCGGGCCACCCGGGTGGGCGAGGACACCACCCTGAGTCAGATCATCCACATGGTCAGCGACGCGGCCGCCACCAAGGCCCCCATCGCCAAGGTGGCCGACCGGGTCTCCGGCGTGTTCGTGCCCGCTATCCTCTGCATCGCGGCGGTGATCTTCGTCATCTGGCTGGTCCTGGGGCGGCCCTTCGCCTTCGCCCTGAGCCGGGCCATCGCCGTGCTGGTCATCTCCTGCCCCTGCGCCATGGGCCTCGCCACCCCGGTGGCCATCATGGTGGGCAACGGCAAGGGCGCCAAGAACGGCATCCTCTTCAAGAACGCTGTGTCCCTGGAGGAAACGGGGAAGACGGACATGGTGGTCCTGGACAAGACTGGCACCATCACCACCGGCGAGCCCAAGGTGACGGACATGGTCCCGGCGGCGGGCGTCAGTGAAAATGAATTGCTGACCTTAGCTTACGCCTTAGAGAAGAAGAGCGAGCACCCGCTGGCCAAGGCCATCCTGCAGAAGGGGGACGAGCTGGGCCTGGCCGCGGCGGAGGTATCGGATTTCGAAGCCCTGCCCGGCAACGGCCTCACCGCCACCTTGGACGGCGACGTCCTCTCCGGCGGGAACCTGACCTTTATCGCGGGCCGCTGCCCCGTGCCGGAGGCCATCCGCCAGGCGGCGGAGGCGTTGGCTGAGCAGGGCAAGACGCCCCTGTTCTTCGCCAAAAACGATACCCTTTTGGGCGTCATCGCCGTGGCGGACGTGATGAAGGCGGACAGCGCCCAGGCGGTGAAGGAGCTGCAGGACATGGGCATTCGGGTGGTCATGCTCACCGGCGACAACCCCCGCACGGCCAAGGCCATCGGCCAGCAGGCCGGGGTGGACCGGGTGATCGCGGGGGTCCTGCCCGAGGGAAAGGAGAAGGTGATCCGGGAGCTGAAAGCCCTCGGCAAGGTGGCCATGGTGGGCGACGGCATCAACGACGCCCCGGCCCTCATGCGGGCAGACATGGGCATCGCCATCGGGGCGGGCACGGACGTAGCCATGGACGCGGCGGACGTGGTGCTCATGAAGAGCAGCCTTCGGGACGTGCCTGCGGCCATCCGGCTGAGCCGGGCCACCCTCCGCAACATCCACGAAAACCTCTTCTGGGCCTTCTTCTACAACTGCATCGGCATCCCCATCGCGGCGGGGCTCATCCCCGGCGTCGCCCTGGACCCCATGTTCGGGGCCGCGGCCATGAGTTTAAGTAGCTTCTGCGTGGTGACCAACGCCCTGCGGCTGAACCTCTTTAAGATGCACGACGGCCGGCGGGATCAGCCCAAGAAGCACCCCGTGGAGCTGCCGGAGCAGCCCGTGGCGGAGGAAAAGCCTGCTTTCGCCGAAAGGACCGTGCGGATCACTGGCATGATGTGCGAGCACTGCGAGGCCGCCGTGAAGGGGGCGTTGGAGAAGGTGCCCGGGGTCCGGGAGGCCACGGCCAGCCACCAGGCGGGCACGGCCCGGGTGGTCTTGGACGGCGAGGTCAGCGACGATGCCCTGACCCAGGCCGTGGAGGCCATCGGCTACATCGTGGACGGCGTTGAATGAAATCTCCCCAGCGGCGTTGACGAGACGGCCCCGGGGGTATACAATAGGACTACAAAACAACGGAGGATACACCCATGAAGGAATTGAATCTCAAAGTGGACGGCATGAGGTGCGGCGGCTGCTCCGCCCGGCTCCAGCGGGTCCTGGAGGCCCTGCCCCAGGTGGAAAGCTGCAAGGCCGACCACGTGACCAAGGAAGTGGCCCTTGTACTGAAGGAGGACCTGCCCCTGGAGGCCATCGCCAAGGCGGTGGAAGGCGCGGGCTTCAAAGTCATCTGAACAGCGGAGCATCGGCAGGAGAGGCGACCCCTCTCCTGTTTCATGTGGTGAAGCGTAAGGAGGTCGCTATGTTCGATCGGACCGATCCTGCCTATTCGGCGTACATTCGCATCCTGGAGGCGGAGCTGATCCCTGCCACGGGCTGTACGGAGCCCATCGCCATCGCCTACGGGGCGGCCAAGGCCCGCCAGGTCCTGGGGGCCCTGCCGGAGCGGTGCCGGGTGGAGTGCAGCGGGAACATCATCAAGAACGTGAAGAGCGTGGTGGTGCCCAACACCGGGTATCTCAGGGGCATCGAGGCCGCCGCCGCCGCGGGGTTGGTGGCCGGGGACCCGGACGTGCAGCTGCAGGTGATCTCCCACGTGGCCGGGAAGGACCGGGAGGCCATCCGCGCCTACCGGGACAGCCACCCCATCGAGGTGGTCCCCTACCCCGGGGACAAGGTGTTCTATATCGCCATCACCGCCTGGGCCGGGGCCGACAGCGCCCGGGTGGTCATCGAGGATTTCCATACCAACATCACCCGCGTCGAGAAGAACGGGGCCAGCCTCTTCGCGTTGGAGGGGGACTGCCCGGATCAGGACGAGGGGGAGGAGGCGCCGGAGTACGACCTCCTCAGCGTGGAGCGGATCATCGACTTCGCGGACCACGTGGACCTGTTCGACGTGGAGGTGGTGCTGGACCGGCAGATCGCCTACAACACCGCCATCTCCCAGGAGGGGCTCACCCACGGCTGGGGCGCCCGGATCGGCCAGACCCTGATCGAAGCCCAGGGGAACGACGTGCGGGTCCGGGCCAAGGCCGCGGCGGCCGCGGGGTCCGACGCCCGCATGAGCGGCTGCGAGATGCCGGTGGTCATCGTCTCCGGCAGCGGAAACCAGGGCATGACGGCCAGCCTGCCCGTCATCGAGTACGCGAAGGAATTGAACGTGGGCCGGGAAAAACTCCTCCGGGCGCTGGTGGTGTCCAACCTGGTCACCATCCACCAGAAGACCAGCATCGGCCGGCTCTCCGCCTTCTGCGGGGCGGTCAGCGCGGGCTGCGGGGCCGCGGCGGGGATCGCGTATCTCCACGGGGACGGCTACGAGGTCATCGCCCACACCATCGTGAACACCCTCGCCATCCTGTCCGGCATGGTCTGCGACGGAGCCAAGCCCTCCTGCGCCGGAAAGATCGCCATGGCCGTGGAGGCCGGGCTCATGGGGTACGAGATGTACACCCACGGGAAGAACCAGTTTTACTCCGGCGAGGGCATCGTGAAGAAGGGTGTGGACAACACCATCCGCACCGTAGGCCGCATGGCCCGAGAGGGCATGCGGGACACGGACCGGGAGATCCTGGACATCATGACGGAGTCCTGCTAAGGGAACGATCCAAAAAAAGAAGGGGAAGCACGGCCTGCGCTGTGCTTCCCTTTTTGTTTTGGCAACAACGAAAAACTAATCCAGCAGATACGCCATGAACACCGGGATCCGCTGCTCCCAGTAGGCCTCGGAGTGCCTGGCGTCGGGGACGATCCGGGCGTCCACCACGGCTCCAGCCCGGGTGAGCCGCTGGGCGGTGCGGAACACGCCGGTCAAGAAGCCGGTCTTCGGGTCCGCCTCCGCCGTGCCCATGTCCATATAGATCCGGGTGGGCGCCTGAAGGGGGTGCGCCTTCAGCAGCTCCGCCTCGTGGCCCCGGGCCGCCCACAGGCTGGGGGACAGGGCCGCCGCCCGGGAGAAGGTGCCGTTGTAGGCCACCGCGGCGTACAGGGCCATGAGCCCGCCCATAGAGCTGCCCGCGATCAGGGTATGCTCCCGGTCCGGCAGGGTGCGGTACTCCCGGTCGATCCGGGGCTTCAATTCGTTCACGAACCAGTCCATGGTCAGCTGGCCCCGGGCCTCGAACATCAGCCTCCCCTTCCACCAGATGTCGAAGGGGGTGTACTCGTTCATCCGGTTCTCGCCCTCCGGGTTGCACTCCACCGCCACCAGGATCAGGGGGCGCCTGCTCTTTTCCAAATACTGCTTCATGCCCCAGCTCTTACCGTAGGTGGCGTGGCTGTCGTAGAACACGTTGTGACCGTCGAACATATAGAGCACCGGGTACCGTTCGTCGCTCGCTTCATACCCCTTGGGCGTGTAGATGTACAGCCGCCGGGGCTTCTTGGTGGGCAGGGTGGGGATCTGGATCTTCTCTACGCGGATCATGGGTTCGGCTCCCTTCGTCGTTTGCACCATTGTAATCCTGCCGAGCCCATCCCGCAAGGGGCCGCAATCAAAAAAGCCCTCGAAGGGCTTTCTTCATTCCAACGTATCCTCCTTATAGTTCAGCAGGAACCGGGCGCTCCGCTTCTCGTAGAGCCGAGCCGCCAGATCGTCGGCGACGGGGATGAGGATGCGCTCGTGCTCGCACTGGACGGGGGCTACCCGGTGCATGTCCCTGGTGAGGCTGAAGTTGAGGCAGGCGCAGTGGTGGCGGCACCGGTCCTCGATGGCGCAGCCCTGGCAGTCGGTCTCCGGGGCCAGGGAAGCCTGGTAGATGGAGCGCTGCTTCTCCCGGTCGACGCCCGTGGACACGTGGCCCATGCGGTATTCCGGCAGGTACAAAAACTGGTTGCAGGGGTAGATGGACCCGTCCTCCGCCACGGAGGGCTGGCGCATGCCCAGCTTGCATTCGAGACAGGGCCGGTCGTTGAGATAGGCGGAGATCTTCACCAGGAAGGGCAAAAACAGCAGCGGCCGCGGCTCGTCGAACCGGGCCTCCATCAGGTCCGCCACGGCTTCGTACTGCTCCTGCAGCACGGCCAGGGAGTCGTCGTCCCAGCCCGCGTCGGGCCGGTAGTCGATGACGGAGTTGATCCGGGAGAACCCCCGCTCGTAGAGCCACCGGACGGACTCGGCCATGCCGCCCACGGTCTCGGGGGTCACGGTCTGCAGGGCAACGGCCCTGGGCTGATATCGGAGCAACAGGTCGATCACCGGCTCCAGCTGCGTCCGGGTGGGGCGGCCGTCCCGGGTGAGCCGCTGCTCATCCTGCAGGAGACCGTCGTGGCTTAGTGCGATCTCGAGATCGTGGTCGTTGGCGAACTTCAAAAAATCCTCGTCCAGCAATGTGCCGTTGGTAGTCATCTTGAACCGGACGCCCACGCCCCGCCTTTGGGCCTCAGCCATGGCGTAGCGGCAGATCTCCTCCGCCAAGGCCCGTTCCAAAAGGGGCTCCCCGCCGAAGAGGGAGAAGCCGTTGGTCTTGTGCCCATAGGAAAAGGCCAGGTCCACCGCCTGTCGGGCCGTAGGCCAGGCCATATGATTCTTGCAATGGGTCTCGTAGCAGTAGCGGCAGCGCAGGTTGCAGTCCGCCGTGAGATGGAGGGTCAGGTTCATGGCCTTACGCTTCGGGGGTGGCGGTGGGCGCCAGCAGCATGCCGGTGGTCTGAAGGGGCGCCTCCGGGGTGGGCTCCGGCTCGATGATGGCCACCTCCCCGTCCAGCACCAGCTCCTCCTCCGGGGGCTCCGTCACGGAGATCTTGCCCAAAAGGGCGGGCTCCTCGGTGGGGTCGGCGATGGCCACGTCCCCGTCCAAGACCAGCTCCTCCTCGGTGGGCTCCGGCATGGCCACCATGCCCTCGATCTGGGGGTTCTGGGGGATAGGCGCCCGGCAGCCCGTGACGCCGCCGATGGCCACCAGGGCCGCCGCCGTCATGGCCGCGCTGCGCAGGGGCTTTCTCGGATACTTGGGCCGATAGCCCAAAAGCTGTTGCTGTTTCATAGGGGCCTCCTTGGGTTCCGTTTGCCCATAACACCGGGGAGAGGCAAAAAAGGTTGCAGAGGATCAGGCTTTTTTCAGTCCCCGCCAATAGGACCACCGGAGGATCGTCAGGCTCAGGAGCATCATGGCGGCGATGAGAAGGTAGGAGGACTTGTATTCGCCGGTGTGGTCGGCGATGATCCCCGGCACGGCGGAGAACAGGATGCCGCCCAGGTTATAGAAGATCTGCAGCCACTTGAGGAGCTTGGGGTAGCCCGCCCTGTTGGACAGGTCCCCGGCCCAGAGCGGCGGGCCCACGTTGTAGACCGAGGCGCCGAAGCCCATGAAGCACACGGGGGCGAAGCACCAGAAGAGGCTGACGCCGTTCATGAGCTGGACGGCCGCGCAGCCCAGGATGAACAGGACCATGAGCAGGGACGTGCACCGCTTGGACCCGAACCGATCCGCCAGACCCCCGGAGAGGAACTTGCTGCACACCAGCACCGTCCCCTGGAGGGACACCACCGTGGCGGCTACCTTCACGGAATAGCCGCAGCTCCGGGCCAGGACCGACAGATGCCCGGAGAACGCCTGGCCCGCGCCGCCCACCAGCAGCATCATCCCCGCCAGCATCCACAGCACCAGCTTCGGGAGCCCTTCGGGCCCCTCCTTCTCCCGGGTCCGGGCGTCGCCCGCGCCGCCTTCGCCGAAGGGCCGGAGCCCCTTTTGGGCGGGATCGTCCCGAAGGAGCAGGAAGACGCCGACGGCGCTGACGAGCATGAAGGCCGCCTGCAGCAGGAAGGTGGTGCGCAGGGAATACCGAAGGACCAGGGCCGAGACCAGGGGCGAGAAGACCATGACCGACACGCCGGAGCCCGCGGAGCTGACGCCCAAGGCGAGGCCCCGGTGGGTGTGGAACCAGTTGGAGAGCAGGAGCGAAACCGGGTAGATGGCGCCCAGGCCGTAGGCGATGCCGCCCAGGGCCGCGCCGGTATAGTATACGAGGGCGCTGCCGCCGATGGAATAGACCACCGCCGACGCCGCGCCGATGAGGGACGCCAGAAGGATGCCCCGGCGCAGGGAGAGCTTGCGATAATAGAGCTCCACCAGGAAGGTGACGGCGAAGGAGAAGAGGCAGCGGATGGAGAGGATGGCGCTGCCCATGCTGTCGCTGAGGCCGCCCGCCTCGATGAAGGGCAGGTACACCGACAGGATGTTGCTGCACAGGCCCATGTTGCACACGAACAGCCACAGGCCGCACAGGCAGATGACCCAGGCATAATGGCGTTTTTTCATCGAACGATACGCTCCTTCCGCATAACAATATACCACGTCCTCCCCCGTCTGTCAAAGGGCCCGGCCCTCCGCCCAACGGGTCGAAAGTTGGCCATCCATGTTGACGGGCGCCCTGCTTTTGAGGTAAAATAATGATGTATACGCGGCATCGCGATCATGAAGCTGAAATCGCCGGTCTCCCGGCCGTATGAGGGGTATATGAAAAAGAAGGTCTGGCTGCCGATCATCATCGTCATCATCCTGCTGGCTCTGTCAGGAGGCGGGGTCTACGCTCTCCTGTACCGGCCGGTGGAGGACGCCTTCGCCGCCGCCATAGCCGTCAGCGAGACCGCGCCCTACGCCGAAGCGAAGGAGGCGGTGACCGCCGCCGTCCAAAAGCTGGAGGGCAAGCCCTTCGCCGAGGAGCGGGTAGCCACCCTGAACGAGCGGCTGGACCAGCTTCTTTTGGCGGAGGCGGATCGGGCCGAAGCCGCGGACGAGCTCGCCTATGCGGCGGAGCTGATAGAGGATCGGGACCCCGCCCGGGCCCAGGCCCTGCGGCAGACCCTGGCGGAACGGGAGCACGCCCAGGCCCTGCGGGACGCCTATTCCACCGCGGACGCCCTGGAAAAGGAGGGCCAGGACGGGGAAGCCCTGGCCGTCTTCCTGGCCCTGAAGGACTATGAGGACGCCGCCCAGCGCGCGGAGGCCATCCAGGCCCGGATGCAGGCACAAGCGGACTTTGAGGCGGCCAAAACCGTCTTCACCGGGGAAAACTTCGACGAGGCCATCGCCGCCCTGACGGCCCTGGGCACGGCGGAAGCCCAAGCCATCGCAGAGGATCTGCAGCAGCAGAAGGCCGCCTGGATCGAAGCGCGCCGCCAGCAGTATCAGGCGGCGGCCGCCGGCCGACTCAGCGCCGGGGCCTGGCATACCGCCGCCATCGGCGCCGCCCCCTGGATCGCCGGGGACGGGCGGTACGCGGAGCCGCCGGCTCAGGCGGACAAGGTGTGCTCCGGCCTGGCCAGCGTGTTCTATCTTTCGGAAGGAAAAGTGTATACCGCCGGAGAGACCTTCGGCGCGGAGGAGGCCATCGCGGCCCTCACCAACGTGAAAAAGGTAGCCCCCGGCCTGGTCCACGCCCTGTTTCTGCAGGCGGACGGCCATGTGACTGCCGTGGGCAGTTTGGCGCTGGATCGGCTGCCGAAGGAGCCCTGGGACGGCATGATCGACGTAGCCGCCGGGGCGTGGCACTCCGTGGGGCTGAAGGCGGACGGCACCGTGACGGCCTGCGGCACCAACGACCACGGCCAGTGCGACGTGGGGGACTGGACGAACGTGACCGCCGTCTGCGCCGGGCTCTGGCACACGGCGGGCCTTCGCGCGGACGGCACCGTGGCGGCCTGCGGCGACAACGCCTACGGCCAGTGCGACGTGAGGGACTGGACGGATATCGTGGCCATCTCCTGCGGGGCCTGCACCACCGTGGGCCTGAAGCGGGACGGCACCGTGGTGGCCTGCGGCGACGACAGGGCGGGCCAGTGCGCCGTGGCGGGCTGGACGGACGTGGCCGTCATCGCGGCGGGCGCCTATCACACCGTGGGCCTGCGGCTGGACGGGACCATCGTCTCGGCGGGCCAGGTGCCGGCGGAACTGCCCCAGGAGCCGCTGTTCAGCTCCGACTGGATCGTGGAGAGCACCCCGGCCGCGGAACCGGCGCAGCAGGCCGTGACCGTCTATGTCCAGGGCGAGGGCGAGCCCCGGGGCCCCTGGCTGTACATGGACACCAAGGGCATCGTGACCGTCTGCATCGACTTTTCCGAGGAGCGGCCGCTGTTCCGGGCGGACATGCTGGCCACCAAGGACGCCCTGCCCAGCGGGCGGGTGACCAAGCCCTCCGCCTCCGGCCACATCATCTACATGCCCTCGGAGCTGCCGGAGATCCAGGCCCGCAACTACAACGCGGTGCTGGCCTTCACCGGCGATTACATCGGCTTCACCAGCAACGCCAAGGGCATCATGATCCGCAACGGCATCGTCTATTACGACCGGGCGGAGACCAACTCGCTGGCCATCCGGCCCGACGGGACGCTGCAGTTCATCCGCCCGGGCGAGACCCACGCCAGCACGCTCCTGAATCAGGGTGTCCGGGACACCTTCTCCTTCGGCCCCCTGCTGGTGGAGAACGGCAAGCGGGTCTATCAGGACTACACCGACAAGGTGTACACCATGCGGGTGGTGCTGGGTTACAGCGACCCCTACCACTTCCTGGCGGTGGTCGCCATGCGGGATAGGCCCATCCAGATGACCCATATCATGATGGCGGACGCCTGCGTCCGCTACGGCTGCCGCATGGCCTACAATCTGGACGGCGGTCATTCCACCTCGCTGGTGTTCATGGGGAAGGAGCTGGCCATGCTGTCCCTGCAGAACAATCAATACGACAACATCCGGGGCCTGTCCGACGTGGTCATGTTCCTGGAGATCGACCAGTCGATCCTGGACGCGCGAGAAAAAGCGAGGCTGGAGAGCCTCGCACAGGAGAACGCTGAAACGATCGAAGGAGAAGCGCCCGGCGACGGCGAACCGGCGACGCCCGAAGGCGACGCACCGGCGGGCGATAACGGCTGATCAGTCCTCGGGCAGGAAGGGCGCCACGGCGATGTTCTTTTGGAACATCTCCTGATAGGCGTCGAAGCGGGGATGCTCCCGCCAGCCCCGGTTGGTGCAGGACACGGAAAGCAGATCATATTGTGCATCGGGAAACGCCTCCAGCAAAGCCTGGAGGCTTTCTTTCGAGCAGTAATCCTGGGTCTGGTGGCCGATCCAGATGCGCTCCAGCTTCTTGCAGTTCAGCAGGGGAGTAAGGTCGGTCACATAGGTGATGCACAGGTTCACGTCCAGCAGCTCCGGCAGCTCGCCCAGAGGGGTGATGTCCCGTATAGGGGTCATGAACAACTCCACGTACTTGAGCTTCTTCAGGGAGGCCAGGACCGAGATGTCCTTGATCCGGTTGTCCGACAGGATCAGCAGCTGCAGGTTCTGCAGGGGCTCCAGCCAGGACAGATCGTCGATGCCGTTGTGCCCCAGATCCAGGGCGATGAGGTCCGTGCAGTACTGGAGCTTTGAAACCATCTGGGACGTGAGACGGAAGTTGGTGTACCCGGACTGCTTGGTGGAGAAGGCCACCACGTCGGTACGGCATTCCCAGCGGCCGAAGCGGATCAACCACACCACCCCAGCCTCAGGGTACCGGCTCCGAAGGGCGGCCAGCTCCTCGTTGGAGAGGGTGCACTCGCAAAGGTCCAGATGGCGGAGCTTGGGGAAGCGGCCCACCGCCTCCGCGAAGGCGGCATAGTCCTCGATCCAGGCGCCGTTCAAATCGATGCTCTCCGTAAAGCTGTCGAAGGCCTTCCCGTTCAGGGTGACCATGCGGCGCAGCGCCACCGCCGGGAACGCGGCCGAAAGGGCGTCGCCCTCCGCCTCCTGCAGGTCCGCAGCCAGCAGGTCCGCCTCCTGCAAATGGGGGAAGCAGGCAAGATAGGCTTTCACGTCCTCCACCGCCGCGGTCGCCGACAGGGTCACCGTTTCCCAGGCGCTTTCGGAGGGGCCGAAGGCCTCGTCCGTCCACAACACGTTCACCGCCGGGGCCTGGGCCGCCAAGGCGGCCACCTGCTCCCGATCCGGGGTCAGGGCCCCGAGGTCCAGCTGGGCCAGGTTTTCAAAGGTTTTCAGGATGGCTTCCATCTCCCCTGCGTCCGGCACGGTTTGCGGCGCGAAGGCGGTCACGGCCTCCGCCGCCGCCCCCTGATACAGGTCCCGACAGGTGAAGGAAAGGTCCGGGAACGATGCCTCCAGGGCCGTCCAGGCAGCGGACCAGCCGGCGATATCCCCCTCCGGCACGGCACGATCCAGGATCACCGTCCGAAGACGCGGCAGCCTCGACAGGGCGTCCCTGAGCTGATCCGGGCTTTCGATCTCACCGGGGACCTCCAGTGTCTCGATGTCCGCGGAGAAGACCTGCCCCTGCAGCTCCACCGGGGCCAGGGTGGGCTCCGGCGTGGACAGGGGGATCGGCGAAGCCGTGGGCGTCGCTGCGGCGGTCGCCGCAGGCACGGCCGTAGGGTCAACCGCCGTCTGGGCCGTATCCTGACCACAGGCGAGCAACGCGCACAGGCACAGACCGAGGAGGATGAGGAAGCGTTTTTTCATTGATCCGAATGCCATGGTCATACCGAAAAAGGGGAACGAAAGGGATTTCTTACAGCAGCGACAGCAGCACGAACAGCCAGTGGGCCGCGATGCCGGCGCAGAAGCCGCCGATGGTGTGGCAGAGGATGGATTTGCCCACCAGCTCGTTGCAGTGGAGCATGTCCATCATGGACACGTGGGTGGAGAGGTACCCGCTCCAGCACATGCACATGCCGGTGAACACGGCGATGTCGTTGGCACCCGCCGCCCCCTCCCGAAGGAGCTCCGGCACCATGCCCAACGACGCGCCGGCGGACCCCAGTGCCGTGATGGGGACGGACACGCAGGCGGAGGTGGTGAACCCGAAGAGGGGTTTAAAGAGGAACTGGAGCTTGTCCCCCAGCAGCGGCAGGACCCGGATGCCCTCGTAGGCCGCGCCGGTGTAGGTCCCGTCCGCAGAGGGGCCGTAGGTCAGCATCATGACCACGGTGCAGATGACCAGCACCCCCGGGATGATCCCCAGGCCCAGCTCCACGCCGTTCTTGCCGCCCATCATGAGGGAGTTCAGCAGCCGCAGCATGAAGCCCTGCTTGGGCTTGTTCTCCTCGTCCGCCATCTGGCCCATCTCCCGGGGGGACAGGGCCAGCGTCTCGGTGCCGTACAGCTTCTTGCTGAAGAACAGCAGCATCCGGGTGCTGATGACGCTGCCCACCACCGCGCCCAGGTTCCCGCAGAGGACCGCCTTCCCCAGGCGCATCCCCGTGACGGCGGATAGCCCCGCCATGTAGCTGGTCACGATGAGGCCCATGCCGAAGGCCGTGCCCAGGTTGGTCAGGGCCGGGATCTGGTACGCCTTGAAGTACCGCCGGTACTGCTGCTCCTTGGCGAGGGCCAGGATGGACGGGTTGTCGGAGAAGTAGGTGGACACGATCCCCAACGCCGCCGCGCCGGGCATGCTGTAGAGAGGCTTCATGAGGGGCGAGAGCAGGAAGTTGAACAGCTCCAGCACGCCGAACTCCGTCAGCATCTCGGACAGGGCCCCGGCCAGCACCGCGATGGCCATGATGTAGAACACCGTGTCCAGCAGGATGCGGTAGGCGGTGTTCATCATGGTGTTGATGGCGTTGGTCATGCCCATGGGCACCATGAACAGGGCCATGAACACCAGGAACGCCACCAGGAACAAAGCGCTTTTCAGCAGCTTTTTCCCCGTCATCATCTGCTTTTGCCGCAGGGCCTCTCTCTTTTCATCGAAGGATGCCATGTTCTCTCCTTTGGATCGGTCAGAATAAGCGAACGTCCATAGCTTTGGACAGATACTCCATGATGGCGATGCCCGCCACGCTGTTGCCCCGAGCGTCCAGGGCCGGGCCGAAGACGCCGATGCCCATCCGGTCCACCAGGGCCGCCGCGATGCCGCCGCCCACGCCGCTTTTGGCGGGGTAGCCCACCTTCACGGCGAACTCTCCGGACCCATCGTACATGCCGCAGGTGAGCATGAGGGCCCGGATGATCCGGGCATGCTCCGCCACCATGAGCCGCTCCCCGGTGACGGGGTCCAGCCCCCGGTTGGCCAGCACCAGGGCAAGATGGGCGATGTCCTCCGCCGTGACGTACAGGGAGCACATGCGGAAGTACACGTCCAGATCCTCCCCCACGTCCCCCTCCAGCATCTTGGTGGCCTTCAGGTGGTAGGCGAGGGCCCGGTTCTTGTCCCCGGTCTCCCGCTCCGACAGGTATGCCTCCCCGCAGAGGGAGATGGCCTCGGACCCGCAGAGCTTCTTGAAGTACCGGAGCAGCCGCTCGAACTTCTCGGACCCGCTGCGGCCCTTGATGGTCCCCACCACGGCGATGGCCCCGGCGTTGATGAAGGGGTTGTAGGGCTTCTTGTCCACCTCCAGGCGGATGATGGAGTTGAAGGGGTCCCCTGTGGGCTCCAGGCCCACCCGGCCGGAAAAGAGGTACTTCTCCCCCCTGTCCTGCAGGGCGAGGGCCAGGGCCACCACCTTGGCGATGCTCTGGACGGTGAAGGGCGACCGACTGTCCCCGGCGCTGAAGCGGCGGCCATCCACGGTCTGGACGGACACGCCCAAAAGATCCCTGTCCACTTGCCGCAGATAGGGGATGTACTGAGCGGTCTTGCCCTGGCTGGTGAAGGCGCGCCCGTAGGCGAGGGCGTCTTCCAGCATGGTTTGGGTGATCTCGGGCATGCTCTTACGCGTTGTAATACTTGTCGAATTCGGCGGGATGGGGGATCTTCGCCAGCTCCACGCATTCCTTCCGCTTCTCTTGGATGAAGTTCTGCAGCAGCCGCTCCGGGAACACGCTGCCCCGGGTCAGGTACTCGTGGTCCGCCTCCAGGGCGTCCAGGGCCTGATCGAGGGAGGTGGGCAAATGGTGAAGCTTGGCCTTCTCCTCGGGGGACAGGCTGTAGAGGTTCATATCGTAGGGGCCCCAGCCGTTCTCATGGGGGTCGATCTTGTTTTGGATGCCGTCCAGGCCCGCCATCAGCAGCGCCGCGTAGCAGAAGTAGGGGTTGCAGGTGGCGTCCGGGTTCCGGATCTCGAAGCGGCGAAGCTTGGGGGACTTGGCGTAGGCGGGGATGCGGATGACCGCGCTCCGGTTGGAGGTGGCGTAGCCCACGGTCACCGGCGCCTCGAAGCCGGGCACCAACCGCTTGAAGGAATTGGTGCTGGGGTTGGTGATGGCGCAGAGGGAGGCGATGTGCTTGAGCAGCCCGCCCATGAACCAGTGGGCTTCCTTGCTCAGATGGGCGTAGCCGTCGTCGTCGGAGAAGACCGGCTCCCCGTCCTTCAAAAGCAGCATATGTACGTGCATGCCGCTGCCGGCCTCGCCGTAGACGGGCTTGGGCATGAAGGTGGCGGTCTTGCCGTACTTCATGGCGGTGTTGCGGACGATGTACTTCACCAGCATGGTGGCGTCGGCCATCTTGGACATCTCCCCCAGCTTGGGCTCGATCTCGAACTGGCCGGAGGCGCCTACCTCGGGGTGATGGTACTTCACGGGGATGCCCGCCTCCTGCATCTTGAGGCACATCTCGCTCCGGCACTCGTAGGTGCGGTCCAGGGGCTTGGCCACATGGTAGGCCCTCTGGTAGGGGACCACGTAGCCCTTGCCGTTGGAAGCGCTGTTCCAATAGCTCTGCTCCGCGTCCAGGGACATGCCGATGGAGCCGGGCTTCACCTCCCAGTTGATCTGGTCGAAGAGATAGAACTCGAACTCCGGCAGCACCAGCATGGTGTCCGCGATGCCGGTGGAGCGCATGTACTCCTCCGCCGCCCGGACGATGTTCCGGGGGTACTGGTCCAGGGGCCGGTTCTTGGGATAGTCGATGACCATGGCGTTGCCGGTCATGGACAGAGTCTTGATGTCGCAGAAGGGGTCCACATAGGCCGTGTCCAGGTCGGGGATGAAGACCATATCGCTCTTCTCCACCACCGCGTAGCCGTAGTTGGAGGCGTCGAAGCCCACCCCGTCCGTCATCATGTCCTCGCTGAAGTTCTCCGCGGGGATGGTCACGTGGCGGAACTGTCCATGGATGTCCACCATCTTGAAGTCCACCATCTGGATACCTTCGTCCCGAATGAGCCGCAGGATGTCCTGCACCGAATTCGCCATGATTCCTTTTCCTCCTGAATAGTAAGATTCGTATGTTTTCAGCCCGCTGCCGCGGACATTTCTCCGGATACACCCAGTTTCATTGTAGCACGGCTCCCATAAAGCGCAAGGCTTTTTTCGGGAGGGGCATGAATATATAAAGTGAGCCGCTTCCCTCGAAGGGAAAGCGGCTCGCAGGCTCTTTATTCTGTTATAGACCGATGCGCAGCAACAGCCCCGCCAGCAGGAAGGCCGCGCCCACGATCATCCAGGGCAGGAAGAACTTGTCGCCGTGGCGCCGCTTCTCCCGCTTGGCCTCGGAATACTCGTACAGATCGTGGTACCGCCGCTGGCTGCGCAAGGTCGAGAAGGAATACCCGAAGATGTCGAACATGCCGAAATACGCCGTCATCATCAGCAGCCCCAACAGCAGTGTCACCGCCCCGGCCGCGGTCAGGGCGTTGTAGTAGCTGATGCGCAGGGCGAACCCGTCCTTGAGCAGGAACAGGCCCGTGATCGTCACGGCGACAGCCGCCGCGGCCGCGTATTGCTTCCAGGAATGGCAGAAGATACGGCGGATCACGTTCACCTTTACTCCTTCAGCTCCTTCATGTACCGCTCATATTCCGCGTTGTTGCAGTACACGAAGTGATCCTTCTTCAGCTCCCGCAGGGAGGGCAGATCCCCGTGCTCATAGTCATGGGCCTCGACGGGATTGTAGGTGATGCGCTTGCGCTCCCGCTCGGACCGGGGATTGGGCTTGGGGATGGCCGAAAGCAGGGACCGGGTGTAGGGGTGCATGGGGTTCTTGAACAGCTCGTCGCTGGGGGCCTTCTCCACCACCTTGCCAAAGTACATGACCACGATGGAATCGCAGAAGTACTTGACCACGGAAAGGTCGTGAGCGATGAAGATGATGGACAGGTTCAAATTCCGCTTGAGGTCGTTCAAGAGGTTGATGATCTGGGCCCGGATGGACACGTCCAGCGCCGAAATGGGCTCGTCGCAGATCAGGAGCTTGGGATTCATGATGAGCGCCCGGGCGATGCCGATACGCTGCCGCTGACCACCGGAAAACTCGTGGGGATAGCGGGAGGCGTGCTCCTCCACCAGACCAACGGTCTGCAGCATCTCCACCACCTTCTTGTGGTTCTCGGCCTTGTTCCGGAAGCCCTGGATCTGCAGGCCCTCCTGGATGATATCCTCCACGGTCATGCGGGGGTCCAGGGAGTCGATGGGGTCCTGGAAGATCATCTGGATCTCGTTCATCAGCTTGCGGCTGACGTTTTCGTTGTCGAACTTGATCTGCTTGATCTTTTCCTTCTGGATCGCGCGGATCTCCCTCACGTTTTCCTCGATCTCCCGGATCTTCGCCTCGATCTCCTGGGCCTTGGCGGGATCGGCCTTGGCCTCCTCCCTCAGGGCCTTGATCTTCTCGTCGGCATGGATGCGGGACCACTTGATCTCCTTCTTGTTCCAGCGATTGCCCGCGCTGATGCGGACGCCACGATAGTAGATGGAGCCGGAGGTGATGTCGTAGAGGCGGATGATGCAACGGCCCGTGGTGGTCTTGCCGCAGCCGGACTCGCCCACGATGCCCAGGCACTCGCCCTCCTTCAGATCGAAGGAGATGTTGGACACGGCCTTCAGCTTTTGCCGGTTCACGCCCCTGCCGAAGAAGAAGAACATCTTCAAGTTCCGCACGGACAACAGGATATTCTTTTTCCTGAGCTCCGGCTTCTGCTTGACCTTGGGGTTGACCTTATACTTCCGATCGAAGGCGGTCTGCTCGTCCGGAGACTCGATCTGATCGTGGACGTCTTCGAGATCGTCCGGGATGAACTCCACTTCCGGGGTCTCCTGTATCACGCGAGCTTCCTGGTTCTCCTCGGGAGTGATTTCGATGTTTTCCATTGGATTGCTCATTGGGCACCTCCCGCTAAGGAATTACGGATACGCTCGCTGACGATCCGCGGCATTTCCACCTTGGGCGCTTTTTCGTCCAGCAGCCAGGTGGCGGCATAGTGAGTGTCGGACACCTTGAAGAAGGGAGGCTCCTCCCTGAAGTCGATGTTCATGGCGTACTTGCTCCGAATGGCGAAGGCGTCGCCCTGGGGCGGGTAGATCATGTTGGGTGGCGTGCCGGGGATGGCCTCCAGCTTCTCCTTGCTGTCCACGTCCGGGATGCTGGAGAGCAGGGCCCAGGTGTAGGGATGGCGGGGATCGTAGAAGATCTCGTCGGCGGTGCCGTATTCCACGATCTTGCCGGCGTACATGACCGCCACCCGGTCCGCCATGTTGGCCACCACGCCCAAGTCGTGGGTGATGAAGATGCAGGACAGGTTCCGCTCGGCCTTGATCTTGTTGATGAGCTCCAGGATCTGGGCCTGGATGGTCACGTCCAGAGCCGTGGTGGGCTCGTCGCAGATCAGGATCTCCGGGGAAGCCGTCAGGGCGATGGCGATGACGATACGCTGCCGCATGCCGCCGGAGAACTCGAAGGGGTACTGCTCGAAGCGGCGTTCCGGTTCGGGGATGCCCACCTCCCGCATGATCTCCAGAGCCCGGCGCTTGGCCTCGGCCTTGGTGATGGAGAGCTTGTTTTCGAATTCCACCTTCAGCTGGGCCAGCTCCTGTTTCAGGGCCGCTTTCTCCTCGCCGGAGGCGGAGGCCAGCCTTTGCTTCAGCTCCTTTTGCCGCTGCTTATACTCGTCGGTGACCTGGGCCTTGTACTCGGCCACCTGCTTTTTCGCTTTCTTTTCGGTCTCCGTCAGGACGACCTTCAGTTCCTTGGCCTTGCCCATGTACTCGTCCCGGACCTTCTTCTCAAAGGCCTTGAACTCCGCCTTCTTCTGCTGGATGAGGGCCTTGTTGGCCGCCTTCTGCTCCGGGGTGAGCCCCTCCTTGGCCTTGGTCTCGGCGATGAACGCGTCCAGCTTCTTCTGCTCGGTGGTGATGGCGATGTTCATCTTGGCCAAAGTGTTCTTGTACCGGATCAGATCGTCGCTGATGAGATCGTTGTACATAAGCTTGAGCTTGTCGGCGTTCAGGAGCATGGCCTCGGTGATCTGCTTGCCGATCTTCACGATGGGATTCAGGGAGGACAGGGGGTCCTGGAAGATCATGCCGATCTTGTGGCCCCGGATCTTGTAGAATTCGTCCTCGGAGACCTCCAGCAGGTTTTCGCCTCGGTAGATGATGTTGCCGTCGGCGATGATGGCGTTGTTGGCCAGGATGCCCATGATGGTCTTGGAGGTGACGGACTTGCCGGAGCCCGACTCGCCCACGATGCACAGGGTCTCGCCCTGATAGAGGTCGAAGGACACGTCGCGCACCGCCTTCAGGATGCCGTTATCCGTCTTGAAATTGATGACGAGATTGTTGACGGACAATACTTTTTCTCTCTGGTCTGCCATCTTAGTCACTTCCTTTCAGGGACGGGTTGATCGCATCCCGCAAGCCGTTGCCGAACAGGTTGAAGGAGATCTCCATCAGCGCCAGGACGATGGCGGGGAAGATGACCAGGTTCGGGTAGATCCCCAGATACTGCTGGTTGGTGGCCATCATGACGCCGAAGGACTGGACGCCCTGAAGACCCAGGTTCAGGTACGCCAACGTGGCTTCGTTGAAGATGACGCTGGTGATCATGAACACGCTGGCCGTGATGATGGTACCCATGGAGTTGGGCAGGATGTGCTTGAAGATCAGCCGCGTATCGTTGGCGCCCAGGGTCCGGGACGCCAGCACGTACTCACGGCCCTTGAACCGGTAGAACTGGGTCCTGGTCCTATGGGCCGTGCCCATCCACCCTGTCAAACACAGGGCCAGGAAAAAGGTGAAGATGTTGTTGCCCAAGTGGAGGATGCAGAGCGTCATGACCACGATCCATGGCACGCCGCCCAGGATCTCACAGAAACGCTCCATGAACAGGTCCACGTTGCCGCCGAAATAGCCGGAGATGGCGCCCCAAACGAGGCCGAACAGGAAGCAGAACGCCGCCGTGCACACGCCCAGGATCAGGGAGGTCCGAAGACCTGCGAAGGCCCGCTTGAACAGGTCGAAGCCGGAGGCGTCGGTGCCCAGGAGGAAGGAGGGCATCTTGTCATAGCCCATCTTCCGGTAGTTCCAGCCCCGGGCGGTGACGCTGGACAGCTTCTTGGTGACCTTCAGCACCGTCTGGCTCTCCACGGAGTCGATGGGGCACTCGTCGGTCAGCCGCACGAAGGATTCGGGGCCCACGGTGTAGTCGTAGGTACACCAGCCCTTGTCGATCCAGCTATACAGCTCCGTGGCGGAATAGGTGACCAGATCCGCGTCGCCGTAGACCAGCATGTAGGTATCGATGACGTAGTTGCAATAGAAGATCTCGGAATTGTGGATGCCCTTGCGGCCGGAGCAGGACCAGTAGCCCTGGCTGTTCTTGTCCGCGTTGTTGATCATGACGGTGGCGTCGTCGAAGGAGACCTCCTCCAGGACCTCCTTGTTCTTGGCCCGCTCGCCGCCGGAGAGCTTCACGCTCTCAATTAGGATGTAGCGGAAAGCATCGGTCGTGGAGCGGACTTCAAAGACCACCTGGCCGTTGAACGAGCTCATTCCCTTATCCTTCAGAGCCTTGCTGATGTCGAAGGAAATGGGGCTGTAATCCCGGGAGAAATCACGGACCATGATCCTGTCCTCGGGACGATCACCGGCCTTGAGATAGACGCAGTATTCGCCCAGCCTGGAATCGCTTACACCCTCCTCGTCCCCCAGAACGATGTCCAGCGTATATGCCCCCTTGTCCGTAAAGGAGAGAGGTTTGGATGTCATGTATACGTCCTTATTCGCCACCATGGCGTCCGTAGCCAGGACGATGAGGCCGCCGGTGCCGTACTGGTTGGCGGTATCGATGAGCTCCGGCTCCGGGTCCACCGAAAGGGAAACCAACGACTGCTTCACGGAGGCCACGGAGTACTTGTCCGACAGAGCCGGGACCTCGTTGACGGCGTCGTATACGATGTGTTCCTTCTTCCGGGTGCCGTCCCAAAAGCCGGTGCCCGCCTTGAAGAGCTTGGGCGCCAGAAACCGCTCCGGAGAATGAACGTTCTCAATGTTATAGGGAGAAAGCCAGGGCACCAGGATGGTCAGCACGATCAGGATCGACAGAATGATGGCGCCGGCCACGGAGGACTTGTTCTTGCAGAACCGCCGGAAGGCGTCCTTCAAAAAGGTGGTGGGCTTGGTGTCCAGCTTCTTGTCCGTGATGCGAACGTTCTGCTGGACCAGCTGGAAATCGTCAGCTCTGAATTCGATGTGTCTCTCTTCCATTACTTCTTCGCCCCCATTCTGATGCGCGGGTCGATGAACCCGTAGCTAAGGTCCAGCACCACGCCAGCCAGCAGGTTGATGGTGGTGAAGATGGCCATGTCCACAAACAGGATGTCGTAGTCCTTATAGTTCAGCGACAACACGAACAGACGGCCGATGCCGGGAATGCCGTAGAGGGATTCCAGGATCATGGAGCCGCCCATGATGAAGATGAACTCCGCCAGGATGGAGGGAAAGATGGGCACCATGGCGTTCTTCAAGGCATGGCGCACGATGGCCTGCCGCCGGGTCAGGCCCTTGGTGCGGGCCAGCAGCAGATAGTCGCTCTCCATGACCTCGCACAGCTCCGCACGAACGGTACGGCAGTAGCCGCAAATAGGCGAAAAGCACAGGCAGAATACAGGGATGATGTATCCCTGGACTTTTACGGAAGTAGCAGCGGTGTCCGGCGGCCAGGTGGACGGCAGCCATCCCAGCCCGTAGCTGAAGATGCGCAGCACGAAGGATATCAAAACGAAACTCGGGATCGAAACGCAGATCATGACCAGCGTAGAGATGGTATGGTCCGTGACGGTGTTTTTCTTCAGCGCTGCCCAGATGCCCAGCAGTATGCCCAAGGGCACCGACAGGACAGCCGAGATAATATTCAAACGCATGGAATAGCCGATGCGGGACATGATGATGACCGAAGCGGCCACGTTGGGCTGGAAGGTCTTGCTGTAGCCCCAATCCCAGTGCAGGATGATGTTCTTGAGCCAGTTGACGTACTGCTCCAGTACCGGTACCTGATAGTAATAATATGCGCGTCCCTTTTCTGTGGGCGATTTGTATAGGAGCGTGCCGTATTGAGGCGCTTCCTGCTCAAAGCGGAAAACGTACCCCAAATGAAACTGTTTGTCAAAATATGCAATCTGCTGCTGATCGCCTCCGATGGGTCGCTGGAAGGGAAGCAGCTTGACAAGAATAAACGTTAGGGAGAGGATGATGAACGTGGTGAGAAACGCGAGTCCAATCCTCTTTAGGACGTATTTCCCCATTCTAAACCCCCTTGAAAGCCTTTTGTTCTTCAACCGACAGGCGATGGGGTCAAAGGCCCCATCGCCTGTGCGCTAATCAGCTATTGTTTCTATTATTGCGCGGCAGGAACTTCGAAATGATCCTCCTGCACGGAGTAATAGAGACCGGTGCTCTGAGAGCCATCTAGATCCTGATCATAGTAGAAGTCAAAGCCGGTGAGGCCGGAGGGTTTCTCGGAGGTGCCGCTGCCGGTGGCGTAATCCGCAGCCAGCTCAGCGGGCACGGTGAAGGTCACGACCAGGACGCCATTGTCCTTGTTCTCCACGGTGAACTCCACTTCCTTCTCATCATACTGACCGTCGCCCAGCTTATAGCGCTCGTAGTTGCAGCAGACGACCGCAGTGGGCGTGATCTTGGTGAGAGCGGGCAGGGCGGGCACCATCTCCATGGAACCGGTGTAGGAGCCGTCCTCGTTCTTCACCATCTTGGTGTAGTTGAAGGCGACCGCGGCCTTGTTCTGGCCCTTGGCCACGATGCCCTGGGAGTTGACCGCATTGTACAGAGCGTCGAAGGACCAGCGCATGTTCTTGTACACGATGGGGTACGCTTCGGGATCGTTGGTGTCAGTGCCCCAGTTCAGCGTGAAGCTGTTGGAGATGTTCTGATCGGAGGACAGCACGGACACGAAGCCGATGGGATCCAGGCTGTTGCCGGAGATAGCGCCGAAGCCGAGGTCATACTGACCGGGCATCAGCTTGTTGTAGTACACGTCGGACCAGGTGTTGCCCACCCAGAACTCGATGGCCAGCTTGTAGACGCCGCCGCAGACGCTCTCATCGTTGAAGGCAGTCTCGATGAAGTTCTTGATCTCGTTGTGGTAGTCTTCCTCATCGGTGGGATACATCCAGGCGATCTCGAACTTGATCTCCGCGGGCGCATCCTTGGTGCCGGGGGCATAGGCGCCGTCAGCTTCCAGCTCGGTGAGAGCCATGCGGAAGTAGTCGCGGGCCAGCTCCAGGCTGAAGCCGTAGCCGTCGGTGTCCTCCACCAGGTTCGCGATGGCCTTCTTATGGGCCTCGGTCACGGCGTAGGAAAGACCGTTCTCAGGATCGGACATGTAGTTGGACGCCAGATAATCCACGGAAGGCACGCGGCCACGGGACACGGCGAAGGACAGTCTGTCGATGGAGTAGCTCAGAGCCTGGATGAAGTGATGGTTGGCCATGCAGGGCTTCAGCTCCCAGTAGGAGTCTTTGGGCGTCTGAGTGACCACACCCTCCTCGCCGAACAGGTATTCCCAGGTCTCGGCATTGGTGGCGTTGACGTTCAGCTTGAAGTTGGAGGTACCGGTCCTGGTGCGGGTACGCGGATCGTTTCGATACTCGTTCAGATACTCCTGGGGAATGCCGGAAGCATCGAAATGACCGGCCAGGAACTCGTTGAGCACAGCGGAGGTGTCTTCCTGAGCAGCGGGGAAGATCTTGTCATGGATACCTTCGATGGCGTACTTGGTGTCAGCATAGACGTAGTTGGGGTTCTTCTTGTAGACGATCTGCTGATCCTGATCGTAGCGCTCCAGATAGTAGGCGCCCAGGGACAGCGCGTTGTCCACGGGGGTCTCGGTCTTGTCGGTGTTGTAGCCGAAGATGTTCTGGACGGTGACCAGATCCACAAACTCCTGGGGCAGGGGCATGTACAGGCTGGAAGAGATGTAGTACATGCAGTAGAACTGGGTCTGCTCCTCAACGAAGGTGACTTCGAAGTAGTTCTTGCCGTTCTCCTCATAGGCCTTGAGACCCACGTTGGCCCACAGCTCGTCGTTGGGGCCGTCCGCGGTGCCCTGGTAGTATTCCTTCGCACCCTTGATGGCGCCGGACTTGGTGTTGGCCTGCTCGGAACCACGATAGAGGCTGTTGGCCTGGGTCAGCAGCATCTTGAAGGGAGTCAGATAGTCCTCCAGAGCAACCTCGCGGTTGTTGAAGGCCTGACGGCTCTCCATCTCGGAACCGGTGGTGTACTTGAGGCCATCGGCAGCGCCGGTACGGATCTCCCACCGCCAGGTGGTGGCCATGCCGTCGCCATCCTCATCGTTGACCGCAACGGGCTTCTCCTTGGCCAGTTCAGGCACCCAGTCGTAGCCGTCCTTGGTCTCGTTCATGAAGTTGGTGTAGAAGCTGGCGGCCTGATAGCCGAACAGATCGCCCACCTGGGAACCCTGATCGTTGTAGTAGTTCAGCGTGCCGGGGTCGGAGGTCTCACAGATGTGATAGTACCGCTTCCAGGCTTCGTTGGTCTCGTACTCGAGATCGGCGGTGATAGCGCCCTCGGCCAGAACACCAAAGCCGTAGCCTACGATGTAGTTCTCCGTGCCCAGGGTGACGCGGGGGTTATACATGGTGTAGCCGCCGTTCTCAAACAGGGTGATACCGGTGATGCCCTTGGTGACGGCGTAGTTCTCCAGGATACCCAGGATGTTGGTCCGCTCGGCGTTGGAGTCCTTCTTGTAGGTGTACAGACCGTCAGCCAGGGGGATGGCTTCGGCGATGGCCTTGAAGCCGGCTTCGTAGGCCGCGCGGACCTCCGCCAGGGTGGCGGCTTCGTCGATGGCCTTCTCGGCGTCCTCACGGGCAGCCTTCACAGCGGCGTAGGTGGCGTCCTCGAGCTGATCCTCGATGGCGGCCATGAGCACATCCAGATCGTTCTTGACGTACGCTTTGTAGTCGTCACGATCCATGTAGGCGCCGTCCCAGGGAGCCAGAGGCTCTTCGGTGGGCTGGGGCTCTTCCGTAGCCTTGGGAGCCTCTTCCTGCTTGGGCTCTTCCTTCTTGGGCTCTTCAGCCTTGGGGGCCTCGGCAGCCTTGGGTTCTTCCGCCTTGGGGGCTTCGGTGGCGGGCTGCTGTGCGCAGGCCACGACCATGCCGAGGACCATGATCAGAGACAGAAGGATCGCAATTGTCTTTTTCATCATTTTTCCTCCTATTTGTATTTTTCTCCAATTGAGAAATTGAGTTCTTACATTCTGCAGGGAACGGCAACTCTTCATCCGGTCGCGCTCTCGTCGACGATCTTGGCAAAATTGTGGCGAAAATACGACCTTTATATGAATTAATTGTAATTATACCATCGGTTACATCGGTTGTCAAACCGTTGTCGCCGGGAATTCTGCATGTTTTTCCGTTTTTACAGGCCTTTTCGGCCCTGTTTGTTGGTATTATGCAGGTTTTCGCCACTTCATGCAGGATTTCCCCCGCCGCGCCTTTCCCCGAAGGTTTTTGCGAAAAAAACACCTTTCCCCATCGGAAAAGGTGCGTGAAGCTCGGATCCATCGCGGCCCTGCCGCTCCCGTCAGAGAACGGCGACGCTGAAGCCATAGTCCGTCAGCGGATGGAAAGCATCCGGGTGCAGAGGGTCCGCCAGGATCGTTTTGGGCGATGCCGCCTCGATCATGGCCGCCCATGCGCCCTCGGCGCCGAAGTCCTTCAGCCGCTGCCGCAGCAGATCGTCCGGCGTCTGGAAAAGGACCGCGGCCTTGACGGCAGCGTCCACCACGTCCCCTGTGGGCGACACGATCCAAACCGTCAGCAGTTGCCGGGCAATATCGCCGACATCCCCCAGGTTCGGGTGCCGCAAAACGCCGTCGACCACGTAATACCCTGGGTCCCCCACCGAGAAGGCCCGCAAAGCGCAGCAGGCGGCCCCGTCGTTCAGGGATACATATGCCGCGTCCTGGCTCGTGCCGTCAACATAACCCGAAAGCAGCTGCTTCCCTTCCTCCGTCTCTGGCAGCATCAGACTCAGCCCTCGCTGCGTCTTCAGGTACCCGCGAAGAAACCCGGCCGCTACCAGCCTGTCCCGCACGTACTGCAGGATATACGCCTCCCGCAGAGAACCCAGGTCCAGGAGGGGCCCTTCCACTTCGTATTTCTCGAGCACCGCCGCCAGGGCGTCGGATACTTCCAGCCGGACCGTGTGGGCCGCCGCATCCACCACTTGCAGGCGAATGGCGTCCGGGACCGTCAGCGCGTCGAACACCGCCTGAAAGCGGGCCCGCTGCTCCTCGTTGCACAGAGGATCGAAAGCTTCCGGCTCCTCCAAATACAGCAGCTCCTGCCACAGGTCCCGCATCGCGCCGTTCAGGACGGAGTACGCCTGCCCTTCGGTCCGTTCCAGCGCATCCGTCAGCGCGAAGAACAGCTCCTCAGGCAAGGCCATCGTCTCCCCCGGATGCTGGTTCAGGGTGGCCAGGTTCACATATCCGTCGTAGGTCTCCCGAGGATCCAGCAGCCGATAGATACGGCCCAGAGCCTCGGAGTACAGAGCTTCGCTGGCCTGCAGCTTCTCCTTGATGGCGCTGCTCTCGCCCCCGAAATAGCAGTAGAGCGAGATACCATTGGAATACAGGGGCGCCGTCTCGTCCCGGACGGCGGTTATCTCATAGTAACCCGGCTCCCGATTGGCTATCTGACGGATCCCCACGCCGAAAGCGGTGATGCCGACGATCAGGGCCAGTACGAAGGCGACGACCCGAAGCTTTATGTGTTTTCCGCTGACTTCGATCTCTTCCATAGGCTTTTGAAAAAGGCAGCCGACCTGCATCGACCGGCTGCCTGTGGTTCTCTGTCTCCGTTACGCGTTGGCGAAACGGATGGCTTTATACGTTTCGATCTCCGAGGGGCTGCCGAAGACCATATGCCCGTTCCCCAGATCCACCAGGGAAGGCTGCTCCTTGGAATAATCGTGCATCTTGGCCGGATCATAGATGAAGAGCTTCTTCCGCTTTTCGATGATGGGATCCGGCACAGGGATGGCCGACATCAGGGACTTGGTGTAGGGATGCAGCGGGAACTTGAACAGCTCTTCGCTTTCCGCGATCTCCATGATGCGTCCCTTGTAGATGACCACGATCCGATCGCTGATGAAGCGAACGATGGACAGGTCGTGAGCGATGAACAGATAGGTCAGGCCCCGTTCCTGCTGGAATTTCTTCAGCAGGTTCAGCACCTGGGCTCGAATGGACACATCCAGAGCGGAGATGGGCTCATCGGCGATGATGAACTCCGGCTCCATGACCACGGACCGCGCCAGGCCGACACGCTGCCGCTGTCCGCCGGAGAACTCGTGGGGGTACCGGGTCAGGTGCTCGGGCAAGAGGCCGACTTCCTTGGTGATCTTCTCCACCTTGGCCATCCTGTCCTTCTCGTCCTTGAACAGATGGAAGTTGTAGAGGCCTTCGGAGATGATGTACTCGATGGTGGCGCGCTCGTTCAGGGAGGCGGCGGGATCCTGGAAGATCATTTGGATCTTGCGGATAACGTCCCTGTCCTCCTTCCGGGAGAGCTTGCCGGAGATGCGCTTTCCATTATAATAAATGGTGCCGGCAGAGCAGGGGTTGATCCGGATGATGGCGCGGCCGATGGTGGTTTTGCCGGAACCGGACTCGCCCACCAGGGACAGCGTCTCGCCCTTATAGATGTCGAAGCTCACGTCGTTGACGGCCTTGAACGCCTTCTTGCCGTGGCCGAAGACCACGTCCAGGTTTCGGATCGACAACAATACTTGCTTTTCAGTATTTTCCATGCGCTGCCTCCTTACTCCGCAAATTCCACATGAGCCCGTTCCATCTTCTCATGCAGATTCTGGATAGCGATCGGGGTCTCGATCTTAGGCGCTCTGGGGTCAAGCAGCCAAGTCTTGGCGTAGTGGGTCTCCGAGACCTTGAACATGGGGGGCTCCTCCTCCAAGTCGATCTGCATGGCGTAGCGATTGCGAGGCGCAAAGGCGTCGCCCTTGATCTTGTTGTACAGGGAGGGCGGCGTGCCGGGGATGGAGAACAGATCCGTGCCCTTCTCGCACAGCTGGGGCAAGCTGGACAGCAGCGCCCAGGTGTAGGGGTGTTTGGGATCGTAGAAGATCTCCTCCACGGTGCCCAGCTCCACGATCTGGCCGGCGTACAGCACCGCCACCCGCTCCGCCACGTTGGCCACCACGCCCAGGTCGTGGGTGATGTACACGGTGGTGAAGCCCAGATCCCGCTGCAGATCCTTGATGAGCTTGATGATCTGTGCCTGGATGGTCACGTCCAGAGCCGTGGTGGGCTCGTCGCAGATCAGGATCTTGGGCTGGCAGGACAGGGCGATGGCGATGACGATACGCTGCCGCATGCCGCCGGAGTACTCGAAGGGGTAATCGTTGAACCGCTTTTCAGGATCGGGGATACCCACCTTCTCCATGATGTCCAGCGTACGCTTCTTGGCTTCCTCCTGAGAGCACTGCTGATGCTTGAGGATGACCGTCATAATCTGCTTGCCGATGGGGATGATCGGGTTCAGGGAGGTCATGGGGTCCTGGAAGACCGTGGCGATGCGGCGGCCGCGGATCATCTGCCAGTCCTTGGTGTACTTGATCTTGGCGCAGTCGATGATGGCGTAGCCGTGCAGGATGCCCTTCTCCTCGTCCAAAGAACGATACTCCACGCGGAAGGCGGCGGTCTCGAAGATGCGGTTCAGGACCTCCGGATCGTTCAGATCCTCGCCCGTCTTCATTGCCAGGGCGAAGGCCTTGCGCATCTTGTGGATGAACTTGACCTGATCCTTCAGGGGATACCGGCCGATGGAGAGCAGGATCTCGTAAGCGATCTTTTGGTTCCGGGCCAGCACCTCGTCGCTGAGGCCATAGGGGTTCTCCGCCTTGTCGGGGGTGGCGTTCTTCTGGGCCACGGAGGCTTTCAGCTTGGCCAACATCTCCTTGTCGGCCGCCTGACGGGCGGCGTTGGAAGTGTAGGCCTTCTTGCGGGAGGCGACGATGTCGTCCCGCTCCTTGATCAGCGCCTCCTTGGACGCCATCAGGGTCTTGATCTTGGCCGTGGTCTTCTCGATCTCGGCCTGATCCTCCTTGCTGCGGCGGTCCAGGGTCTGCAGATAGTTGTTCTTGTCGACGATGTCGTCGGTCAGGGCCTTGATGCGGGCGGTGTAATCCGCTTCCTCGTCCTGGCTCAGGGCCTGGGCGGCCTGGATCTCACGCTTCTTCTCCAGGTATGCCTTATAGTCCTTAGCGCCGCGCTCCTGGACGGACAGCTTGTTGAGCATGTTCTTGAGGTAGGTGAGCAGGCGGCGGTTGAAGGGCGTCAGGGTCACGTTGGTCTCGGTGATCTCGTCGTCCGACAGGATGATGGTACCGTTGGAGATGAAGCCGTTGGTTTCCAGCATGCCGGCGAAGGTCTTGGTCAAGACGGATTTGCCGGAACCGGACTCGCCCACGATGGCCAGAGACTCGTTTTCATAGACGTCCAAGGAAACGTTCCGGATAGCCGTCAGGATACGACCGCGGACGTTGAACTTGACCTCTACGTTCTTCAGGGAGAGAAGGACTTTTCTTTCGTTGGTTTCCATGCTCGTCCCTCCTTACATATGGGTCCTGGGGTCGGTGGCGTCCGCCAGATTCTGACCCAACAGGTACAGGATGATGGTGACCATGGAGGCCACGAGGACCGGCGGCCAGAACTCCCAGGGGAAGGTCCTGAACGCGCTCTGGGCCTGAGAGATCATGCGGCCCAGGGAGGGGATCGTAGCGGAAAGGCCGATGCCGATGAAGGAGAGGTACACCTCCATGGAGATGTACATGGGCAGCTCCGTGGCCAGCAGCGTCACGATGACGGAGGTCAGGAAGGGCAGGATGTTCTTGGAGACCACCCTGGGAATGGGGGTGCCCAGGCATCGGGACGCCAGGGAGTACTCGCGGTCACGGATGATCATGACCTGAGTACGGAAGAAGTAGGCGATACTCATCCAGCCGGTGATCGTCAACGCGAAGATGAAGCTGCCGAAGCCGGAGCCCACCACGTACACCAACACGGAGACCAACAGCAGGTACGGCACGTTGGCCACGATGTTGTAGATGACCAGCATGACGGCGTCGAACTTCTTGGAGTAGCCCCAGACGGCGCCCATGATGATGCCCACGCTCATGTTGATGGCCGCGCAGGCCATGGCGAGCAGCAGGGAGGTCTTGGCGGAGGAGAACAGGCCGTAGAAGATGGAGTTCCCCTGGGGGCCGGTGCCCAGTATCCACTTGAGGGGCGGGGCGCTCTTGCCGAAGTAGGCCATGGCCTTGACGGGGCTCATGTTGAAGGTGGCCGCGTTGGTCACGTTCTCCATGGGATCGTAGGGGCAGAAGACCGGCACCACGAAGGACGCCAACAGGATCAGGATGAACGCCACGATCAAAAAGATATTCAGCTTCTTGCGGAAGAACACCCTTCCCACGGACCGCCAGTAGGAGTAGCGAGGCGCGATGATCTTTTCGGACGCGATGTCGTCGTTGCCGATGATCACAAATTTATCTTTGTTTTCCATGTTGTTCACCACGGGTTCGTTCGTCATCTTCCGCCACCTCCTTCTCCGGAAAGCTTGATCCGCGGATCGTAGGCTGCCATCAGCACGTCGCCGAGGATCAGGGCGACGATGGACAGGGTGGTGTAGAACACCGTACAGGCTATGATGACGCCGTTGTCATGCTGGTTCAGCGCCGTGATCAACAGGCGGCCCACGCCGGGCACGCCGTAGACCTGCTCGGTGACGAGCGCGCCGGTCAAGCAGCCCAGGATGTTGGCAGGGATGCCGTGGACGATGGGGATGATCGCGTTGCGGGAAATATGGATGCGATAGATCTCCTTCTCGGAGAGGCCCTCCGCCCGGGCGAACTTCACGTAATCGGAGTTCATCTGGTCGATCATGTACCGCCTGGTCCACTTCATCAAGCTGCCGATCCAGGGCATAGCCAGGGAGAAGGTAGGCATGATGTAGGCCAGCACCCTGACCTCCGTATTGGCAAATTTATACGGCAGGCCAAGGAGCGTCGTGGCCACGGCGGAGAACATGAAGATGTACGCCAGGGACGGCACGGCCATGACGAAGATGATGTAGGCGTTGCCCAGCTTGTCGCCGAAGCCGTTCTTGTGCCGGGACATCCAGATGCCCAGGGGGATGCCCAGGAAGTACTGCAGGACCGTGGCCATGAGGCCGATCAAGAAGGAGGTCTCCAGGATCGACAGGCTGTCCCGCTTATAGGAATACACGGTGTACTTATCCGGGAAGTTGGCGGCATCGCTGGCGCTGACCGTACCCGTGTTGTAGGTCAGCGAATGGAAATCGATGGCCGTCTCCACATACTCGTCGGTGCCGATCTTAGCGGGATACTGGGTCCGTTCGGTCTTAAGATCGCCCGTGGACGAGGTCATGACCGTGGTGATCTCCATGCCCCGGTAGGTGGTATAGGAGGTGCCCAGGTTCAGATGCAGCCAATTCTGATGGATGAAGGGGAAGCGACCGTCAAAGTACAGCAGGTACTTATGGGTCGTTCCCGAGCCAACCACTGCGAACAAGCCGGAATACGGATCCTTTTCGACTCGAACATAGCGGTCAGTCAGCTCCGGATCCTGCACGTCCTTGGTAGTCTCCGCAGTGATGAAATTCCGCAGATACGTCAACAGACGCTGGAACACGCTGCGCTCGCGCTCCGCCAGCAGATAGGCGTCGCCGCCCGGCTTGACCTTGCCGGACTTATAGGTAATAGGCGCCAGGTACTTGATCTTGAACCCTTCGGAAGCGTATTTCTGCGCGAACTCCTGAACAGACTCGTTGTTCTGGAACGCGGCTGAATCCTTGATGGCGTTCTTGTCGGCGATATAGTCCTTCTGGGACGTGTAGGAATCGCCGTAGATAGCATAATATTTGCTTTGCAGGAACGAAGTGTAATTCACAAAGTCCAGATATCCGTACTTCTGGAACTGAGAATATTCGTACATGGATCGCTCGTTCCCGCTTCGCTTGTTCCAAACGTCGTCGGACTGGAAGATGACGTTACGATTGATGGCGGTGTACACCAGAAACATAACGACCATGATGACGACCAGGAGCGAAAATATCGAGAACAGAATCCTTTTGAGCATGTATTTTTTCATGTTCTCACCGTGCGAATAAGGTTCGCCCTTACCCATCCTCTCGTTGGTTTTGTGATGCGGAGCGGCTTTTTGTCCCCGAAAGTCACAGGGTCAGGCTCCTCTGAGGTGCCGCCGGATGCCGCGAAAGATTCTTCATTCAAGAAACGCATAGGAGGAAGATGTTTTCCTCCTATGCGTTGAACTAATCCCGTTCCTTGAACGGCTGGCTATGTCCTGAATCAGGAACCAATGCCGATGACCTTCAGCATGTAGCCGCTGTCGGTGAGGAGCGTGTCGAGGTAGGTGGAAGGATCGCCGTAGTCGGGACCCCAGCCGGAGCCGTAGAACAGGTCGTAGTTGCCCTTCTCACCAGTAGGCGCACGATAACCGGAGGCATAGAAGTCCTCAGTGGTGGTGGCCTCGATCAGCCGGAGCTCAACGTTCTCAGCGCCGAGAGTGGCTTCCATCTGGGTCTTCACAGCGTTGGCCTGGGCGATCTGAGCATCGGAAGCGCCGTAGTACACCACGGTGACAACGATGGGCCAGTTGACGGTGTCGCCCAGCTCTTCCTTGGCCTTGGCGAGAGCCGCCTTGGCCTCTTCGGGATGGAACCAACCATCGCACTGATCAGCCACGACGATGGGGCTGCCCAGCTTCTCCAGATAGTACTGGACCATCACGCCATACATGGTGCCGGCGGGGAAGGTGTGGCCTTCCTCATCGGTGTAGTCCTCAGAGAGCTGCACGAACTCGGGGTGAGTGTACATGTTGCGCAGAGAGGTGAGCTTCAGGTCTTCGCCGTTGGAAACAGCGTTGTAGGTGCCCTTGTCGAAGGCGAACAGGACAGCGCGGCGGAAGTTGATGTTCTGCATGGCGGTGTCGGTGTCGATCTTCTGCTGCTCAGTCTTGCCGGAATCCACAGTGCCGGACTCCAGAGCGAAGGTGCCGCGGTTCAGGTTGAGGCCGCCGAAGTAGGTGGTGGACTCAGTATCGGTGACGTAGGCGTACTTATCGAAGTTGCCGTCTTCCTTGGCCTTGGCCAGGGTACCGGTGGACTCACGCAGGCCAGCGGCGGCGTAGACGCCCTTTACGGCATCCTCATAGTAACCCAGGGGGTTCTCGCCGGCGTCCTTGACCCACTTGACGGAGTTGATCTTCACGGAATCGGGATTCCAGTAGTTCTCGTTCTTCACGACCAGGATCTCGGAGTCCTTCTGCAGGGTCCGGAGAAGGAAGGGGCCGCAGTAGACCTGGGAGGCCACGTCCTCGGCCTTGCCGAAGGTGTAGGCGTTGGTGTCGACCACCGCGGCCTTGTACTCATCCACGCCGAACACGCCGCCGCGGGACTCATAGAAGTCCTTGCAGATGGGCAGGAAGCAGGAGTAGGTGAGCATGGTCAGGAAGTAAGAGGTGGGCTGCTCGAGAGTGACAGTCAGGGTGTACTTGTCGGTGGCCTTGTAGCCAACGTCATCCCAGCTGCCGCCCTTGGCATAGTAGTTGGTGCCGCCCACGATGACGCCATCGATGAGCCACTCGAGGCCTTCCTGAGCATCCAGCATGTGACGCATACCGGCTTCGAAGTCGTACGCGGTCACTTCGGCATACTGCTGGCCCTCAGAGGTGTACCAGTACACACCGGGGCGGATGTGGAAGGTGTAGGTGAGGCCGTCCTCGGAGATCTCCCAGGACTCGGCCAGGGCGGGCTTCATCTGGCCCAGGTTGTTGTACTCAACCAGGCCGTCCACGCAGTTGACCGTGATCTCGGTATCGGACTGCATGGAGGTGTTCAGCCAGTCGATGGTGGCGGGAGCGGTGGTGAAGGTGGTGGTGTATTCGGTCTGGATCTTGTGACCCTTGGCTTCCAGAATGGCAGCGGGATCATAGTCGGCCTCGCCCAGCAGAGCCTTGTTCCAGGCTTCCTTCAGCTCAGCGCGCTCTTCCTTGGTGATGAACTCGTCGGAGATGACCAGGCCCTTCAGACGATCGTCGTCGTTGCCCCACTGCACATAGGGGACGGTACGATAGGCGATACGGGTGATCTGATAGGCGCCGCCGCGGGTGGTGGTGGGAACCATGACCGCCGCATCCAGCAAGCGGGCCTCGGCCTGAGCCATCAGGTTGAAGCGCTTGTTGAGGTCGGCCTGCTCGGCCTTGGCAGCGGCGTAGAACTCCTTGATCTCGCCCAAAGCAGCCTCGTAGCGCTCCTCGTCGTCGTGACGCTCGTACTTGACTTCAGCGGGCTCGGGCTCCTTCTCGGTTTCAGCGGGCTTCGCTTCTTCCTTCTTGGGAGCTTCCGTCGCCTTGCTGTTGTCGACCGTCTCGATGGCGGGCTTGGTCTCAGCAGGCTTCGTCTCTTCCTTCTTCGTGCAGGCCACGGCCATGCTCAGCAGCATGACGATCGCCAGCATCAGTGCGAAGAATTTCTTCATTTGATTTTCCTCCTGTTTAGATTTGTACAGAATCGTATAATATTCCCTTGTACAGGGATTAATTATACAAACATCCCCCTCGCTTGTCAAGATGGAACGAGAGGGATGTGCTGTAATTTATTCCTATTTTTCACCGAAACGGGGCGTTTTTCTCTTGTTTCCCCCCGTTTTGCGCTTGGATTTTCCGGCGGTTCCCTTTTCGGACCGGGGATTTTCCATTGTATCCGTATAAACCGGCTATGCCCCCCGGTCCGAGGCGGCCGCCTCGATGGCGGCGATCCGCTGGCTCAGGGTGGGATGGGAGTATTCGAGGGCCACCAGCAGAGGCGCCGGGGACAGGTCCGAGAAGTTCTCCCGGCTGAGCTTCTTGAGGGCGCTGATGAGGGCGGGACCGTAGCCCTCCTTCACCGCCTGACGGTCCGCCCGGTACTCCGCCCGGCGGGAGAACCAGCTCATGACCAGGCCGAAGAGGGGCGCCATGAGGGCGAACTCCACGGACATCATGAGCAGCACCGCGAAGCCGTAGTTCACCCCCTCGAAGCCGAAGGACCGGAAGATCTGGGGATACCGGAGGGTGGCCCAGGCCAGGAGGCCCAGCACCAGCATCTGCAGGAAGGTCAGGATGTGGTTCTTCAGGGTGTCCTTGTGGAGGCCGTGGCCCATCTCATGGGCGAAGACGGCCAAAATCTCGTCGGTGGTCATGGCCGCCACCAGGGTGTCGTAGAGGACGATGGTCTTCATCTTCCCGAAGCCCGTGAAGTAGGCGTTGGATTTGGTGGACCGGCGGGAGGCGTCCATGACCTGGATGGCCCGGACCTTGTACCCGTTCTTCTCCAGGAGCCGGGTGATGCCCTCCTTCAGCTCCCCGTCCTCCAGCGGCGTGAACTTGTTGAAGATCCGGCTGAAGAAGGGGTAGAGGAAGGTGATGAACAGCAAAAACAGGGTGGCGAAGCAGGCGAAGGCCAGGATCAGCCAGTCCCCGAAGCTCTTGTGAAGGCCCATGACCATGGAGGCGAGGCCCACCATCAGCCCGAACTGCAGGAGGAACTCCTTGACCTTGTCCCCGGCGAAGGTCTTGGCCTGGGTGCGGTTGAAGCCGTACTTCTCCTCGATGTGCATGGTGTCGTGCCAGGCGAAGGGGATGAGGGGCAGGGTCGCCAGGGCGGAAAGGAGCATCACCGCGAACAGCTGCCACCAATCGCTTTTAGGGAACAGCCGGGCGAAGGCGGCGTAGGCGTCGGTGAGGATCAATATGAGGTCGACGGCGAAACCCGCGGCGCTGGTGAAGATGCCCCAGCGCACCTTCTCCCCGTGGTAGGCCTTCCACCTCAGATAGGTGTCGGCGTCGTACACGTCCGCCACGTTCTGAGGGATGGGGTTGCGGGCGGAGCGGTAGCGGAGGATGTCCAAGAGCAGGCCGTACAGGTACGCCAGGCACAGGATGACGACCGCGACAGCTTTGAAATCCATAGAGTTCCTTCCTTTTATTTATATATTATACGATTCGACATCGCCCCCGGCGACGCTGCGCCGGGGGCGGTTGCTTCCCTCGATCACTGCTCCTTGGCCCACTGCTCCAGCCGATCGGCCAGAAGGTTGAAATAGGTGGGGCCATAGTTCAGGTACTGGGTATCGAAGACCTTCTGATCATACTTCCTGCCAAGAGCCTTTTGGGCGTTGTCGTGCAGGTCGATGATCCGGGCGTAGCCGTAGGCATAGGGGATGCCGTAGAAGGGGTTGCCCACGATGAAGGTGTTGTAGTACTTCTTCCTGAACTCGTCCTGGGTGATCCTAAAATACCCGTTGAAGGTGCGGTAGGCGTCGATGAACCGATCGCCGAAGTAGTTCACCCGGACGCTCAGATAGAACAGCAGCGCATAGAAGATGATGCTGTTCGTATGGTCCAGCACCAGGTCGTTGGAGTTGAACTTGCTGCCGCAGTTCAGCGCGAAGAGCCGCTCGGAATACTGGCTCCAGGCCTCGGAATAGGCCGTGCCCTGGATCAGCTGCTGGCTCAGGCTCAGGCCCGGCATGGACCGATGGTACATGTACTGGTACAGGTGCCCGTTGAAGCCCTCGTGGGCCAGGGTGGAGATCAGGTTTTCCAGGTTCTCCGGATCGGCCACCACGATGTGGTTGGTCTTCCACTCGTCGAAGGGGGCCACCAGATAGAAGGCCGTGGAACGGCCCTCCCGCAATTCGGAGGGCATGTCCTCATACTCCACGTCTACCTCGGGGATGGGGGGCAGCAGGGGATCCAGCACCGACTTCAGATAGGCGATGTTGTCGTCCACCGAGCCCACGGAGGTGACCGTCGGCTGCTCGCCGCCGTGCTTGTAGGCGCTGGAATACAGGTCGATGCTCTTGGTCAGGCTATCGTAGAGGAGCGTAGCCACGGTCTTGGGATCGGCTTCCTCGCTGCAGCGGTTCTTGAGCTGATAGGCGAACCAGCGGAGGTATTTCTCGTCCCCGGTGGCCTTCACGCCCTTGGCTTCCCGGCAGTAGGGCCGCAGAGCTTCCAACCCCTCCTTCAGGTTCAGATAGGCCTGATAGTAGTCGTTGGTGACCAAATCCACGTTCCTTTCCTCGTAGGCCTTGATCTCCTCTTCGGTGAGATCGGGCACCTTGGCCACCCGTTCGTTGAACAGGGGGATCAGGAAGCTGGTCTCCCGGGCCTCCAGGATGGGCTTGATGTCGTTCTTGATGACGGCGTCCAGGCTGTTCTCGGGCATGAAGATGTTCAGCACCTCCGCCCGGTACTGCTCGTACTCCAGCAGCTCGCCGAAGAACCGGGGCAGATCGGCCAGCAACGTCAGATAGTCCTCCACGTCCTGCTTGGTGTTCAGCTCATAGAACCAGAACACGATGGGGATGTCCGTCTGGATGCCGGTGAGCTCCGTCAAAGGCTCGTAGTAGCCGTAGAACTCCTCCCCCTCCAGCTCCCACTGGCAGTACTGGTACAGGGTGTCGAAGGCCAGCTTGTCCTGTTCGGACAGGGTGCTCTGATCCACCGCGTCCATGCGGCGCAGGGTGTTCTCGATGAACACGTACCACTCTCTGTCCGGGTCCTCCTTGTAGGTGCCCAACGAGCGCTCCACGCTGTCGTAGTCGATGCCGTAGGCGGCCGGATCCTTGACCAGCTGATGGAGGCTGGTGATGTCGCTCTTCAGGTACTCCCGGAAGAAGTCCATGTCGATGTCCGCCCAGTTCTGCGGCGGCAGGGGCTCCGGCGTGGGCGTAGGCTCCGCGGTGGGCTCAGGGGTCGCCGTAGGCTCTGCGGTGGGTTCTGCCGTGGGTTCCGCCGTGGGGACCTCCGTGGGGAGAGGCTCCGGCGTGACGGCCGGGGCCGCCGTGCTCTTCGTGGTGGACGCGGCGATCTCAGCGTCCTTCCGGCTCTTCACCTTGATGCAGCCCGTCAGGCTCAGCAGCACCATGGTGAGGGCCAGCAGCAGAGAGATGGTTCGTTTCATGCTCTTGTCTCCTTTTCCGTCAATCATTTATGGTAGGTCTCGTGGTTCAGTATCTTAAAGCTCCGATAGAGCTGCTCCAGCAGCACCAGCCTGGCCAGCCGATGGGGCAGCGTCAGCTTCGACAGGGAAAGCTCCTCGTCCGCCCGGTCCACCGCCTCCTGGGATAGGCCCAGGGAGCCGCCGATGAGGAAGGTCACGTTCTTCCCCCGGTCCCGGAGGGCGCCGATCCGCTCCGCCAGGCCCTCGGAGGTGTAGGCCTTGCCCGTGACCGTCAGGGCGATCACATGGTCCCGGGGATCGAGGAGCGACAGCAGCCGCTGCCCCTCCCGCTCCTTCACCTGCATCTCCTGGGCGGGGGACAGGGCTTCCGGCGCCTTCTCGTCCGCCGCCTCCCGCACGCTCAACGTGCAGTAACGAGACAGGCGCTTCTGGTACTCCCCGCAGCCCTCCTCGAAGAACCGGTCCTTCAGCTTGCCCACGGCTAAGATCGTAACGTTCATGCGACCTCGAAGATGCCCGTAGGCTCGCTGCGCTGGGCGAGGGCGATGCTGACGGCCTCGTCGGGGACGCCGTTGTCCCGCAGGACCCCCCGCACCGTGGCCACGGCCAGGGGCGGGAAGTTGTTCTCCGCCGACAGGTGGCCCAAAATGAGGTGTTTCACGCCCCGCTCGTAAAGGGCCGCCGCCGCCTTGCCGCAGTCCTCGTTGCACAGGTGCCCCCGGCCGGAGAGGATGCGCTGTTTCAGGGAATAGGGGTAGGGCCCGGCCATGAGCATGTCCACGTCGTGGTTCGCTTCCAGGAGCAGCACCGAGCAGCCGGACAGCACCTCGATGATCCGCTTGTCCACGTGCCCCAGGTCCGTGCACACGCCGCACTTGTTCTCCCCGTCGAACAGGGTGAAGCCCACGGAGTGGGCTGCGTCGTGGGGGGTGGTGAAGGGGAAGATGCGCAGCCGCCCCAGGTACATGTCCTTGTCGCTCTCGAACACGCACCGCTCCGAGGGGTACACCCCCATGAGGGCCGTCTCCATAGCGCCCCAGGTGTCCGCGTTGGCGTACACGGGGATATGGTACTTCCGGGAGAGCACGGCGATGCCCCGGATATGGTCGATATGCTCGTGGGTCACCAGTATGGCGTCCAGGTTCCGTGGGTCCGCCCCCACCTGGGCCATGAGCTCCGTGATCCGGCGGCAGGAGACCCCGGCGTCGATGAGCAAGCGGGCGTTCCCGGCTTCGATATAGGTGGCGTTCCCCGAGGAACCGCTGCACAGGGGCACAAAACGCATACACACCTCCAATGTAATAAATAAGTATAGCACAACTTTTCAAAGGACGCTACCCTGCAGCGAAAACTTGTGCTATACTCTTTTTTATGGAACGTGTGGAAGAAAAGGCGTACGCCAAACTGAATCTAACCTTGGGCGTCCTCTACAAGCGGATGGACGGCTATCACGCCCTGGACACCCTCATGCAGACCGTGAGCCTCTATGATCGGATCACCGTGGCCCCCTCCAAGACCGTGGAGGTCCACGTCACCGGGGCGGAGCTGCCCTTCGAGAACACCATGTACCGGGCCGCCGTGGCCTACCAGCGGCTCTCCGGCAAGGGGGCCTTCGTCACCTGTGAGAAGCGGCTGCCCTCGGAGGCGGGCATGGGCGGCGGGTCCGCGGACGCGGCGGCGGTGCTGCGGGGGCTCCAGCGGCTCCACCGGATGCTGACGGACCAGGATATCCGCCGGATCGCCCTTCAGGTAGGGGCGGACGTGCCCTTCTGCCTGCAGGGGGGCCTGTGCCGGTGCGAGGGCGTGGGGGAGATATTGACGCCGGTGGTGGGGCCCACCCTCCATTTCGCCATCGTGAAGCCCCCCAAGGGCGTGTCCACCAAGGCCCTGTTCCAAAGCCTGGCCCTGCCCCGGAAGCGGGTGGAGACGGTCCGGTGCCTGGCGAAGCTGGGGCAGAACGATCTTCCCGGCGCGGCCACCTATATGGAGAACGCCCTCGAGGCCCCGGCCGTGGAGCTGGTACCGGAGATCGGCGAGATCAAGGCCGCCCTGCTCCAAAGGGGCGCCCTGGCCGCCTGCATGACCGGCAGCGGCTCCGCCGTGTTCGGGTTGTTTGAAAGTGAGGAACAGGCGCAAAACGCGCTTTTGGGTTTCCCGGAGGACTATTACACGGCATATTGCCATAGTGTTTGAGGAGGAAATATGGAAAACAAGAACGACAAAAAAACCAAGCGTCTGGCGCTGGCGGGGCAGCTCTGCGGGGCAACGCTGCTGCTGACGCTCCTGTCCATCCCCCTGCCCAGCGGGTACGGGTACGTGAACCTGGGCGACGCGGGGGTGTACCTCTGCGCGCTGCTGCTCCCCGGGGGCCTGGGCGCTCTCGCTGCGGGGGTGGGCGCGGCGTTGGCGGACCTGATCCTGGGCTGGGCCGTGTACGCGCCGGTGACGCTGCTCATCAAGGGGCTCACGGCGCTGCTGGCCGGGCTCGCCTTCCGCCGCGCTATTCCCCTGGCCCTCCTTTGCTGCCTGCTGGTCCCCCTGGGGTACTTCCTCTACGAGACCATCCTGCTCACCGCCCCTGTGGCCGCGGTGAATGTGCTCCCCAACGCCCTCCAGGCCGCCATCGGCGCCGCCCTGGGCACCCTGGTGGGCCGGCATCTGAAGGCGCTAATTAAAAGGAAGGATTAAAAGCATGCACCCTTTCTTGAAAGAAAGGGTGCACCCAAAGAACTTTATTCGGGAAGTATGGCTGACGCTGTATTTCCTATTATTTTTCTTAAGCTTTTCTTTTTCCGCCGCTTTTTCTTTTCACTTGAAAAGAAAAAGCGGCAAAAACAAATCTTATTCCCCTTTAAACCTCTTGTCCAGCGCCTCGGCGATCAGGCTCAGGGCCTTGGTGGGGGCCAGGGTTCCGGCTCTGACCTGGGCTTCCACGGATTCACGGGCAGCGGAGACCGCCTCGTCCCGGAGGAACAGGTTCATGAGATAGTCCTGGGTCATCTCCTGGAGCCAGGTCAGATTCTGGGCCGCCCGGCGCTTGTCGAGCTGCCCGGTCTTCTTCATCTGGTCGATGTACTGAAGCACCACGTCCCAGATCTCCTGGATGCCCTCGCCGGTGTATGCGGAGCAGGTGTAGGCCTTGGTGGTCCAGCCCTCGGTGGCGGGCATGAGGTAGTGGAGGATCTGCTCGTAGTCCGCCCGGGTCAGCAGCGCCTTCTGCAGGTTGTCGCCGTCGGCCTTGTTGACCAGGATCGCGTCGGCGAGCTCGATGACGCCCTTCTTCACGCCCTGCAGGTCGTCGCCGGCGCCGGTGAGCACCACCACCAGGAAGAAGTCCACCATGGACCGGACGGTGGTCTCGCTCTGGCCCACGCCCACGGTCTCGACGAGGATGATGTCGTAGCCCGCCGCTTCCGCAAGGAGCATGGTCTCCCGGCTCTTTCGGGTGACGCCGCCCAGGGTGCCGCCGGCAGGAGAGGGGCGAATGAAGGCGTTGGGCTCCTTGGCGAGCTGCTCCATCCGGGTCTTGTCGCCCAGGATGGCGCCGCCGGTGACGGAGGAGCTGGGGTCTACAGCCAGGACCGCCACCTTGTGGCCCTGCTGACAGAGCTTGGTGCCCAGGGCCTCGATGATGGTGGACTTGCCCGCGCCGGGGACGCCGGTGATGCCCACGCGGATGGCCTTGCCCGTGTAGGGGAGGAGCCGCTGGACGATGTCCTGGGCCATGGTGTAGTGCTTGGGCGCGTTGCTCTCCACCATGGTGATGGCCCGGGAGAGCTTCATACGGTCCCCGGCCAGCACGCCCTCCACGTAGTCGTCGATGGTCATCTTGGGCGGGCGGGCGGAGCGGGTGGCGTCGGTGGCGCGGCGGAGCTCCTCGTTGCTCTTGGTGATGCCGGTCATGACGAAGCTGGCGAACTTGGCGTCAGCCTGCTTCTCCTTGTCGATCCACTCGGGCTTATAGGTGGTGTATTCCTCTGGCACGGGCTTCCTCCTTTTCGTCCCTTTTCTTTCAAGAAAAGGGACCCAAAAGAACTTCAAGAATGGAATAATCTTATTCGCGAAGTCTTTGATCCCTTCTTAAGCTTCTCTTTTTTGCGCCGCTTTTTTCTCTTCGGTGAAGAGAAAAAAGCGGCAAAAGAGATGTTTTACGTTACTCTTCCTCTTCGTCCAAGCGCTTGTTCAAAATCTCCAGCATGTCCTTGGCGGCGAAGGGGATGGGCGTGCCGGGGCCGTAGATGGCCGCGGCGCCGTGGTCCTTCAGGAACTGGTAGTCCTGGGCCGGGATGACGCCGCCCGCGATGACCATGATGTCCCCGCGGCCCCGCTTCTGCAGCTCTTCCACCAGCTGCGGCAGCAGCGTCTTGTGACCGGCGGCCAGGGAGCTCATGCCCACGATGTGCACGTCGTTGTCCACGGCGTCCTGGGCCGTCTCGGCGGGCGTCTGGAACAGGGGCCCCACGTCGACCACGTAGCCCATGTCGGCGTAGCCGGTGGCCACCACCTTCGCGCCGCGGTCGTGGCCGTCCTGGCCCATCTTCGCGACCATGATCCGGGGCCGACGGCCGTGCTTCTTCTCGAACTCGGCGGTCATCTTCCGGACCTCCTCGATGGTGGCGGCGTCGGAGTACTCGGAGGAGTACACGCCGGAGATGCTGCGGATCACGGCCTTATGCCGCCCGCACACCTTCTCCACCGCGTAGGAGATCTCGCCCAGGGACGCCCGGGCACGGGCCGCTTCCACGGCCAGCTCCAACAGATTGCCTTCTCCCGTTTCCATAGCTTTCGTGATGGCGTCCAGCTTCTGCTGCACGACTTCGTTGTCCCGGTTGGCGCGGAGCTTCTTCAGACGCTCGATCTGCGCCTGACGCACGGCCATGTTGTCCACGTCCAGGATGTCGATGGCCTCCTCCTGGTCCAGGGGCAGATAGTTCAAACCGACGATCTTCTCGTCGTTGGAGTCGATGCGGGCCTGACGGCGGGCAGCGGCCTCCTCGATACGCATCTTGGGCAGGCCGGACTCGATGGCCTTGGACATGCCGCCCAGCTTCTCCACCTCCATGATGTGGGCCCAGGCGTGCTTGACCAGCTCGTTGGTGAGGGCTTCCACGTAGTAGGAGCCGCCCCAGGGGTCAACCACCTTGCAGACGCTGGTCTCGTCCTGGATGTACAGCTGGGTGTTCCGGGCGATCCGGGCGGAGAAGTCGGTGGGCAGGGCGATGGCCTCGTCGAGAGCGTTGGTGTGCAAGCTCTGGGTGTGCCCCAAGGCCGCGCCCATGGCCTCCATGCAGGTGCGGGCCAGGTTGTTGAAGGGATCCTGAGCCGTGAGGGACCAGCCGGAGGTCTGGGAGTGGGTACGCAGCGCCAGGGACTTGGGGTTCTTGGGATCGAATGTCTTGACGATCTTGGCCCACAGGATACGGGCGGCCCGCATCTTGGCCACCTCCATGAAGTAGTTCTTGCCGATGGCCCAGAAGAAGCTGAGCCGGGGGGCGAACTGGTCCACGGTCAGGCCCGCGTTCACGCCGGTGCGCAGGTACTCCCAGCCGTCGGCCAGGGTGTACGCCATCTCGATGTCGGCGGTGGCGCCGGCCTCCTGCATATGATAGCCGGAGATGGAGATGCAGTTGAACTTGGGCATGTTCTTGGAGGTATAGGCGAAGATGTCGCCGATGATCCGCATGCTGGCGGCAGGGGGATAGATGTAGGTGTTGCGGACCATGAACTCCTTGAGGATGTCGTTCTGGATGGTACCGGTCAACAGCTTCTTGTCCACGCCCTGCTCCTCGCCGGCCACGATGTAGAACGCCAGGATCGGCAGCACCGCGCCGTTCATGGTCATGGACACGGACATCTGGTCCAGGGGGATGCCCCTGAAGAGGATCTCCATATCCAGGATGGAGTCCACGGCCACGCCGGCCTTGCCCACGTCGCCCACCACCCGGGGATGGTCGGAGTCGTAGCCACGGTGGGTCGCCAAGTCGAACGCGATGGACAGACCCTTCTGGCCCGCGGCCAGGTTCCGGCGATAGAAGGCGTTACTTTCCTCAGCGGTGGAGAAGCCGGCGTACTGCCGGACGGTCCAGGGCCGGGTCACATACATGGTGGGGTAGGGGCCGCGCAGATACGGGGGCACGCCCGCCATGAAGTGCAGGTGGTTCATGTCCTTATAGTCGTCCTCGGTGTACAGGGGCCGGATGTCGATCTGCTCCATGGTGTGGTTGTACAGATCCTCGGGGGTCTTGCCGGTCTCCTTCTTCAGCTTCTCGAGCCACTCTTCATAGGTCATCCCCTTGACCGCCTCCTGGCGGAACGGGATGTTGCTGAAATCTACTTTGCCCATTAGATGATCCCCTTTCCTTTCTGGATGTTGGTCAGGATGGCGAGGCAGTTGGCGCGCACGTGGATGTACTCGTCCACACCGGCCTCGTCATAGGAAGGCTTGAACTCGGGCGCCGGGGCCCCGGCCAGGAACACCTTCATCTGGGGCGCCTTGGCCTTGATGCCACGGGCTACCGGCGGCACCAGCTCGGGATAGGTATCATCGGTAGAGCAGATGATGGCCACGTCCGCGCCGGAAGCGACCGCCGCGTCCACCGCCTCTTCGGGGGTGGCGAAGCCGTTGTTGCGGAGCACCTCGAAGTGGGCCACCTCCATGAAGGAAGCGGAGAAGTCGGCCCGGGCCTTGTGCTGGGGGATGGGCCCCATGTTGCACAGGAACACCTTCACGTTGTCGCCGGTTTTGGCGATGTAGTCCTCGGTGGCCTTGCGGAGCGCCTCGTACTGCTCGGTCCAGCGGTGGGGCAGGATGGCGGTGATGGCCTCGGCCTGGCCGTCGGCGAAGGAAGCGGCCACGTCGGCCAGGGTCGCGCCCTCCTCGAGAGCGTCGCCGGAGCACTTGACGCAGGTCTTCAAGCCCTCCACGGGCTTGCCCGCGGGCTTGGCGGCCTTGGGGGTCTTGGTCCCCTCCAGGGGCTTCTCGGACATGTTGGGATACATGTTGCTGCCCACGGCCCGATCCTGCCGGGTGGCCAGCCGCTTGAAGCGATCGGCCAGGGTGGCCGCGATCTCGCTCTGGACGGTGCCCGCCCGGAGGGCTTCCAGCATGCCGCCGGCGGCCTGGATCTTCTGGATCTGCTTCCAGATGGCCTCGCCCAGCTGGCCGGTGAGGGTCTCCACGTACCAGGAGCCGCCCGCCGGGTCCACGGGGCTCAGCAGGTTGAACTCCTCCTGCATCATGACCTGGATGTTCCGGGCGATGCGGCGGGAGAAGGGGTCGCTGTCCCGAACGGCCGCGTCGAAGGGCAGGATCTTCATGCCGCTGACGCCGCCCACCACGCCGGAGAAGGCCTGGGTGGTGGCACGAAGCACGTTCACGTAGGGATCGTAGAGGGTGGTGGTGAACTCACTGGTCTCGGCGAAGACGTCGATGCACTGGGCCTTCTCGCCCGCGCCGTAGGCCTGCATGAGCTGGGCCCAAACCACGCGGACCGCCCTGAGCTTGGCGATCTCCATGAAGAAGTTGGGACCGAGGCAGAAGTTGAAGCGGATGTGCTCGGCCGCCTCGTCCACGGTGTAGCCGCGCGCCACCATCTCGTCGATGTACTGAAGACCGGTGGCCAGGGCCGCCGCAGCCTCCTGGATGGCGTTGGCGCCGCCGTTGTGGTAGACGGAGCTCTGCACGTAGATGACCTTCAGCTCGGGAGCGTGCTTCAGGGCGCACTTCAAGGTGGTGGCCATCTGGTCCATGTAGCTACTGAAGCTGCTGTCGAAGCCGCCCTTCTTCACGGCCTCGCCCATGGGGTCGGCGCCCAAGCAGCCGGTGAGGGGCGCGTCGTCGCCCACCTTCTTCTGGCGGCGCAGGATGGCGGCCAGCAGCGGCAGGGCCGTGGCCCCGGCGTACACGGACAGGGGCGCGTAGCGGAGCTGGACCTGGTCCAAGAGGGTCTCCACGTCGGCGAGGGTGTTCAGCTCCACGGCCTCGGCGTCGAAGTTCACGGCGTTGGTGCCCTTGTTGAGCTCCTCCAACAGGACCTTGTTGGCCTCGGCGGGGTCATGGGCCTCCACCTCCTGGGCGATCTTCCAGGGCTCTTCGGCGTAGCCGGCGGTCTTGGTGCCCCGGAGGAAGTCGGCGGCGCCGGGGAAGCCCAGGCGCTCTTTATACGGCGCGGCCTCGGCCTCGGTGTAGATGGGCGAGAGCACGATGCCCTCCGGCGTCTTGGTGAACAGCTTCTTCTCGAAGATGCCGCCCTTCAGGCTTTCGATGGCCGCCGCTTTCCAGGTCTCGTAAGACGTGGGGGGGAACTCATCGAAGGTCACCGGAGACAACGGTTCGGTGTTAGATTTGGTATCCATCACAACATCCTTTCTTCAATTATATATCACTATCGCCGGGGGGTGCCGTTCCCGTTCCCGCCGATACTGCCGCAACGAAGGGCGTTTTTGCCCGATCACGCCCAAAAGGACTCAACGGGGGGCTTTTTCGCCTTCGACCCCCGGGTCCTTATCTGCCGGATCAGAGCCGCCCTCCTCGGGGCGGATGACCTTCGCTTTACGGCAAGTATTCTGGCTCATGGCTTTCCCCTCGGGTGCGCCTTCCCACGAGATTCGCAGTGGCCCTTGCGCCTTCGCAGCCATTCACAGCAGCGGGACTGCTCCGGATTCTCACCGGATTCCTTGCAGCCTAAAACGGTGTTCATTTGTCTCTATTATGCTACTGTATCCCAGGGAAAAAGTCAACTGTTTTATGACGGCATCCCATGCAAAATCGGGGGTAAAGCACAATTGACGCGGGCCGAAAAACCACGTATAATTTACCTATATAAAAGGGTGAAGGGGCGAGGGCATGAACTTTCAGAATCTCGAATACTTCCTGACCGTGGCGGAGGAGATGAACGTGACGAAGGCGGCCAAGCGCCTCCACATTTCCGAGCAGGCCCTGTCCCGGCAGATCGGCAAGCTGGAGCAGGAGCTGGACGTGAAGCTCTTCGAGCGCAATCCCCGCTTCACCCTGTCCCCCGCCGGCAAGCGATTGAAGGCCGCCGCCGAGCAGATCGGGAATATCCATCGGCAGCTCCACATGGAGCTGGACGACCTCAATAACAACAACACGGGGGAGCTGCGCATCGGCGTCAGCTACACCCGGGGCCAGGCGCTGCTCCCTCGGCTGCTGCCCCCCTTCCACGCCCGGCATCCGGGCATCACCATCACCATCCAGGAGGGCTCCTCCTCGGAGCTGCAGGACAACCTCAGCAAGGGCCGCATCGACCTGCTCATCGGCTACGTGCCCCGGGACCTGGATGCCTTCGAGGCCGCCGAGCTGAGCCGGGAGCGGCTGTTCCTGGTGGTGCCCAAGACCTTCATGGCGGAGCTGTTCGGGGACAAGGCCGACCAAAAGCGCCAGGAGTTCGCCAAGGGGGTGGACATCACCGCCTTCAAGGACCTGCCCTTCATCCTCCTCGATCGGGACGATAGAGTCCGGCGCATGGCGGATCGACTCTTCTCCCGGTACGACATCACCCCCCGGGTCCTGCTGGAGACCCGGAACATCCAGACCGCCTTCGCCCTCGCTATGGAGGGCATGGGCATGACCGTTTACCCGGAGCTGTTCCTCTCCAGCCAGTCCCTGCTTCCCTCGGCCCAGGCCGCCCGGGACGCCGTGGACTGGTTCCCCCTGGACGGGGACCTGGCCCAGACCATCGTGGTGGCCTACCACCCGGAGAAATATCTCTCCAACGCCGCCCGGGACTTCATCGAGGAAGCGCAAACCATCCTCAATTCGTGAGATTTTGCAGGATACCCTGCAAAAACTTTCATGTATGCAGGATGCCCTGCAAAATAGTTTCAATTATCCCATTTTTAACAACCCAAAGGTTGTTGCTTGCCCGCCCATAAAACTGCTTTTCCATCCTTCCATGACATGCTATCATAATGGAAGGATGTTTTACTAACTTCCGTTATTTATCATGGAAAGGGGAAACACATGGTTAACAAACGGCTGATCATCAACGAAAAGTGGTGCAAGGGCTGCGGTATCTGCGTGGCCTTCTGCCCCAAGCAGGTGCTCGTGCTGAAGAAGGGGAAGGTCACCAAGGCCAATCCCGACGCTTGCATCAAGTGCGGGCAGTGCGAACAGAGGTGTCCCGACTACGCCATTTATCTGGAAAAAGTTGAGGAGGGTCAACGAAGCCTGCGTCATGGGCGCCATCGCCGCCGGTATGCGGTTCTTCGCCGGATACCCCATCACGCCCTCCACCGAGATCGCTGAGATCTCCGCTCAGGAGCTGCCCAAGGTGGGCGGCCGCTTCCTCCAGATGGAGGATGAGATCTCCGGCGCTGCCGCCGCCATCGGCGCTTCCGTGGCCGGCGTCAAGGCCATGACCGCCACCTCCGGCCCGGGCTTCTCCCTGAAGCAGGAGCACATCGGCTACGCCGCCGAGGCCGAGATCCCCGTGGTGGTGGTGGACGTCCAGCGCGTGGGTCCCTCCACCGGTCTTCCCACCAGCCCCGCCCAGGGCGACCTCATGCAGGCTCGCTGGGGCACCCACGGTGACCATCCCGCCATCGTCATCTCCCCCGCCACGGTGAGGGAGACCTACCTGGAGGCCATCCGCTGCTTCAACCTGGCGGAGAAGTACCGCACCCCCGTCATCTTCCTCATGGACGAGATGGTGGGCCACCTTCGCGAGGGCATCGAGATCCCCGAGGCCGACGAGATCGAGGTCATCGACCGGACCGTCAACAAGAACCTGACCGACGAGCAGGCCTATTCCATCCCCGAGGGCAAGTACGCCCCCGAGATGGCGCCCTTCGGCGAGGGCATGCACTACAACATCTCCGGCCTCTTCCACGATGAGACCGGCTTCCCCCGCGGCACCGCCCAGAGCTATGAGAAGTTCATGACCCGCCTGCTGGACAAGGTGGAGAAGAACCGGGCCGACATCGAGAAGTGGGAAGAGAAGTACCTGGACGACGCGGAGATCGCCGTGGTCAGCTTCGGCGGCGCTGCCCGTTCCGCTGAGGAAGCGGTCATCGAGGCCCGCAAGCAGGGCATCAAGGCCGGTCTCTTCCGGCCCATCACCGTGTGGCCCTTCCCCGAGAAGGCCGTGGAAGAGCTGGCCAAAAAGGTCAAGCGGTTCCTGGTGGTGGAGAACAACGCCGGCCAGATGGTCATCGAAGTGAAGGCCCACGCCGGCAACGTGCCCGTGGACTTCCTGGGCCGGTTCAACGGCTCCGTGGTGGACCCCGACGAAGTGCTCGCGAAACTCAAGGAGGAGGCATAAGCTATGGCAAGCGAATTGATCAACAACACCATGCGGCTTAGGAACCTGCCGCACATCTGGTGCCCCGGCTGCGGCAACGGCATCCTCATGCGGGACGTGGCCCAGGCCATCACCAACCTGGGGCTTGACCGCGACAAGGTGGTCATCGTCTCCGGTATCGGCTGCTCCTCCCGGGCCGCCGGCTATATGAACTACAACACCCTGCACACCACCCATGGCCGGGCCATCGCCTTCGCCACGGGCATCAAGATGGCCAAGCCCGAGCTCACCGTCATCGTCATCACCGGCGACGGCGACAGCTCCGCCATCGGCGGCAACCACCTGATCCACGCCGCCCGCCGGAACATCGACCTCACCGTGGTCGTGTTCAACAACAACATCTACGGCATGACCGGCGGCCAGTTCTCGCCCACCACGCCCACCGGCTCCTTCGCCACCACGGCCCCCTACGGCAGCATCGACCGTACCTTCGACCTGCCCACGCTGGCCATGGGCGCCGGCGCCACCTACGCCGCCCGGGGTTCCGCCTACCACGTGCCCCAGACCATCAAGCTCATCCAGGACGGTATCGCCCACAAGGGCTTCGCCCTCATCGACTGCATGGCGGTCTGCCCCACCTACTACGGCCGCAAGAACAAGAAGGGCGACGCCGTGAAGATGATGACCTGGCAGAAGGAGAACGTGGTCATGAAGGCCAAGGCCGACACCATGACCCCGGAGGAGCTGGAAGGCAAAGCCGTCATCGGCTGCTTCCGCAACGAGCCTGACGTGCCCGAGTACACCGCGGAGTACACCAAGCTCATCGAACGACTGAAGAAGGCATAAAGGAGAGATAAACGTATGCGTAACAGAGAAGAGATCAGGCTCGTCGGCAGCGGCGGCCAGGGCGTCATTCTTGCTTCCGTCATTCTCGCTGAGGCGGCGATCCTCGCCGGCAAAAACGCGGCCCAGAGCCAGAGCTACGGCCCCGAGGCCCGCGGCGGCGCCTGCATGGCCCAGGCGGTCATCAGCAACGGTGATCTTGGCTTCCCCAAGGTCCGCGTCCCCAGCTTCCTCATGGCCCTCACCGAGCAGTCCCTGGAGAAGTACGGCAGGAACCTGCCTGAGGATACCGTCATCCTGGTAGACAGCTCCCTGGAGATCCCCGAATGGCTGGCCGCCCGCAAGTACTACAAGGCCCCCATCCTGCAGTCCGCCATCGAGCAGGTGGGCAAGGCCCAGACCGCCAACATCGTGTCCGTGGCCGTGGTCAACAAGCTCCTGGACCTGGTGCCCCCCGAAGTGCTGAAGGAGGCCGTCGCCGCCCGCATCCCCAAGGGCACCGAGGCCGCCAACTTCAAGGCCCTGGAAGTGGGCATGAACCTGCTGTAAAACCAACCGCCGCCGGACCGGGATACCGAGGAGGAGCACGCTATGGAACGACAACTGAAAATGCGTGTCCTGATCGCCAAGCCCGGCCTGGGCGGCCATGACCGGCGCGCCAAGCAGATCGCCCAGGGCCTGAAGGAACAGGGCTTCGAGGTGGTCTTCACCGGCCTTCGCCAGACCCCCGGCCAGATCGTAGACGCCGCCCGCCTCCATGAGGTGGACGCGGTGGGCCTGAGCCTGACGGACATCGCGCCCCTGGACCTGACGGCTCAGATCAGGAGCCACGGCGCCATGGATGCGGTCCTCTTCGGCTTCGGCGACATCCGGGAGGAGGACGTGCCCGCGCTCCTGGGCGCGGGGCTGGAGGCCGTGTTCCCCGCGGGGGCGTCCGTCAACGACATGGCGGACTACCTGCGGCGGCGGTGTGCGCTGACCGGCACCTATTGAACGAAGAGGGCGTGCGCCTTTTGACGCACGCCTTCCCGCTATCTACATTTTGAAATGCAAACAGGAGGAAAGACTATGGAACTCAAACGTGTTGACCATGTGGGCATCGCCGTGAAAAATCTGGACGAGTCCGTACAGTTTTATGAGAGCCTGGGCTTCAAGGCCACGGGGTATGAGGTCGTTGCCGAGCAGAAGGTGAAGGTGGCCTTCCTGCCCTGCGGCGACAGCGAGCTGGAGCTCCTGGAGAGCACCGAGCCCGACGGCCCCATCGCCCGCTTCATCGAGAAGAACGGCCCCGGCATCCAGCACATCGCCATCCGGGTGGACGACATCGACAAGGCTCTCTCATCGACCAGACCCCCCGCTACGGCGCGGGCAACGCGCGCATCGCGTTCGTCCATCCCAAGGCCACCGGCGGCGTGCTGCTGGAGCTCACCCAGCGGATGTAACGAGGTGAAAGCATGACGACTCAGGAAAAACTCTACGATTTTCAGGAACGCTGTGAGAAGATCCTCGCCATGGGCGGGGAGAAGGCCGTAGACAAGCAGCACGGCCGGGGCAAGTTCACCGCCCGGGAGCGCCTCGACATGCTCTTCGACGAGGGCACCTTCAAGGAGGTGGACCGGTTCGTCAACCATCGCTGCAACAACTTCGGCATGGAGAAGAAGGTCGTGGCGGCCGACGGCGTGGTCACGGGCTACGGCCTCGTGGACGGCCGGAAGGTCTTCGCCTACGCCCAGGACTTCACCAGCGTGGGCGGCGCCCTGGGCGAGATGCACGCGGCCAAGATCTGCAAGGTCATGGACATGGCCCTCGAAGCCGGCTGCCCCTGCATCGGCCTCAACGACTCCGGCGGCGCCCGCATCCAGGAGGCGGTGGACGCCCTCTCCGGCTACGGCCAGATCTTCCGCCGCAACTCCCTGGCCTCCGGCCTGATCCCCCAGATCTCCGTCATCATGGGGCCCTGCGCCGGCGGCGCGGTCTATAGCCCCGCCCTGACCGACCTCATCATCATGGTGGATCAGAAGAGCCAGATGTTCATCACCGGTCCCAGGGTCATCGAAGCCACCACCGGCGAGAAGGTGTCCGAGGAGGAGCTGGGCGGCGCCAACACCCAGACCTCCGTGTCCGGCGTGGCCCACCTGATGGCCGCCGACGAGGAGGAGGCCATCTGGTTCATCCGCATGATCCTCAGCTACCTCCCCAGCAGCGCCCGGGACAAGGCCCCCGTCTACGAATACGAGCGCGGCGACGAGTATCGCCCCGCCCTCAACGACATCGTGCCTGACAGCTCCCGCCGGGCCTACGACGTGCGCACAGTCATCGGCGAGATCGCCGATCCCGAGAGCTTCTTCGAGCTCCAGCCCAACTACGCCACCAACATCGTCACCGGCTTCGGCCGGATCGGCGGCCGGTCCGTGGGCTTCATCTGCAACCAGCCCATGATCATGGGCGGCTGTTTGGACATCAACGCCTCCGACAAGGCCTCCCGGTTCATCCAGATGTGCGACGCCTTTGGGCTGCCCCTCATCAACCTCGTCGACGTGCCCGGGTTCCTGCCCGGCACCAACCAGGAGTACGGCGGCATCATCCGCCACGGCGCCAAGCTCCTCTACGTCTACTCCGTGGCCGAGAGCCCCAAGATCACCGTGATCATGCGCAAGGCCTACGGCGGCAGCTACCTCGCCATGTGCTCCAAGGACCTGGGCGCCGACATGGTGCTGGCCTGGCCCACCAGTGAGATCGCCGTCATGGGCGC
>ONNZ01000014.1 GCA_900319345.1 uncultured Eubacteriales bacterium
GCTGACGGACACCTGCCTGGACGGACAGGATTCTTTTGTCCGGCTTTTCGATATGCTGGGGATCCCGCATCCCTGATGACCGAGGTTCCAATTATGATACCCAAGGATGCAGCCGAACTGTTGTTTCAGGTGATTTCGGAGTGTTACGAACCGCTTGCATTTTTCCTGTTCGGGACTATAATATGCCTTGCATCAAACCAATGGAGGACAACCATAACGACCTTGCGGCCAAGGCGGCAGCCCCCGAAAACGCAGTTGGTACCGCTCCGGTGATCGCGAGGCAGGACGGCGAGCGCTTTGAAGCGGTCATTGTCATGGAGGGCATGGAGGAAACCGTCAACTACGAGCACATTCGGAACGAGGCGCTCGGCTTTGAAATGGACTACGACTGCGAATCCTTCTCTCGCAGCAGTGAAGGGGATCGCGAACGCTTCGTGTTGGCCTGGGACGATCCCGCGAAACCCGAATACTATCTTGAGCTGAGCTACAAACCCGGAGAGTGCCGAATATGTCGCCGGTGCGATCAGTGAAGCGCTCTCTGCGGAGTATGAACTCTACCGGGATGATTCCTACATGCTTGAGCATGCGGGTCGCTGCATCTACATCAGCACCGCCTCGGTCAAGGGCGGCGACTACTTGCCCGAGCATCTGCAGACGGTGTACGTCATCCCCGCGGGCGACGGCTGCATCGTTGCCACGGAGCACTGCGCAATCGAGAGCGCCGAAGGCATCGGGAGACGTTTCACCTATATGATGCACACCCTCTCGCTCATCGAAAAATAATTGACACGCACCGAGCATCGAGCCTTTGAAAGCCTTACGCGGGATAAGCCCTGCAGCGATCCCTGCAACAGCGGCAAAAAGGGCCGTTTCCACGTTCAAAAAGATCGTGAAAACAGCCTTTTTTCAAACCAGTATTTCTCAGTCTGCCATCTCCGCAGTAAAATAAGCTATATAGATCGGCGGCCGAATTGACTGCCTTCAACTCTGATTCGTGTATTCCAGGATTCCGGAATAACCCTATTTAGCATTTTGTAAATGCCATATCCCAAGCAAGCCCCTATAACACCAATAGGCCGAGAGGTTTTTGTGTGAAATGTAAAAAAACCTCCCGGCTATTATTATGGGTATTCCTCTCGCTTGGATTTGGCCCTATACAACACCCATTCCAATGCCGCCGGTTTTATTCCATTATCGCCGCGATTACTACATTTTTACTACAATCTTCCTGAAATCAGTCCGATGAAGGTCTTGAAAGAGGTGTTTCCTTGGAATCCCCAAAAGCCCTATTTTTCTAAGAAAATCGTACTTTTCCGGACGAACCACGTGGAATCGAGTCCATAAAATTTCCCTCCTTTTTCCCCCTCCTAAGCGGAAGACGTATCTTTCCAGAATGAGACAGGCACCGGCAGCATTTGAATGAATAGAACCCCGTTATAATGCCGCCGGTCGCCTCCGACAATTGAATACCCTTTGCGCCATTAGCTCAGCAGGATAGAGCGTGCGCCTCCTAAGCGCAAGGCCACTGGTTCGAATCCAGTATGGCGCGCCAGAAGCCCATTGAGAAGTGATTCTCGATGGGCTTTTTTTGTGCTGTTTACGGCGACATTGGAAAGGATAAACCCATTCCAATAGCGCCGCCATTACCCCCATTTACTACATTTTTACTACACTTGCTCCTCAAACGGAATCAAATAGAAAAGATTACCATGAAAATCGTGGTTCAGGAAAGCATTGTACTTATTGGCATTTTGCCACGTTTTTCGGCCTTACTCTGGTTAGTAATAGGCAGCCCGTTTAGAGCTGCCTTGTTTTTATAGTTGCTGTTTTTGCTTCTTAATGGAGTGGATATATGCTTAATGTCATCCTTTCGCATTGATTATGTCCACGATGGAATCATCTATGGCGTCGCGAGTGACCTGAGTTATTTTTTCCACGTTCTTTAAGGTAATGCCGAGGTCATCATCGATAATACCATCATCGCTTCCAGCAGAGGAGAGCATAATGGCCAGATCCGAAGCATGGAATGCCTCCGCTGTTGCAACCCCCATCTTTAAAGCACATGTTCCCTTGGCACCGTCACAAATCATACCCGTCAGTGCGGCGAGGATGTTCTTGATACAGTCCTTCATTGCCTGAATGGAACCACCACGCAACCAGGTAATGGCGCATCCTGCACCTGCACTGGCCGCCACGCCGCAGAGGCACATGCTGGAAATACGTCCGATGTACTGCTTCACATAATAGGTGACGAGATGGCTGATCGCCAGCGCTCGGGCTGTTTTTTCATCATCCACCCCAAGATGCTCAGTTAGCACTGCTACAGGCAATATGGCTGTAATCCCCTGGTTCCCGCTGCCTACAGTGCTCATGGCAGGCAAGGAGCTGCCGCCCATGCGGGCGTCGGCGGCCGCGCTCACCAGCATCCTTGCCTTCAGGTCCGGAAGCAGATTCGTTTTTTCCCCGAAAACCGTTTTGAGGCTTTTTCCAATGTTAAGACAATAATCGTGCGACAGCCCGTCTTCGGCGAGTGCCATGTTTACGCTGATTCCATCCAGGAGGAAACGAATTTGTTCAAAAGGAACGGTTTCGGCAAACGATGTGATGGATTCAATACTCAGACAATCCAGAGATCGTGTCGTAGCGTCGACTGACGCTTCTTTTTGCTCATATATGGTCTTGCCGTTCAAGACAACGCGAACAATATTGGAATGCGTGTTCATGACTGTACGACATTCGCCGGAATCAGCGGAAATGATCCCTTCAACATACACGCCGCGTTTGGAAGGGTCGCAGGCTACGGAGACATCATGGCTCTGCAGAAGTCGACGCGCTTTTTCTATATCATTCGGCGATACGCCCAAGAAGACAGCGAGACCTAAAGAAGGATCACCGTAAACGGCTCCGAGAGCGGCGCCGAACACATTCCCCTTTTCGCCGCTGTTCGGTATTCCCACGCTGTATCCGTTTTTGAAGATCCCGGGGGAAACGATTACCCGGACCGATTGGATTTCAGCCTTTTCTCCAAGGACCTCACGGCACTTTGCTACGGCCAAACCTACGGCGACAGGAGCAGTACAGCCCACCGCTGGGCTGACTTCTTTCTGTAGCAGGGTAACGATAGCATCCTGTTTCAACATTTTTTCTCATGTCCTCCCATAATAAACCTTATTCGGAAAAAATTAATTGTTGACGAATGAATAGTAACGGTCTATAATAACATTATAATTGTAGGACAATTAAACAGCAAGAGGGTAATTCGAAAATCTTCAAACTTTTTTCTTGTTTTCACTGTAAATTGAATACTCAAGGAGGTAGCAAAATGAAAACCACAAAAGTCGTCGTTTCCCTTCTACTGACTGTCATTCTTGTTCTTTCGCTGGTTGCCTGCTCCAAGCCAGCAGCTGAAGCTCCGAAAGCCGATGCTCCCGCTGCATCGAATGCAGACGGCGGAATCCCGAAGAGACTTGTCCTGTCATCCGGTCCATCCGGCGGCAACTGGTATTCCATGGGTGCGGTATTCGCCGAAGTGCTTACCAATGCTGGCACTCAGTGCTCCTCCGAAGCCGGCGGTGGTACACAGAACATCATTGCCGTTGGTGAAAAGCAGTCCGACATTGCATTCTGCAATCTTTTTGCCATGCTGGATGCTTATGAGGCGAAAGAACCATACACCCGGGAGTATAAGGATGTTATTACGCTTATGTCTCTCGAGACCAACCTTATGTATCTTATCGTGCCTGCTGACTCCGCGATCGCTGGTGTGAAAGATCTGAAAGGAAAAACCGTGGCTGTTTCCTCCGTGGGTTCCACAGCATACACGATGGCAATGGACGTGCTCAAGTGCGCCGGCCTGGATCCGGAAAAGGATCTGACAATCAAAGCTGCGAGCATGTCTGAAGACGCCGACCTGATGAAAGACCGGCTTGCCGATGCCTTCCTGATCATGACCGGCGTATCCAATGCCACACTGATGGACCTCGCCCAGAGCATTGATGTGAAGTTCGTCGATCTCGAAGAGGATGTTCGCAAGGCCATGGCTGATCTGAATCCAGGCTACTTCGATTTCCAGCATCCGGCCGGCACCTATAAGGGTGAGGACAAAGGATTTATCACTTCCTGCTCCAAAGGTGCTTTGATCTGCAGTGCGGACATGAGTGAGGAGGAAGCTTACTGGATCACGAAGACTCTGGTCGAGCATTTTGACGACATCAAGACTACCTGCGCATGGCTCAGCGCAGTAACGCCCGAGACCATGCAGGATGTCGGAAGTCTGACGATGCATCCCGGCGCGAAGAAGTACTTTGACGGAAAATAAATAATTTATTGGCTGGCCCCTGCGCCCGAATCATTGACATGATTTGGGCGCAATCCTTATTCGATCAGGAGACCGACACATGGCAAAAGCGCTGAAGAAATATGTATATTATGTTGGGTTGGCGTTATCGCTGTATCAGCTGGCGATTGGCCTTTTTGGAACGCCGCAGTCCCTAGTTCACCGTCCCCTGGTCGCTGGCATCCTGCTGTCTTTCCTCTTCATTAATCTAGATGTGAGAGGGAAAAAGGGGAACGACCCGAGATGGTATGATATCATTCTGGCGTTCCTGTCGCTTGCCTGCGGCGCATATGCCATATTCTGCAGCAAAGGGTTCGTGACCAGGTATCTGTATCTGACCCCGGTGAAGCCTTCCGAATATGTGTACGGGATCATCTTCCTTTTGCTGGTCCTGGAAGCCGGGCGGCGGGCGCTTGGATGGGTCATGACGACCCTGTGCGGGGTCATGATCATATATACGCTCTGGGGGCACCTGCTGCCCGCAGCGTTGTATCATCGGAAGTTCTCGCTGGGGAACCTTATAGAGCAGCTGACCATGACGACGGAGGGATGCTTCGGCTCTCCGACACATTCTGCGGTGACAGTCGTGTTCATGTTCGTCCTGTTCGGATGCTGTTTGAATGCCACCAAGACAGGGGAGCTGTTCATGGACTTGTCCCTGAGCCTTACGGGACGGTTCAGCGGGGCAACCGCCAAGACAGCTGTCGTATCGAGCGGTCTCATGGGTATGATTGAGGGAAGCTCCATCTCCAACGTGGTGACCACGGGGACCTTTACGATCCCGGCCATGAAAAAGGCAGGATTCCCCGCGATATTCGCCGGCGCGGTTGAGACGGTCGCTTCATGCGGGGGGCAGATAATGCCGCCAGTCATGGGCGCGGCGGCGTTCATTATGGCCGACTATACGGGAATACCGTACAGTTCCATCATCAAGTATGCCATCATACCAGCACTGTTGTACTATGTCTGTACCATGCTGCAGGTCCATTTCCGTTCCAAGAAGTTGGGGATGAAGGGGATACCGAAGGACGAGATACCCCGGATATGGACCGTTGTCAAAACAAAGGGTGTGTTCATCCTACCTGTGGTCCTGATCATATACATGCTGATGAATGGCTATACGCCCATGCGTGCCGGATTTGTGGCGATACTGGTCAATCTTGCCCTGGCGCTGGTCTTCACGAGGGACAGGAAGGGCGTTCTCAAGAGTCTTGTACGTGAATTCTCGAATTCGTCCGGGCAGATGACAACGATCATAGCAGCCGTGCTGAACGCTGGCATCATTATTGGGACCCTGTTCATGACTGGTCTCGGAATGAGGCTGAGCTCGTTTATCGTGAAATTGGCTGGGGGACAGCTGTTCATCGGATTGCTGTTTGCCATGTTGGTGGCCATCTTGCTCGGTATGGGCATGCCCACTTCCGGCGCATATATCGTGATGGCGACTTTGGTTGCGCCCGGCCTCGTGAAGCTGGGACTGTCCGTAGTCCAGGCGCATATGTTCGTCCTGTACTTCGCCTGCATGTCGATGCTGACCCCGCCGGTAGCTATCGCGGCGTATGCCGCAGCAAGCATAGCCGATGCACCTCCGTCCAAGGTCGGATTCCAGGCGTGGAGACTGGCCTTGGCGGCGTTTATCGTTCCGTTCATGTTCGCATACGGGCCAGATCTGCTTATGCTGAACGGCTTCCTGGCTTCTGTTTGGCCGTTCATCACTGCACTGGCGGGCTGCTTCTCCCTTGCTGTGGGACTCGAAGGATTCATGCTTCATGACGCGATGATAGTCGAGCGGGTCCTCGCGATAGGCGCGGCATTCTGCCTCATCAACACATCCATTGTCACGGATATCATCGGCTGTGCGCTAATTTGCGTCATCGTCGTCATCCAGCTGGCAAGCCGAAAAAAACAGTTGCTTGAAAGGAGCTAAAAATGACTGGAAAAGAATTGATAGAATCCTCACTCTGCCTGGATTGCCTGTACCATACTTTTTTCAAGGATCCGCCTCCCGAGAAGAAATCGCTGATTGACTGTTTTCTGGACGGCGGGCTCAACGTGGTCAGCGTTTCTGTCGTCATTGACGAAAACAAGCCGGCCACACTTCCTGAGTTTCTTCAGGAAGTGTACTTGTTCTATGTTCTCAGAGATGCATTTCCCGAGAAGGTCATGATCATCGAAAAAGCTGAGGACATCGATACCGCCCGAAGGGAAGGAAAGCTTGGTATCATCCTAAGCACACAGGGTGCCGCATGCCTCGAGGCCGACCTCAGGTATGTGACCATCCTTCATAAACTCGGCGCGAGGATCTTGCAGATCACGTATAACGGAAAGAACAACATCGGATGCGGTTCGCAGGAACCTGTAGATACCGGTCTTACCCGCTTCGGTCAGCAGGTAATCTTTGAAATGAACCGCCTCGGCATGGTGGTGGACCTGTCCCATGTCGGATACAGGACCACCCTTGAAACCATTGAACTTTCAAAAGATCCCTGTATTTTCTCCCATTCCGGCGTAAAACATTTCAACCCCAACGTGCGGAACCTGACGGATGAGCAGATCAAGAAGGTTGCCGCAAAGGGTGGAATGATTGGTCTTTGCCCACATTCGATCATGAACTGGACGGAAAAGGGTGTCTGGCCCAACGTGGATCAGTACGTGGATCAGATTGTCTATGTCATGGAACTGGCAGGAGAAGATGCGGCAGGCATCGGGACAGACCGCTGGATGGTTCCCACCATGGAATTCTCTATGAGGCGGAATGCGTTTGAGAGGACGAACCCCGGGTTTTTCGGCGGGTTTGACATTACGCAGAAACATGTCAAGGGCTTCCAGTATTATGATGAGTGGTCCAGCCTGGGTGACGCACTGCTACGTCGCGGATTGACCGACGCCCAGTGCAAGAAGGTTTTGGGCGAAAATTTCAAGCGCGTTTTCACGCAGGTTTGGAAATGAGCATGGAAAGAATTAATCAAGGGGTACGATATCACGATGCTGTCATCCACAATGGGATCATCTACTGTTCTGGAATGACTGCCACGGACCGTGGAGATGACATAACGCTTCAGTGCGAAGGCATCTTCTACAAACTTGATGCACTGCTTGAGAACTGCGGGAGCGATAAAGACCACATGCTCCATGCCCAGGTTTTTGTTAAGAATGCATCGGATGTCGCTGCGTTCAATGAGGCGTGGGATCATTGGATCAACAAAGAGACAGCACCCTCTCGAGACCTCTCTGTGACCATGCTCGGAAGAGCGGCGATTCTTGCGGAAGTGGTGGTCACAGCAGCTGTGATCGAAGAGTGATTGTTTGTCAGCCGGAGAGACAGGACCTGATCATGATTTCATGATCAGGCCTTGTCATCTGTATACGAAATTTATTTCCTTGCCTATTCAGAGTGAATGTGATACTTTATAAAAAAATGCGGAGTTGTGATATGCCTGAACGTGTCAAAAAAATGTCCCTGTACGAACAAATCTCGGATCAGATCATCCATTTGATCGATACGAACGAATGGCCGGTTGGGAGTCAGCTGCCAAACGAACTCCTCCTTGCGGAAGAGTTCGGAGTAAGCCGCAATTGCGTGCGTGAAGCGCTGAAATCATTGGAACTGTATGGCATACTTTTTTCACATCCCGGCCGCGGCACTTTCGTTAGCACAGAAGCCCATTCACATATAGAGAATATGAAGTTTATTGATTCGATTAGCGGTGGTTCCTTCCGCGAACTAATCGAAGCACGTATTGCAACAGAGTGCCATCTGGCCAGACTGGCGGCAGAATGGGGTTCTGATGAGGAAAAGGACGAGCTGGAACGGGTTTTTAATCTACTTAAAAACGACCTTCTTCAAAATCATGACGAAATCAGGCCAAGTCCTGTACAAAGCGGCTATGCTTTTCATGATGCTATTGCACACATGGCGCATAATGATCTGCTGTATCAGTTTCTTCAGAAATTAAATGTTGAGATCGACAAGCATCGAAGAAACTTGAAACTCGATGCTAAGGACACAGATACCATGATTGCTGACCATTATTTGATCTATCAGGCGATTCGAGAAGGGAATGCAGAACGGGCTCGTGAGGCCATGGAGACCCATATCGCAAACACATACAGAGTTTTTATCTCACATTAAGTATGAAGCAGTTAGCTGAGCGGGCTCGGAACAGATGTTTCGAGTCCTTGTTTGTCTCTGCGGACAGAGGCAGCAAGACTTCCGTCACGATGGATGCCAGAACCCCTTGAAACACTGGCTCTTCCGCAACTTTTGTTGAAAAGCAACATTTTTCGGATACGATCACGACTGACCCGAGGCGACCCCAAAGCCTAGAAAATCAAGGATTTTCGGCTAAAAATATCGCTTTATTTTTTGACAGCACCAAATTTTGGTACTGTCTTTTTTTACATAAAACCACTCGTTAGACAAGTGGTTCAGGAGAGCCTGCTGGCGATGAAGGGCTGTCCGCTCTTTGCTAAAATAGAGATTCGGTCTGCCGACTGCAACGAAAAGCAAAGGGAGGACAAAAGAGTGAGCATAAACGTAATAACAGCATATATGGCATAGTTCCAACGTGTGCTTCCTATCTAATCATAATAAAGCCAAAGAACAGATAAAATGTGTTCTTAATGCCGGAGGTAAAAGCAGTAGGGAATAAACTGCGATTGTTTTGAATAGCCCTCATCAGAGGGCTTTTCTTTTGCCCACACCATATGATAAAATACTGTACACACTCAATTGCTGCAAATCTCATTCATAAAAAAGCATCATTTTCTCTCTTTGCAGTATAATCAAGGCGGCAGATGACCAGACGCCGGAACAACCGGACGGAGAATCGGAGGAAAACATGGGACTGATCACTGATCTGTATAAAAAGAACTTTTTGCTGCGATTTGATAAGGATGAGGCGATTCCGTATTACAGCGCCGACGATTTCCCGGGGCTTGTGTGCGAACGCGGTTCGTTTCGGAACACGGCGGGCGTGACGATCCGATACTTCACATATTATTATGAAGGATACGATCCGGACAGGCTGATCCTGTTCTGCCCGGGGATCGGTCCGGGGCACACCGCGTACCTTGCGGAGATCGAAACCCTGTGCCGTGCGGGGCGCCGTGTTCTGACGCTCGATTATACCGGCTGCGGCGAATCGGGCGGAGACCGTCTACCATCCGCGAACGTGCCGACGCGCGACGCCATGGAATTGCTCGATCTTCTGCATCCCGAAGAGGAGATCATCCCAGTCGGGCATTCGCTGGGCGGCTACACCGCGCTGAACCTTGCACATCTTCTGTCGACCGTGACCCGGGCGGTCATTCTGTCAGGCTTTGTGAGCATTTCCGACGAGATGATGGGCTTTGTCAAGCTGCGGATTCTTGCCGACCGCGTGAAGCGTTTTGAAAAGAAACTCGATCCGCAGTACGGCGCGCTCGACAACCGGGCGTATCTAAAGACAACTGCGGACAGGCTGCTGTGGATATATTCGATGGACGATCCCATGGTGAATTACAAGTATAACGCAGGACAGGTGCGGAAGATAGGGAATCCGAACGTGCGCGTCATCACGGTGGAACACAAAAAGCACAATCCGCAGTACAGCGCGGAGGCGCTGGAAACGATGAACACGTGGATCGGTGGATATGAGCGCCTGCTCCGGGAAAAGCAGCTTGAAACGCCGGAAGCGCGGAAAGCATATTTTGCCGACAAACCCATCGCACGCATGACCGCGCAGGATTCCGCCGTGTATGAAGAGATCCTCCGCTTTATCGAAGCGTGACCGCGCTTTTTCATGAAAGGCATTTCCAATACGCACAAAGTGCCAAAAACGAGGGTGAACTCCAAAATTCCTACATTTTTACCACATTTTTATTGAAATAGTGCCTATTCATATATACTTATTGGCATTTTGGAAGTGCAAAAAAACCCTATTTCCGGACTAAAAAAGCCCCGCATATAGGGATTTGCAAATTAAAAGTTTTGCTCCTAAGCGGAACGCCGTGGGTTCGAATCCCGCCGGGGAGGCCAAAAAAGCAGGGCCCCGCATGGGGCCCTGTTTTTTGTTCCCCGGCAGGGATTCGAACCGGTTTCGGTAGTGAATGAGGCCCCAGTGGGGCCTCAGAGCCGAAACCTGAGCGAGCCCGCAGGCGAGTGTGAGGATCCCGCCGGGGAGGCCCCAACAAAAGAAAGCTAAGTGCTTTCTGGCTTTTTGTCCTTAATTATCACATAAACACTTTGAATCAAATTCTTCACATGATATAATTTAAATCAATGGAAGATTTTTGGAAGGAAGAAGCTTTTCTTCTGTTCCTGGACGATGAGGAAGGAGAGGACGGAGCCCCCAGGGGCGGCTGCCTGTCGAAGGCCATGCTAACGGTGGGAACAACGGCTGCGATCCTTTCGCTTCCGTTCCTGGTTTGATCACAAGTGAGGTAAAGCCAATGAAACGATCGATAGTGTATATGCTGGCGACGCTGCTGATGCTGACAGGCTGCATACAGGCGGGGGACATGGGGATGTTTCCGCTGGATGGGGACGGCATGGAACGCTTGCCCTATCTTCAGATCGACCAGGACCAGGCCAGGCGGATGATGGAAGCGGACGACGGTCACGTGATCGTGGACGTCCGTCGGCAGGATGAATACGATACCGGCCATATCCCAGGGGCTATCTGCATTCCAAACGAAAGCATCGGCACGGAGCCGCCGAAAGAGCTGCCCGATCGGAACCAGGTCATTCTCATCTACTGCCGCAGCGGCAACCGCAGCAAGCAGGCGGCGGAGAAGCTTGGAAAGATGGGGTACTATAACGTCTATGAGTTCGGCGGGATCATCGACTGGAAGGGGGAGATCGTGAAAAGCGGCGCAAAGGCTACCCTTGTTTTTGACTCCTTTGACGGCGGCGGTCCGGAATTCGAGATCGAGATGGATCCGGATATCGTCACCTGTACCCGCGAAAAGGAGTATGCCGATTCAAATCATGAGGAGCTGGACGGCGCCGCGTTCCGGGTCATCTACACATTCACGGGCGTCGCACAGGGCGAGACGACGGTGACCGTAAAGGCGAGGTCTCCCATCGCGGGAAATTACGATTACTTGTATTCCGTCAGGGTCGATGAGGAACTGAACGTATCCATTGAGGAACGGGAGATTATCGACTGGGATGAGGCAGCGGATGCCGTTGAGCCGGTCCCGACCCTCGCGATCGCTGCCAACGGCAAGGTGTTCTACGCCCATCTGGAGGACAACGCTTCGGCGCAGTCGTTGATCGAAAAGCTCAGCAACGGTGCCGTCGAGGTCGAAATGCACGACTACGGTCATTTTGAGAAGGTGGGTCCGCTGCCGTGGGACCTGCCCCGGGCCGATGAGACCATCACCACGGAGCCGGGAGACGTGATCCTCTACCAGGGGAACCAGATCACCGTCTATTACGATCAGAACACCTGGGACTTTACCCGGTTGGCAAGGATCGGGGACGTTACAAAGGAAGAGCTGCTTTCCGCGTTCGGAGAGGGAGACGTCAAGGTAATACTCTGGATCGAATGGAGTGAATGAACAATGGAAGTCAAATGGGTGGATGGATTTGAGATCCGCGTGACCGTCGATAGCGGTGGGGCCGTCATTTCGGCAAACAGAGAGGGCTTGCTTTCCTTGGCCAAGCACCTCACAGCGCTTGCGGACGGCCAGCCGGGGGATCATATCCATTATGACGAGCATACCTCTCTGGAAGCGGATTCGGCAGAGTTGATCGTTGAAAGGATACGGTAAATCGAAACTTGGTGAGTTGAAATGATTCTACAAACAGAAACGTCAATTTACTGACAAAAGAAGAATGGGTGATAAATAGTTAAATTCCAGAATGTCGGGAAATTGTCAAATTGGAACACAAAAAACGCTCCCTAACCGGGAGCGTTTTGAATTGGAGACATAAGGGCGGGGTCGTTTCAACAGGGAACGGATCAGATGTCCAGCAGTTCGCTGTAGGCCTTCAGCGCGCCGTCCGTTTCGTGTGCCAGCACGCGCTTGGCCAGCACTTTGCCCAACTGCACGCCCTCCTGGTCGAAGCTGTTCACGTTCCAGCAGAAGCCCTGGAACATCACCTTGTTCTCAAAATGCGCCAGCAGCGCGCCAAGGGATTCCGGCGTAAGCTGTTCACCGATGATGATGCTGGAGGGACGGCCGCCTTCAAAGCTCTTGTTGGGATCCTTGTCCTGCTTGCCGCAGGCAAAGGCCATGATCTGCGCGGCCACGTTGGCGCACAGCTTTTGCTGGCTGGTGCTGCCCTGGATGTCCGCGTCCATGCCCGCCTGATTCTTGCGGAACCCGACGAACTGCAGCGGAACGACGTCCGTCCCCTGATGCAGGAGCTGATAGAACGAATGCTGACCGTTGGTGCCCGGTTCGCCGAAAATGACAGGTCCGGTGGGATAAGCGACCGGCGCGCCGAAGCGGTTGACATGCTTGCCGTTGGACTCCATGTCGAGCTGCTGCAGGTGCGCAGGGAAGCGGCTGAGCGCTTGCGAATAGGGCAGCACGGCGGTGACCGGATAGCCCAGCACGTTGCGCTCGTATACGCCGATCAGCGCGTCCAGCATAGAGGGATTCTTCAAGGGGTCACTCTCCTTCGCCGTCAGATCCGCCGCATGGGCCCCGGCCAGGAAGCGGGCGAACACTTCGGGACCGAACGCCAGCGACAGCACCACGCCGCCCACACAGGAAGTGGAGGAATAGCGCCCGCCGATGAAGTCGTCCATGAAAAACGCTGCCAGGTATTCATCGGATTTTGCCAGCGGCGAAGTCTCGCTGGTGACGGCGACCATGTGCTTGGAGGGGTCCAGCCCCGCGTCTCTCAGCGCGTTCTTGACAAAGGTTTCGTTGGTCAGCGTTTCCAGCGTGGTGCCGGACTTCGAGACCAGCACGAACAGGCTGTGGGGTAGATCGATAGATTTGAGCACGTTCGCCGCGTCGTCAGGGTCCACGTTGCTGATAAATCGGGCTTCGAGCCGGCATGCGTCGTTCTCCTTGGCCCAGTTTTCCAGCGCCAGATACATGGCGCGGGGCCCCAGGTCGCTTCCGCCGATGCCGATCTGCACCACGGTCGTGAACTTTTCACCGTCGGCGTTGGCGATCTCTCCCCCATGGACCTTTTGGGCAAACTCCGCCGCTTTTTTCTGCTCGCCGGCATAGAATGCGCGCTTGTCCACGCCGTCCACGATCACGGCATCTCCCAGCTGGCCCCTTGTCAGCTGGTGCAGCACCAGACGCTTTTCACCGGTGTTGATCATTTCGCCGTTGTACAGGGCGGCGTACTTCTCCTCCAGCTGCGCCTCCCGGGCAAGCTCCTTTAGGATGGAGAGCAGTTCGTCGTCTACGGCCTTCGCCGCGTAGTTGTAGGCAAGTCCGCAAGCCATCGGCACCGTGTACTTCGAGACACGCTGCGCACCGCTTTCGCCCGCCATCGCTTCCGGCAGGTTTACGCTGCCTTTTTTTGCTTTCAGCTTTTCAAAAGCCGTCAGCGTATCGAGATTGTTCCAATGCAACATGGTTTCGTTTCCTCCATGAAAAGCTTTTTGATCGCGCGGTTTTTTCTCTGTCGGTACAAGTTTACCATTCCCGGGGCGATTTTTCAATCCCGCCGAAATAAAAATCGCTGTCCTCTTCACGAAGGAGTATCGAGTCATAGCGAAAATCCGGGCGCTTTCCGACAAAGAGCCGGTTGGATTTTTGCCCCGAGTATGGTATGGTATTCGTATCACCGGGCCAATCGATCTAAGCGGCGCTTTTTATGGTCCGGACGAAGAAGGAGGGACGTATGGAAATGACCTTTCGCGCTTTCATAAAGAAATACTGGCTGCAGGCGGCGGCCGTGCTCTGCAGCACGGCGGTCTTCCTGTTCTGGATCGCGCTGCGCGTCAACTGGGCGGGTATTTCCAAATTCCTGGGAGCGGATCACAACCCCAGCTTCCTTGTGATGAACCTGCCGCTAATGATCTGCGTGCTCATGGGCGTGATCCTGCTGCTCACGATCCTGTCCTTCCTCTTTATCCGCGACAAAAAGAGAGGGCCGTATATCGCGTCGCTGGTGTTCTCCGCCGTTTTCGCCGTCGCCATCGGCGTCGTGATCGCCAACGGCTCCAACGATTATATCCAGTTCATCCTGCCGAAATTCCTCCGATCCGTGGGGGTGACCGCCGGGCTGATCCTGGTTTTCTGCCTGCTGTTTTTCCACGCGCCGAACAAGGGGTGGAAGCTTGCGGCGAAGGTCCTGTTCCTGGTGGCGCTGATCGCCGCCTGCGCCGTCGTGGGCTACGGCCTTCGGCCATGCCGCTTCACGTACCGGCCGGTGGTCTACGCGGTGGAGGACGACTACCAGATCGTGTTTTCCACCAGCGACACCGCCATCGTCTGGGTGGAGGTGGGCTCGGAGAAATACTACGATCTGTACGCGGGCAGCATGCGGTCCAAGGACCTGGTCCATAAGGTCACCGTGCCGCAGCGGGCGCTGGACGAGGCGAAGAGCTACAAGATCTGCGCCAAGCAGATGATCTACCGGGGGCCCTTCGGTGGCTATACGGGCGAAACCTTTTCCGAGCAATACTCGTTCATCCCGGTGAATACCGGGGATGGAATCTGTTATCTGGCTCTACCGGACATCCATGGCGCCGTGGAGGGCGCGGCAAGCCTTGCCGGCCATGCGTGGCTGGAAAACACCCTTGACTTCATCGTACTCCTGGGGGATCAGACCAGCATGGTCGATCGGTATGAGGACGCCCAGATCGCCAATGAGATCGCCTTCAAGATCACCGGCGGCATGATCCCGGTCATCTATACCCGGGGCAACCACGAGATCAAGGGCGAGTATGCTGAGGACCTGTACAAATATACCGGCAGCCAGAACGGCAACTTCTATTACACCTTCCGGCTTTCGGACATATACGGCATCATGCTGGATTTGGGCGAGGATCACGACGACGACTGGTGGGAGTATTTTGAAACGGCCCAGTTCGACCTGTACCGGGAGGAGCAGACTCGCTGGCTGGACGATATCATCGCCGCGGGGGAATACATGGACGCCGCCTACACCATGGCCGTCTGCCACATCCCCATCCCCTTTGTGAACGCGCGCCACAACCACGAAGCGGTCAAGGCCGCCTGGACGGAGCGGCTCAACGAGATCGGCGTGGATATCCTCATCACCGGCCATCAGCATGATCTGTATCCGTTCCTGGAGGGGACCATCCAGCCCAACACGAAACTGGTGTACAACAAGGACTTCTCCGGCACGGAGGGCAAGACCTACAACGGATACATGACGGACTATCGCTTCAACGCCTTCATCTGCGGCAAGCGGGGGCTGACCCAGCATGACGAGGCGCCCGCCGGGAATACTACCGATTACGTGGGGATGCTGGTGAACGTGGACCTTAAAAGCGGCAGCCAGTCCTGCGTCTACATGAATTCCAAAGGAGAGATCGTCCCCGTGGTCAATCCCTTTGCTGACTATACCTACGGCACGGAACCCATCGTGACGACACTGAAATAAATACGGCGGAAAGGAGAGGGCCCATGGATATCCGAACCAGGCTGAAGGAGGGCAATCGAAGGTACAGGGAGACGGGAGACGCCGGGCGACGGATGGACACCGCCCAAAATGGGCAGCATCCCTACGCCATCGTGGTGTGCTGCTCCGATTCCCGGGTGATCCCGGAGGAGATCTTCCAGGCCGGCATCGGCGACCTGTTCGTCATCCGCGTGGCGGGGAACGTGCTGGACAACCACCAGCTGGGCAGCATCGAATATGCCGCCGGGCACCTAAACTGCGGCCATATCCTGGTGTTGGGCCATACGGGCTGCGGCGCGGTTCACGCCGCCCTGACCGGCGGGGGCGAGGGGTTCATCTCCTTCATCACCGAGGACATTTTAGCGGCTATCGGCATGGAGCGGGACGAGGAGAAGGCCTGCCGCCTGAACGTGCGCCACGGGGTGGACCGGCTGAAGCGGGCGTTTTCGGAGCATCCGGAGGTCGGGTCCGCCGTCGTGGAAGGCGCTATCTACGATATTCTTAGCGGCGAAGTTCGCTGGCTGGACGAAGAGACGGACCGGTGAGGAGGCGCGGACCATGAAATCGCTGCTGATACAGGACACCACCCGGGAGGAGCGTGAGCGGATCGTGCACCAGGCCCTGTGGGGCGCCTGCGGGATCGAGTGCGAATTCTGCTCGGGCTGCGACAACCGGGGCGGCGGCCGGATCGAAAGCATCTACCAGCCCTATATCGACGGCCTCAAGGAGCTCAGCGAGATCAACGCCGAGTATCGCGCCCCCTTCGTGCGGTAACGCTGCAACATGAACGAACCCAAGACAACGAAAAAACTGACCGTCGGGATTCTGGCCCACGTGGACGCGGGGAAGACCACCCTGTCTGAAGCGCTGTTGTATCGGGCCGGAGCCCTGCGCAAGCTGGGGCGGGTGGACCATCGGGACACCTTTTTGGATACCCACGCCCTGGAGCGGGAGCGGGGCATCACCATCTTCTCCAAGCAGGCCCGGATCAAAACGGACCAACTGGAGCTGACGCTGCTGGACACGCCGGGCCACGCGGACCTGTCCGGCGAGACGGAGCGGGCCATCGCCGCCATGGACGTGGCCATTTTGGTCATCAGCGGCACGGACGGGGTCCAGGCCCACACGGAGACCCTCTGGTCCCTGCTGCGCCGGGCTCGGGTGCCCACCTTCATCTTCGTCACCAAGATGGACGCGGCGAAGGAGAGCCGGGCGGCTCTCCTGGAGGATTTGCAAACCGCCTTCGGGGAGGGGTGCCAGGCGCTGCCCGCCGAGGATGAGGAGGCCCTGGCCGTGCTGGACGAGGTCGCCCTGGAGGCCTATATGGAGACGGGCCGCGTGTCCGACGGGGAGATCGTTCGCCTCATCCGGCGGCGAAAGCTCTTTCCCGTGTGCTTCGGGTCCGGGCTGCGGTTGGACGGGGTGGACGAATTCTTGTCCTTCCTCACGAAGTACGCCCCGGAGCCGGTGCGGCCGCCCATCTTCGGGGCCCGGGTCTACAAGATCGCCCGGGACGGCCAGGCCGGGCGGCTCACCTTTTTGAAACTTACCGGCGGCAGCCTTTCCGTTCGGGATACCCTGCGCTATCGGGGGATGGACGGCCAGATCCGGGAGGAGAAGGCGGCCCAGCTTCGGCTGTACTCCGGTCCAAAATATGAGACAGTGCAAACGGCTTTCGCCGGGGACGTGGTGGCCGTGACGGGGCTAAGTGAGACCCGGCCCGGCATGGGCCTGGGGGCGGAGCCGGACGCAAAAAGCCCCCTGCTGACCCCGGCGCTGGGGTATCGGATCGAGCTTCCTCCGGGCACGGACCCCCGGACGGTGCTGCCGAAGCTTAGACAGCTGGAGGAGGAAGAGCCCCTCTTGCACATCGTCTGGCAGCCGAACCTTGGAGAGATCCAGGTCCAGCTCATGGGCGCCCTGCAGACGGAGGTGATAGCGTCCCTCATCCGGGAGCGATTCGATCTGCCCGTGCACATCGGCGCGGGGCGCATCCTGTATCGGGAGACCATCGCTGGGCCGGTGGAGGGCGTGGGCCACTTCGAGCCCTTGCGCCATTACGCCGAAGTCCATCTGCTCCTGGAGCCCGGAGCGCCGGGCAGCGGCCTTATGTTCGCTTCCGCGGTCCGGGAGGACGATCTCGATCTCAACTGGCAGCGGCTCATCTTGACCCATTTGGCGGAGAAGGAGCACCTGGGGGTCCTGACGGGCTCGCCCCTGACCGACGTGCGGATCACCCTCATCGCCGGGCGGGCCCACCTGAAGCATACGGAGGGCGGGGACTTTCGCCAGGCCACCTACCGGGCCGTGCGGCAAGGGCTCATGCAAGCCCAAAGCATCCTGCTGGAACCCTATTATCGCTTCCGCCTGGAGGTGCCCTTCGCCGACGTGGGCCGGGCCATCAGCGACATCCAGGCCATGGGCGGCGTCCACGACGCCCCGGAGGAGGCGGGGGGCAAGATGGTCGTCACCGGTTCCGCCCCCGTGTCCGCCATGACGGACTACGCCGCCCAGGTGGCCGCCTATACCCGGGGCCGGGGCCGGTTCTCCTGCCGGGTGGACGGATACAGGCCCTGCAAGAACGCTGAGGCCGTCATCGCGGAGCGGGGATACGATCCGGAGGCGGACCTGGACAACACCCCGGACAGCGTGTTCTGCGCTCACGGCGCAGGGGTGGTGGTGAAGTGGCGGGACGTGCTGGAATATATGCATTTGGACACGGGCTTCGGCAAGGCGCCGCCGTCGGAGGAGCTTTCGCCCACGGTCCGCCGCCGAAATCTGGACCTGGACGAGAAGGAGCTGGAGGCCATCATGGCTCGGGAGTTCGGCCCCGTCCGGACCGTCCTGGCGCCTCCGGCCCGGACCGTCAGCGCCCCGGGACCCCAGCCTCTGGCGGAGAAGGCCCCGGAGCACATCATCGTGGACGGGTACAACGTGATCTTCGCCTGGGACGAGCTCAAGGCCCTGGCGGAAAAGAGTTTGGACCTGGCCCGATCGAAGCTCATCGAAGCCCTCATCAACTACCAGAGCTGCACCCGGGCCCAGGTGGTGCTGGTGTTCGACGCCTATCGGGTCCCCGGCGGCACCGGGGCGAAGTACACCGAGGCGGGGCTCCACATCGTGTATACCCGGGAGAACGAGACCGCGGACATGTACATCGAGCGGCTGGTGGACGAGATCGGGAAGAACGAGACCGTCCGGGTGGTGACCTCCGATTCCCTGGTACGGTTGGGAGCATTGCGCGCCGGGGTGCTGCGCACGTCGTCGGCGGAGTTCAAGGGCGAGGTGGAGCGGGTCCTGGAGAGGATCGCGGCTACGGTCCAGGGGAACAAACAAGCGGTATGGAAGATAGAGGATTCACAAAGCGCATCGACGATCTCAGGGATCGTGCCCAGCGAAGGGGGATCGTGACCAGAACGGGGTTCCTGACCCCGGCGGAGCAGGCTGCGCTCCAACAGTATTATCGCGGGGAGGACCTGGTGCTCACCGGCGGGCAGCCGGGCTGCGAGCGGCAGGCAGCCTTCTTCCTGCCCGAATTCATGGCGGCGGAAGATTTCGACCCGGCGGAGCATCTTCGCTCCGTGAAGCTGCAGGCCCATTTCGGCACGCCGGGCCACCGGGACTACCTGGGCGCGGCCCTGGGCCTGGGCATCACCAGGGAATCCCTGGGGGACATCCGCATCTTCGAGGACACGGCCTATGTGTTCTGCCTGCCCACGGTGGAGCCCCTGCTGCTGGAAGAATTGAAGAAGGTGGGCCGCGTCAGCGTCACGGCCTCGCCCTGTGCCCTGGAATCGGTACCCGCCCCTCTGGTCCGGGTCAAGGCCCTTTCCTTCACGGTGAAAAGCCTGCGGCTGGACGCGGTGGCGGGGGCCATGTTCGGCCTGAGCCGCACGGCGGCGGCGGAGCAGATCCGCCTGGGCCTGGTGAGCTTGAACTATCTGCCCTGCGAGCGCACGGACGCCCCGGTGAAGGAAGGGGACGTGATCTCCCTGCGGGGCCGGGGCAAGGGCTGCCTTGCCGAGGTGGGCGGCCGGTCCAAGAAGGATCGGCTGTTCGTGACGGCCCAGGTGTATCTGTGATTGAGTTTAGTCTGGCAACCCCCTGAAAGCAGGCCGCTTTCGGGGGTTTTTGCGTCTGTCGTGTTGACAGGGCGGGTGGATGGTGATATGCTTTAATCGTTGCGAGCGCAACGAATTTGACGAAGACCGACGGCCATACCAACGGCCGGGGGAGGGGACATGCGGTATCTCAAAAACAACGGCATCCTGGCCCGCTGCACGGATATGTACCGGGACGAGCGGTTTCGGCCCCTGGGGCTCAACAGCCGCCAGAGCGTGCTGCTGCTGCAGGTGTGCCGGAATCCGGGGGTGAAGCAGGACGCCCTCTCCAAGGCCATTTTCATCGACAAGAGCAACGTCACCCGTCAGATGGCCGCCCTGGAGGAGGCCGGGCTGGTGACCCGCTGCCCGGACGAGGAGGATCGGCGGCAGGTCCGGGTGTTCCCCACGGAGAAAGCACTGGTCCTGCTGCCCGAGATACGGGCCGGCTTCCGGGAATGGCGGGAGTATCTCCAGGAGGGCCTGACCGAGGAGGAGCTCGAGCTGTTCTGCGGCGTCATGGACAAGGTCACCCGCCGGGCCGCCGCCTGGTGCGGGCGCATGGTGACCCAGGGGGAGGAGGAGCCATGAAGCGGGTCCTGGCCTTCCTGCGGCCCCAGGCGGGCTGGACGGCCCTGCAGGTGGGGATCAAGTTCGGCTCCACCCTGCTGGAGCTGTTTTTGCCCTGGATTCTGGAGCACATCATCGACGATATCGCGCCTACGGGGGATCGGCGGCAGCTGCTCCTCTGGGGCGCCCTCATGCTTCTGTGCGCCCTGGCCGTGTTCTTCAGCGCCGCCGCGGCCAACCGCATGGCCACCAAGATCGCCGCCACCTTCACCCGCGCCCTGCGGCACAGCCTGTTCTGCAAGGTGACGGTCCTATCCAGCGAGCAGGTGGATCGGTTCACCGTGCCCTCCCTCATCTCCCGGCTCTCCTCCGACACCTATCGGGTCAACGACATGGTGGATCGGATGCTGCGCCTGGGGATCCGGGCCCCCATTTTGCTCATCGGCGGCCTGCTGGTCAGCGCCATGATGGAGCCCGTCCTGGCGCTGATCTTCCTCTGCACCCTGCCCCTCATCGGCGGGATGCTGCTGCTGGTCTCCCAAAGGAGCATCCCCCTCTTCGCCAAGGCCCAGCAGGCGGGGGAGGAGCTGGTCCGGCGCATCCAGGAGAACATGACCGGCGTGCGGATCATCAAGGCCCTGTCCCGGACGGAGGACGAGAAGGACCGGTTTTCTAAAGCCAACGAAGCCGCCGTCCGGGCCGACCGCCAGGCGGAGATGACCATGGCCGTGGCCAACCCCATGATGGGGGTGCTGCTGAATATCGCCATGGCTGCGGTCATCGTGGCGGGAGCCTTCCGGGTGGACAGGGGCCTCACGGAGCCGGGCAAGATCATCGCGTTTCTAAACTACTTCGTCATCCTGCAAAATGGGCTCCTGGGCATCACCCGCATCTTCACCATCTGCTCGAGGGGCATCGCCAGCGGCAAGCGGCTGGGGGAGGTGCTGGAGGCCCCGGAACGGGTGGCGCCTCCGCCCCCTCAGGAGCCCGCGCCGGAGGGCCATGTGGTCTTCTCCCACGTATCCTTCTCCTACAACAAAGTGAAGCCCGATATCGACGACCTTTCCTTCACCCTGGCCCGGGGCCAGACCCTGGGGATCATCGGCCCCACGGGCAGCGGCAAAAGCACCCTCCTGCAGCTCCTCCTCCGGTTTTACGAGCCGGATAGGGGGCAGATCTGGCTGGACGGCCGGCCCCTGTCCCAGATGGCGGCGGAGGACGTCCACAGCCGGTTCGGCGTGGTCTTCCAGAACGATTTCCTCTTCGCGGACTCCATCCTGGAGAACCTGGACTTCGAGCGGCCCGTGACCGAGGCGGATCGGGCTCTCGCCATTGAGACCGCCCAGGCGGACTTTTTGAAGGACGTCCCCCAGGGCGCCCTGGCGGACCTGTCCGAACGGGGCATGAACCTGTCCGGCGGCCAGCGGCAGCGGCTGCTCATCGCCCGGGCCCTGGCAACAAGGCCGGAGATCCTGCTGCTGGACGACTGCTCCAGCGCCCTCGACTATCGCACCGACGCCCGGCTCCGGCAGGCCCTGGCGGCGGCCTACGGGGACGTGACCAAGATCATCGTGGCCCAGCGCATCAGCGCCATCCGGCACGCCGATCTCATTCTGGTGCTGGAGGCGGGGCAGGTCCTGGGTCGCGGCACCCATGAGGAGCTGCTCGCGTCCTGTCCCCTGTACCGGACCCTGTACGAGATGCAGATGGGGGAGGTGGCGGCATGAGCGTCAAGGGCGAACAAAAAGCCATCTCCTTCCGCCACGTGGCCAATCGGGGCGCCTTCGAGCGTCCCGTCCAGCCGGCAGGCCAGGTGCTCAGGCGCCTTTGGACCTATATGCGGCCCCATCTGTGGGGCCTTCTGCTGGCGGCGGCGTTGAGCATCCTGGGGAACGTCATCGGCCTGGTGGGGCCTCGGCTTTCCGGCCGGGCCATTGACGCCATATTGGGCGAAGGCGGCGTGGACTTTCCCAACGTGTTCCGCTACGCCCTGTGGATGGTGGGCTGTTACGCCCTCTCGGGGGCCATGACCTACGCCCTCTCCCGGCTCATGATCCGCATCAGCCGTAGCATCGTCTTCGACATGCGCCGGGACGCCTTCAACCGGCTGGTGTCCCTGCCCGTGAGCTACTTCGACCGCCATCAGCCGGGGGACGTGATCAGCCGCATCAGCTACGACATCGATACCATCAACACCTCCCTGACCCACGATCTCGTGCAGATGGCCGCCAGTTTGGTGACGGTGGTGGGGTCGTTGCTGATGATGCTGTCCATCACGCCCCTGCTGGTACTGGTGTTCGCCGTGACCATCCCCCTGTCCATGGCCGTCACCCGGTATCGGGCCAAGCGGGTGCGACCCCTGTTTCGGGAGCGCTCCGCCAAGCTGGGGGCCATGAACGGCTTCATCGAGGAGATCACCGCCGGGCTCAAGACCATCCGCGCCTACGGCCGGGAGGAGGCCTTCACCCGCCGCTTCGATGGGAAGAACGACGAGGCCGTGGACGCCTTCTACCGGGCGGATCGCTTCGCATGTATCAACGGCCCCATCGTCAACTGCATCAACAACCTGTCGCTGGCCCTCATCTCCTTCTTCGGGATACTGCTCTACATGGGTGGCCGGGTGACGTTGGGGAACATCTCCTCCTTCGTGCTCTATTCCCGGAAGTTCTCCGGCCCCATCAACGAGTTCGCCAACATCATCTCGGACCTCCAATCCGCCCTGGCGGCGGCGGAGCGGGTGTTCCGCCTGATCGACGAGGAGCCGGAACCCGCCGACGATCCGGAGGCCCGAGCCATGGACGATGTCCGGGGCCACGTGGAGGCCCAGGCCCTTCGCTTCTCCTACGAGCCGGGGCGGGAGATCCTCCACGGCGTGGACTTCGTGGCGCCGCCGGGGAAGGTGGTGGCCATCGTGGGGGAGACGGGCTGCGGCAAGACCACCCTCATCAACCTGCTCATGCGCTTTTACGACGCGGATAGCGGCCGGATCACCCTGGACGAACACCCCATCCGCAGCTTGCCCCGGGCGGACCTGAGGCGGGCCTATACCATGGTGCTCCAGGACACCTGGCTCTTTTACGGCACCATCCGGGAGAACATCGCCTACGGCAAGCCCGACGCCACGGAGGAGAAGATCGTGGCCGCGGCGAAGGCGGCTATGATCCACGGCTATATCGAGTCCCTGCCCCAGGGGTACGACACCCTCCTCTCCGACAACGCGGTGAACCTGTCCAAAGGGCAAAAGCAGCTCTTGACCATCGCCCGGGCTATCCTCATCGACTCCCCCATGCTGATCCTGGACGAGGCCACCAGCAACGTGGACACGCAGACCGAGCGACAGATCCAGTCCGCCATGCTCCGGCTCATGGAGGGGCGGACCTGCTTCGTCATCGCCCATCGGCTCTCCACCATCCAAGGGGCGGACCAGATCCTGGTCATGGACAAGGGCGCCATCGTGGAGCGGGGCACCCATCGGGAGCTCCTGTCCCGCAGGGGCACCTACTACGAGCTCTATGCCGCCCAGTTCCAGGGCGCATGATTCTTGCCATAGGCCAAGCGGATACAGAAAAGAAGCGGGCATTTCATCAAATGCCCGCTTCGTTCGTAAGAGAGAAGGTGTGGCTTCAGGTCACCTGCTTTTTTCTGGACAAGCCATATTTGTTATCGTGGAATTGGTAGGCGCCGTCCAGCATGCCCTCCAGAAAGTCCCGGGCCAGGCTGTTGGGGCGGACCTTTTCTCTCGCTTCCGCCAGGGAGAACCACTGCCAATCGTCGATCTCCTCGTTGGGATGGATCTCTTCGGAAGGGAGCAGGACCCGAAAATTGATCATCAACGTGTTGGAGGGGCCGAAATAGTGGGTCCGGTTGAATCGGATGCCGGCGGCCTCCACCCCCAGCTCCTCCCGGATCTCCCGCAGGGCGGCGGCTTCGGCGTCCTCCCCCTTGTTGACGTACCCGGCCACCAGGATATAGTCGTCCCGGCCGTACTGCTTGATGAGCAGGATCTTATCCTGCTCCGGGTTCATCACGATCATGCTGCAGGCCGTGCTGAAGACGGGGAAGACGAAGGATCTGCAGTGCTCGCAATAGGGGACCTGTCCTTCGCCCTTCAGCGGCTTTATGGTCAGCTTCGTGCCGCACTCCATGCAGTAGTTCATGTGCTGCGTTCCCATGGCGCTGCTCCTTTCTATGCTTTTTCCGCGATCATTTCCCGCTTGGCGGCTTCCTGGGCCTCGATGACCCGGTCGCACCAGGCGTCGAACTGGGGGTCCTCCTGCTGGCATTCCTCCGGGTGGGACAGGATGTAGTCCAGGGCGATGCGCACCCCCTGGGAGAAGGGCACGTTGGTCTTCATATCCGGGGCGATGCGCTTGAGCTTGGCGTTGTCGAACACCACGGACGTGGCCTTGTCCCCCAGGAGGCTCCCTTCAAAATCGTACCCCCAGGGCTTGCCCGCCGCCGCCAGAAAGGCGGAGGAGACGTAGTAGGGCCGCAGGGGCACCCCCAGGGCGTCCGCGATGGTCTCGTAGATCTGGTTCCAGGTCAGCGTCTCGTCCCCGGTGATCTGGAACGCTTCGCCGATGGCGCGGCGATCCCCCATGAGGGCGGTGTACCCCACGGCGAAGTCCGCGTTGAAAGTCACCGTCCAAAGGGAGGTGCCGTCGCCCTGGATGATGACGGGCTTCCCGTCCAGCATCCGCCGGATGACCTGCCAGAAGCCCTTGGCGCCGTGGACGCCCAGGGGGATATGGCGCTCGTCGTAGGTATGGCTGGGCCGCACGATGGTCACCGGGAACCCCTCCTCCCGGTACTTGCCCATGAGGAACGCCTCGCAGGCGATCTTGTTCCGGGAGTAAGCCCAGTAGGGGTTGGCCAAGGTCGTGCCCTCGGTGACGCGGTACCCCGCCGCCGGCTTATGGTAGGCGGAAGCGGAGCTGACGAAGATATACTGCCGGGTCTTCCCGCGAAACAGCCTATAGTCCCGTTCCACCTGGTCCGGCGTGAAGCCGATGAACTCACTCACCACGTCGAAGGTCATACCTTGCAGCAATTCAGCCACCGCGGCTTCGTCGTGGATATCGGCGACGATCTGATGGACCCCCGCGGGCGCCCGGTCGCTCCGATTCCCCCGGTTCAGGAGCCACACCTCCCAGCCGCCCTCCTGACAGAGTCGCCGAACCACGGCGGAACTGATGGTCCCGGTCCCGCCGATAAACAAAGCTTTCCGCATATGCGCCTCCTCCATGGCCGTCGTTTACCTCATTATAGTTTTCGTGCCGCGCCCCTGTCAACGGCTTGGATGCTCGATGAACGGAAACGATCGGGACATGGGGGCGGGCTTTTTCTACAAAGTTCCTTGTAAACCGTGGGCAAAACCGGTATAATCCATGTATACCCAAGGATTTGAACGGATCGGAGGAAAGGTATGGACTATTCGAGCTTGCAGAACGGCAGCGACATTCGCGGGGTGGCCATGGAAGGGGTCGCCGGGCAAGAGGTGAACCTGACGGAGCAGGCCTGCCGGGACATGGGCCGGGGCTTTGCCCTGTGGCTGCGGGCGCGCCTGGGGAAGGACGATCTCAGGGTGGCCGTGGGCCGTGATTCCCGGTTGACCGGGCCGGCGCTGGCCCGCTGGATCGGCGAAGCGCTGGCGGCGGAAGGCGTGGCGGTGACGGACATGGGCATGGCCTCCACGCCCGCCATGTTCATGGCCACGGTGACGGAAGGCTTTCGGTTCGACGGGGCCGTCATGGTCACGGCCAGCCACCTGCCCTTCAACCGCAACGGCTACAAGTTCTTCACCGGCCAGGGCGGCCTGGAGAAGCAGGATATCAAAGCCATCCTGACCCTGGCGGCCTCCGACGGCCATACGGGGCTCCCCGCCGCGGCCCTGTCGGAGGGCAGCTTCATGCCGGTATACGCCGATATCCTGTGCCGCAAGGTACGGGAAGCTACGGGCTGCGAGCGCCCCCTGGAGGGCCTTCGGATCGTGGTGGACGCGGGCAACGGCGCCGGCGGGTTCTATGCCGCCCAGGTGCTGGAGCCCTTGGGGGCGGACACCACCGGGTCCCGGTTCCTGGACCCCGACGGCACCTTCCCCAACCACATCCCCAACCCGGAGAACGAGGCAGCCATGGCGGCCATCCGGTCGGCGGTGCTGGAAAACAAAGCGGACCTGGGCATCATCTTCGACACCGACGTGGATCGGGCCGGGGCGGTGCTCTCCGACGGGAGCGAACTCAATCGCAACCGCATCATCGCCATGATGGCGGCCATCCTGCTGCGGGAGCATCCCGGCACCACCATCGTCACCGACTCCATCACCTCCACGGGCCTCGCCAAGTTCATCGCGGCCCACGGCGGCGTCCACCACCGGTTCAAGCGGGGCTATCGAAACGTGATCAACGAGTCCATCCGGCTCAACGACGAGGGCCGGGACAGCCAGATGGCCATGGAGACCTCCGGCCACGGGGCCCTGAAGGAGAACTACTTCCTGGACGACGGAGCGTATCTGGTGACCCGGCTGCTGATGGAGCTGGCCAAGGGGCGCCGGGAGGGGTATACCCTTCCATCCCTGATCGCGGATCTGCAGGAGCCTGCGGAGAGCCGGGAGTTCCGCATGGATCTGCGGCTGCCGGACTTCAAGCCCTATGGCAACGATATCATCGAACAGCTTCGCGATTACGCTGCCCAACGGCCTGGCTGGGCCCTGGCCCCCAACAACTACGAGGGGGTGCGGGTCGATCTCGACAGGGATCACGGCGACGGCTGGTTCCTGCTGCGCATGAGCCTCCACGAGCCCCTGATGCCCCTCAATATGGAATCCGACAGCGCGGGCGGCGTCAAGACCATCGCCCGGGAGCTCGTTCCCTTCCTCCAGCGGTTCGACCAACTCGATACAGCCGCGCTGGCCGAGTTCGCCCGCTGATCCGCGATTTTTTCAGACCCCTTTATGAAAGCGAGCTTTTCCTGTATACTATAAGAAAAGAAGAAAAAGAGGACGGCACAGATGGAAACAGAAAAAGAGAAGGTGGTTCAGCCGCCTGCGGAAGACGCGGTCAAAGCCGATCAGGAGACCCTGCAGCGGAGCCAGCAGGAGGACGAGCTGCAGGACATGCTGGACGAGAAGGTGGCCGACACGCTCCTCAACAGCGACATGGAGGTGGAGACCTCCGACGAAACGGACGTGAGCGATGAGATCGTCCAGCAGACCATCGACGCGGAGGAGATGCAGGAGACCCTCGACACCCGGGTCCTGCGGGACTTCGACGAGGGGATCATCACCTTTGACCGCAGCGGCATCATCCGGTACATCAACCCTTCGGCGTCCATGATCCTGGGATTGGAGGACAACGCGGTGGGCAAGCGGTACAGGGACGTGTTCGGCAGGGACAACGACGCGCTGCTGGAGTTCCTGGTGAAGGCCACGGCGGAGAAGAACGCCTCCCAGCGGGGCGATATCCTGTTCCGCCGAGGGGACGGCAGCTCCGTGCGCCTCAACACCAGCTGCATCTGTCTGGAGGACGACGAGGACCCCCAGGAACGGAGCTACGCCATCCACTTCGACGACATCACCGAGATCGACATCCTGCGCCGCAAGCGCCGGGAGAGCTCGGCGGTGTTCATCGGCACCATGACCGCCGTCTCCATCTGGATCTATGTGGTCGCCCTGTGGCAGCAGACCGGGCAGAAGGTCTCCCAGGAGATCATGACCCAGTTCATCCACGCCATCTCCCTCATCATGTTCTTCTACATCCGCCATTACACCCACTTCTCCTTCGAGGAGATGGGCCTGAAGATCAAGGGCATCGGCAAGGCGATCAAGGTGGACGTTCTGCTGACGGCGATCTTTACGGCGGTGCTGTTCGGCATAAAGCTCATCCTCCTGCGCGTTTCCCCGGGCTTTTTCCCCGCCGACGCACCCTTCTGGGATTGGAGCCGCATGAACTGGTCCGATTTCACCTATCCGCTGACGGCCATCCTGCAGGAATTTTTGTCCCGGGGCGTCATCCATGAGAACCTGCGCCGCATCTTCGTGGGGAAGTACAGCGAGGCGGCGGCCATCGTGGTCTCTTCGTTGCTGTTCGGCGCGCTCCACATCCACCGGGGCTTCATGTACATGCTGGCCGCCACGGCGCTGCTGTCCATCTTCGGCATCCTCTACCGCAAGCAGAACAGCATCTGGGGCCTCTGCATCCCCCACTTCGTCCTGGGCGAGGTGGTCTGGTACCTGGGATTCGTTTAAGGAACATCTGAAAAAAAGCCCTGGCAAGGGCTTTTTTCATATATGTGTTTTTGGGGATCGGCGATCGTGAGCGAAGGGCGGCCTTGTTTACAGAGGTGAGCCGTGGTATACTCGATCGTAGGGGAGGGATCGTCGGCCCCGGGCGGCAGGGGACCTTCCCATCATGAACGAGGATCCCGGGGGAGGGACATGATCGGTATCGAGGAATACAGAAAGATCATATCGGAGCTGCTGGACGAGCTGCCGGACCAGTTCTTTCGGGAGCTTTCCGGCGGCGTGATCGTGTCGGAAGCGGTCTGCGTCCCGAGCTACGCCCGGGGAGACGACCTGTTCACCCTGGGACAGTATCAGGTGTTTTCCGGCGTGCGGCAGGTCACCATGTACAAGGGTTCCTTCGATCGGGCATACCCACGGGCGAACGAGGACCAGGCGAAGGAGATCCTTCGGGGCGTCCTGCGCCATGAGATCCGGCACCACCTGGAATCCCTGGGCGGCATCCACGACGCCTCCTCCCTGGAGGCGGCGGACGAACGGGATAAGCAGGCGTACCTGTCGCGCCACGGGGCGCAGGGATAGCGAGATCTACATCCATCAGGGCATTTTACGTCAGAGGGACCACAGGAGGCGTCATGAAGATCGTCCATCTATCCGACCTGCACCTGGGCAAGCGGGTCAACGAGTTCAGCATGCTGGAGGATCAGGCCTATATCCTGGCCGAGATCCTCCGGATCATCGATCGGGTCCAGCCCCAGGCGGTGATCGTGGCCGGTGACGTGTACGACAAGCCCGTGCCCCCCGCCGAGGCGGTGGAGCTCTTCGACGACTTCCTCTGGCGGCTGGCCCAGCGGCAGGTCCAGGTCTTCATCATCAGCGGCAACCACGACTCCCCGGAGCGGATCGCCTTCGCCTCCCGGCTCATCGACAGCAGCGGCATCCACCTGTCCCCGGTCTATGGCGGGCAGGTGACGCCCATCACCCTACAAGACCAGTACGGTCCGGTCCATTTCTACATGCTGCCCTTCGTGAAGCCCGCCCACGTGCGCCGGTACTTCGAGGACGCCGAGATTAACTCCTACACGGACGCGGTGAAAACGGCCGTCGACGCCATGGCCATGGACAAGGGGCAGCGGAACGTGCTCGTCACCCACCAGTTCGTCACCGGCGCGGCCAGGTCCGAGTCGGAGGACGTCTCCGTGGGCGGGGCGGACAACGTGGACGCCTCGGTATTCGACGGCATCGACTACGTGGCCCTCGGGCACATCCACGGCCCCCAGAGCATGGGCTCCGACCGGATCCGCTACTCGGGCACCCCCCTCAAATACTCCTTCTCGGAGGCGAAGCACAATAAATCAGTCACCGTGGCCACTCTGGGCGAGAAGGGGACCTTGACGGTGGAGACCGTGCCCCTGACGGCCCGGCACGACATGCGGGAGATCCGGGGGTGTTACAACGATCTCGTGACCCGGGCGAACTACGAGGGCACCGCCACGGACGACTACCTCCACATCGTCCTCACCGACGAGGAGGATATCCCGGACGTGATGAGCCGGCTGCGGGTCATCTACCCCAATTTGATGAAGATCGACTACGACAACCAGCGCACCCGCACCGGCGGCCAGATCACCGGCGCCGACGCCCCGGAGACCAGGACGCCCCTGGAGCTGCTGTCGGCGTTCTACGAGCTGCAGAACGGGCAGCCCATGAGCGAGGAGCAGACCCGGTACGCCAAGGCGCTCATCGAGAAGATCTGGGAGGAGGGAGCATGAGGCCGATCCAACTCACCATGTCCGCCTTCGGGCCCTACGCGGGGCGGACCGTCGTCGACTTCGACAAGCTGGGCCAAAACGGCCTGTATCTCATCACCGGGGATACCGGCGCGGGCAAGACCACCATCTTCGACGCCATCACCTTCGCCCTGTTCGGGGAGGCCAGCGGCGAGAACCGGGATCCCTCCATGATGCGCTCCAAGTACGCCGCGCCGGAGACCCCCACGGAGGTGGAGCTCGTCTTCGCTTACGGGGGCAAGCGGTACGCCGTCCGGCGCAACCCGGAGTACCAGCGGCCCAAGACCCGGGGCACGGGCACCACCGTCCAGCCCCAGAGCGCGGAGCTCCGGTACCCGGACGGGCGGATCGTCACCAAGCGGTCGGAGGTGGACGAGGCCGTCCGGGCCATCCTGGGGGTCGATCGAAACCAGTTCTCCCAGATCGCCATGATCGCCCAGGGGGACTTTTTGAAGCTGTTGCTGGCGGACACCCGGGACCGGCAGGCCATCTTCCGGGAGATCTTTCAGACCGGGTACTTCATGGAGCTCCAGGAGCAGATGAGATCGGCCTACGGGAGCCTGCGGAACGAGTACGAGCAGACCAACGCCAGCCTGTTCCAGTATCTGGACGGCGTGACGGCGGACGAGGATTCGGCGCTGTTCGCGGATATCACGAGGATCAAGGACAGGACGCTGCCCTTTTCCGATTCCTTCGGCATCGTTCGGGCCCTTATCGAGCTGGACGAGCAGGCCCTTTCGCAGGCGGCCCAGGCGGAGGCGGCGCTGGAGGCGCAGCTCGGGTCGGTGAACGCCGCTCTGGGCAGGGCCGACGCCCGGGAACGGGCTGAGGAAGCCCTCCAAGCTGCCGCAGAGGAGTGCGAGGCTGCTTGCGCGGAGCTAGCGGAACGGGACGAGGCCCGGCAGAAGGCCAAGGCGGAGGAGCCCAGGATCGAGGGGCTCAAAACCCAGATCCATGCCCTGGAGGCCCAGCTTCCCGACTACGACGCCCGGGAGGAAAAGCAAGCCCTGCTGGGCGACAAGCAGCGGGAGCAGGCCGCCGCGGCCCAAAAGCAGGAGAGGGCGACGGCGGACCTGGCGGCCGTCACGGCCAGGCTGGCGGACCTGAAGGCGGAGCGGGCAGACCTCGAAAGCGCGGGGCAGCAGCGGGAAAGGCTGCTGGCCGAGAAGCAGGAGGGAGAGGGGAAGCTGTCCGACCTCAACAAGCTTAAGGCACGTTGGAACGAACGAGCCGAAACGGAGCGAGCCTGGGCCGCTGCCCAGCAGACCTATCGGCAGGCCCAGGCGGCCGCCGAAGGGGCCCAGGCCACCTACGAGCAGATGAACCGGGCGTTCCTGGACGAACAGGCCGGCATCCTGGCGGCCACCCTTCAGGAGGATGCGCCCTGCCCCGTGTGTGGCTCCCGGCACCATCCCAGCCCGGCCCGGCTCTCCGCCGCCGCCCCTTCCGAGAAGGACGTGGAGCGGGCGGCCAGGGACGCGGAGCGGGCCAAGAAGGCCGCCGCCAGCGCGAGCAAGGCGGCCGGAGAGCTCCACGGCCGATGGGAGACCCAGGACCGGGAGGCCCGGCGGCTGACCCATGAGCTGCTGGGGGAGGAGGACCCGGATAGGACCATGGCCGCGCTGGCCCGGCAGGACAGGGAACTGCGGCAGCGGCTGCGGGATATCGCCGCCGCCGTCGCCGCCGAGGAACGGAATTTGGAGCGGAGGACCGCCCTGGACACCCAGATCCCCCAGGCGGAGGAGGCCCAGGCGGGGCTCGTCCGCACCATCCAGGGGGCGGAGGTGGCTTTGGCGACCCTGGTCGCCCAGATCGAGGAAACGGGATCGGCCGTCCGGGAGCTGAGCGCGAAGCTCCTCTATGGGAGCAAGGCGGAGGCGCTGCAGGCCCGGGACCGCCTTTCCGGGGAGCAGCGGCGGCTGGAATCGGCCGTGGCCGCCACGGAATCCCAGTATCAGGCCTGCGCCCAGCGACTGTCCGGGGCTCAGGGCAAGGTCCAGTCCCTCCAGGAGCAGCTTAGCCAGGGGGAGCCGGTGGACAAGGCGGCCCTGTGCCGGCAGCAGTCCGACCTGACGGCCCAGCGGAAGACCCTGGCGGACCGGCAGAAGGCGCTCCACGCCCGTTTGAGCGGCAACCGGGGGGCCCTGGGCCATATGACCGAGAAGGCGGCGGAGCTCAAAGCTTTGGAAACGCGGCTCACCTCCCTGAAGGCCCTGTCCAATACCGTCAACGGGAACCTGACCGGCAAGGAAAAGATCATGCTGGAGACCTACGTGCAGATGACCTACTTCGATCGGATCATCTCCCGGGCCAACACCCGGCTCATGGTCATGTCCGGGGGCCAGTACGAGCTCAAGCGCCGCATGGAGGCGGAGAACAGGACCTCCAAAAGCGGCCTGGAGCTGGACGTGATCGACCACTACAACGGCACCGAGCGCAGCGTCAAGACCCTGTCCGGCGGGGAATCCTTCAAGGCGTCGCTGTCCCTGGCCCTGGGGCTGTCGGACGAGATCCAGAGCACGGCCGGAGGCATCCGCCTGGACACCATGTTCGTGGACGAGGGCTTCGGCTCCCTGGACGAGGAATCCCTGCAGCAGGCCATGAAGGCCCTGTCCGCCCTGACCGAGAGCAACCGGCTGGTGGGCATCATCTCCCACGTAGCCGAGCTGAAGGACAGGATCGACCGGCAGATCGTGGTGAAGAAGGACAAAAGCGGCGGCAGCCGGGTGGAGATCGTCGTATAAGCGTATCGAATACAGGAGGAAAACGAGATGAAGACTTTGGTGGCGTATTTCAGCGCCCAGGGGACCACGGCGGCCCTGGCGAAGGCGCTGGCGGAGAAGACAGGGGCGGACCTGTTCGAGATCAAGCCGGTGACGCCCTACACGGCGGCGGATATCCGCTGGACCAACCCCCTGGCCCGGTGCAACCGGGAGAAGATCGGCAAGAAGGACGTGCCTGTGGCGGGCGCGGTGGCGGACTGGGAGAGCTACGACCTCGTGTATCTGGGCTTCCCCATCTGGTACTACGGGGCGCCCAACGTGGTGAACACCTTCTGCAAGGGCTACAATTGGGAGGGGAAGCAGGCGGTGCTCTTCGCCACCTCCGGCGGCAGCGACATCGGCCGCACCGCGGAAAAGCTCCAGCCCTACATGCCCGGGGCCAAGATCCTCAAGGCCCGGGTCCTGAAGGGCGCGGAGGGCCTGGACGAGCTGCTTAGCTAAGGCTCCTTTGGCCCTTCCCCTGCCGGACGCGGTATGGTATACTGGATCATACACGAACGCCGGGAGGTGCGGACATGACCTACGAGGAAGCGAAAGAGACCATACGGCCGGGCCGATACCGCCATTTCAAGGGCGGAGAGTACGAGGTGCTCGGCATCGCCCGCCATTCGGAGGACGAGTCGCCCATGGTGGTCTATCGGCCGCTGTACAACGACTCCGGCCTTTGGGTCCGGCCTGCGGACATGTGGAACGAAACTGTGGTCCGGGACGGCAGGACCTATACCCGCTTCCTGCGGGTGGAGGGGCAGGACTGACATTGTAAGGAGGAGAGCGGCATGAAACGGCTGGTTTGCCTGGTGCTCACGGGGACGGTGCTCCTGTCCCTGTGCCGCTGCGCGCCTGCGGCGCCCGTCGCCGCCCAGCAGCCGGCCCCCACGGTCCAAGCTACGATGGAGCCCACGGCCGCCCCCACGCCCACGGCGGCCCCCACCCCGACGGCCACGGCTACGCCTACGCCGACCTCCACCCCCACGCCCACCGCCACCCCGGCGCCTACGGATACGCCCACGCCCACGCCGATCCCCACCCCCACGCCGGAGCCTCGGCCCCTGGGGGAGATCCTGGAGGAGATGGTGGTCTATTACGCCAGGGACGGGGAACGGGCCGCGGGGAAGGTGGAGGAGCTGCTGGGCGAGATTTCGCTCTCCTATCCCGACGACGCCTGGCGCTGGAAAGAGATCATGGATCGGTGGCGGACGCTGGACGAACGGGTGACGGTGCACATGGACGTGCTGCCGGACGGCTTGCCGGACACCGACGAGCTGTGCATCGTGGTCCTGGGGTATAAGCTCAAGTCCAACGGCACCATGCAGAACCACCTGAAGGATCGGCTGAAGGTGGCCCTGAACAGCGCGAAAAAGTATCCCAACGCCTACATCCTCTGCACCGGCGGCGGCACCGCGTCGAAAAAGAAGAGCGTCACGGAGGCGGGGCAGATGTCCTCCTGGCTCAAGAAGCAGGGCATCTCCTTCTATTCTCTGCAGGCTCTCTTCTGGAACCAGCTGCTCCTGCCGGGCGAAAGGACTGTAAAGGAATCAGACCTGAAGAAGTTTGATGCCAGACTGGATGTGGCAGGAGATGCTGTGCCGGTTAGTTTCAGGAACGGCAATATGACCTATGCCTGGACAGCCAACCGCACTACCGGCCGTATCACAGCTGCAGATGTTGTCTATAAGAGTGCTCAGAACGGCACCTCCAATCTCCACGTCGACTACGGCAACTTCAAGAGTGTAGGCGTCAAGATGTTCCCTGCCTCCCTGAATCTGGCGATGACC
>ONNZ01000019.1 GCA_900319345.1 uncultured Eubacteriales bacterium
TTCGCGTGCCTCGGCAACGGGGTCATCATCTCCCACATGGCCAACGAGATCCGGCAGCGGGAGACCCTGTTCGCGGACTACATCTTCCGGTATCATCCCATCTATAAGAACGTGCCTCATTGGTACGAGCGGAGCAACAACTGGTCCATCGAGGGCGGCGACACCCTGGTGCTGAACGAGCGGACCATGGCCATCGGTATGAGCGAGCGCACCAGCCCCCAGGCCATCGAGGATATGGCCGAGAAGGTGCTGAGCGCCCACATGGGCGTGGAACAGATATTGGTGATCGACCTCCCCAAGTTCCGCACGTTCATGCATCTCGACACGGTCATGACCATGGTGGACGTAGACAAGTTCGTGGTGCACCCCAACATCCAGCGGTCCATGCGCTCCTTCCTGCTGACCCGAGGCGACGGGAAGCGGAAGCTGAATATCCAGGAGACCGGCCTCCCCATCGACGAGGCCCTGCGGAAGGTCATGGATCTCGACAAGATCACCCTGATCCGCTGCGGCGGCGCCAGCACCATCGACGCGGCCCGGGAGCAGTGGAACGACGGCGCCAACACCCTGGCCGTGGCCCCCGGGGAGGTCATCACCTACATCCGGAATCACGTGACCAACAGCATCCTGCGGGATCACGGCATCACCGTCCACGAGATCCCCTCCTCCGAGCTCTCCCGGGGCCGCGGCGGCCCCCGGTGCATGAGCATGCCGCTGGTCAGAGACGGCATCTGAGGCTTCTTTTTGCCGGATAAAGTTCTTTGGGATGCACCCTTTCTTGTAAGAAAGGGTGCATTGCTTTTGATCGTTCCTTATTTGTTTTCCGGGATAAGGTTCAAGAGGTCGTCGGTGTTGGCCACGTTGGTGTAGGCTTCCGGCACGTCGCCCACGATCACGTTCTCCGCCACGGGGGCCTGGGTGAGGACGGTGACGGAATAGGAGCGGCCCGGCAGGACCACCCGGACCGTGCCGGTGAGCTGCAGGGTGATCCGGTGGAGGGTCTGGTTGATGCCCGCGGAACGGAACTCGCTGTGGAAGGAGGACTGGACCATGCCCACCGGCGTGAACCGGAAGCTGAGCCGGGGCCCCAGCCCCGCCAGCAGGGGCACGCCGCTGAGCGTCCCCAGGGGCACCGACACCCCCTGCTCCCCCAGGTCCTGGATCCGCCGCTGGGCCGCCGCCGCGCAATCCGCCGCCAGCAGGTTCAGCTTCCCCGCGTCCGCCGTCAGCAACGAGACGTGCCCCTCGTTGGATGCCTGGGCGCTCAGCAGCTCCCCGGTGGACGCGCTGCCCAGCACCTCCAATATGGCTTCGTTCATGGCCCGGGCCGCGGCGCTCTCCACCCGGGCGGAGGCGAGGCCCTCCAGCACCGGCCGCAGGCTGGCGTTCACGTACCAGAGGGCCCCCGCCGCGGCCAACAGCACCAGCAGCAGCCCCGCCAGCGCCTTTCGTTTTCGTCTGTGCATACCCTTCCCTCCCCCCACAGCATATGCGCGGGAGGCGAAAAAAGAAGGAATCTGTCGCCGGCGGGTCCGGCCCGGTCCAAAGAATTACAAAGAAATTACATCTATTCCGCATCCTCTTTTTTCCAGGCATGGTATCCTATAGGCAGGGAAACGAGAGGAGTTTTTGTATGCAGAACCGCATCCTTTTGGTGGAGGACGACCAGGCCATCGCCGACGCCGTGGCCCTGAACCTGAAGATCGTGGGCTACGACTACGCCCGCTTCGACGACGGGCAGGCCGCTGCCGACAGTTTGGAGTCGGACCACGGCTTCGATCTTGCCCTCCTGGATATCATGCTGCCCGGCATGGACGGGTTCGAGCTGTTGAGCTACATGAAGAAATACGGCATCCCCGTGATCTACATGACCGCCAAGGCCGACGCCGCCTCGGAGATCAAGGGCCTGCTGGACGGGGCGGAGGACTATGTGATCAAGCCCTTCGACATGATGGCCCTCATGGTGCGGATGGAGAAGGTGCTCCTGCGGACCGGGCGACTGAACCGGATCTACCGGGCCGGGGACGTGGAGCTGGACGACTACAAGCACCTGGTCTACAAGGCCGGGGCGCCCGTGGAGGTGAGCCCTCTCGAATACGCGGTGCTGCTGTACCTCATGAAGCATAAGAACCTGACCGTGAGCCGGGAACAGCTGTTGAACGAGGTGTGGGGCTTCGAGTACATGGGCGAAAGCCGGTCCGTAGACGTGAAGATCTCCACCCTGCGGCGGAAGCTGGGCCTCGGCGACGCCATCAAGACCGTGCAAAAGCTGGGCTACAGATTAGAGGATCGATAGATGAAGCTGCGACACAAGATCAGCCTGTTGGCCGGAGCCGTCCTGCTGCTGGTGCTCCTCACCTGCGCCGGGGTGCTGCTCCTGTACGCCCGGAAGACCATCTTAGCTCTGGCGGAGGACCAGGCCAGGGACAAGCAGAGCGCCCTCAGTGCCTCCTTCTCCTCCATGGTCCGGTACTACGCCGTGCCGGAGGACAGCGACGCCGCCCGGGAGAGCCTGATCCGGTACTGCTTCACCCGGTTCGCCGACCAGGAGGGTGTGCTCATGCGGGGCGGCGAGACCCTTTGCTCCTCCGTGGCCGTTGACCCCAGCCTCTACGCCCTGCCGGACCGGGAGGACAGCCGGACCGCCGTCTACCGGGGATCGGTGGACGGGCGGCAGCTGCTGATCGTGGCGAGCCTCGAATGGGTCCAGACGGACACCCTCTACGTGGGCTTGGTCCGGGACATCACGGAGGTCTACGACGCCATGGCCCGACTCACCCGGCTGTTCCTCGGGGTCTGCGCCGCCGGGGTGGCCCTGGGCATGGGGCTTCTGTTCCTGGCGGTGAAAAAGAGCACCGCCCCCCTCTCCCGCCTGACCGCCGCCACCGGGGAGATCGCCGCCGGAGCCTACGACAAGCGGGTGACCATTTCCGGCCGGGACGAGGTGGGCGACCTGGGGCAAAGCTTCAACCGGATGGCGGAGGCGGTGGAGAACAGGATCGCGGACCTGACGGAGCAGAACGAGCGCCAGCGGCTGTTCATCGGCGGGGTGAGCCACGAGTTCAAGACCCCCTTGGCCGCGGTGGGCCTCCACGGGGACCTGCTCCAAAACGCCAAATTGAGCGAGGCGGAGCGGGAGGATTCCCTGCAGCACATCCGCCGGGCCGGGGCCTACATGACGAGCATGACCCAGAGCCTCATGGAGCTGCTGCTCCTCGATCAAGAGATCGAGACCGAGAAAACTGACCCCGCCGCCCTCCTTTCTATCGTATCGGAAGCCGCCTATGACGGTCTCGCCGCCCGGGGCGTGACGCTGGTCACCGCGTGCCAGGCCGCCTCTCCCCTGCCCCTGAACCCCACCCTCATGACCTCCCTGCTGCTGAACCTGGTGGAGAACGCCGCCCGCAGCTACGATGCGGAGGACGAGAACAAGACCGTCACCCTGCGGGCCTGTGGCCGCTGCTTCGAGGTGACCGACCGGGGCCGGGGTATCCCCGCCGAGGCCCAAGACCACATCTTCGAGCCCTTCTACCGGGTGGACAAGTCCCGCAGCCGCAAGCAGGGGGGCAGCGGCCTGGGCCTGGCCCTGGTCAAGGCCATCGCCGACGCCCACGGGGCCAGCCTGTCCCTGGACAGCGCGCCGGGCCGGGGCACCACGTTTCGGGTGCAGTTTTGATCCACAATTACAGTTTCATTACAATTTCGAAAAGACTTTTAGGGCTGCTTCGTCGTACCCTGGAGGCAGAAAAACGAGAGAGGTGATTTTTATGAAACGAACCCTTGTATTCCTCCTCGCCCTCCTGCTCCTCGCCGGCTGCCAGCCCACGCCCCAGGCGCCCCTGGTCGTGCCCAAGGACCAGGAGCTGATGCTGGAAAAGGCGGCGGCCACCCAGGTCCCGGTGGAAGCGTATACCCCGCCCGCCGCGCCGGAACGGTGGACCTTCGACCATGGGGACGGCAACTTCGTGATCCACGCTGACGCGGACGTGGCGGTGCCTGACGTGCCCCTGCCCACGGTCTGGGTCCGGGCGGAGGGCCTCCCCCAGGAGACGCTGTACCGACTGTTCCGCCTCCTGTCCCAGGGAGAGGAGCTGAAGCTCCCCCACGTGCAGACCAGGGCGGAGATCGAGGAGAGCATCCGGGCCTATACGGAACTGCTGGAACAGGGGCCGGACCAGGACGCCGACATGTCCAAGGAGGAATACGACGAGGGCCTGCTCCAGGAGATCGAATCCCTGAAGAAGGCCTACGAGACCGCCCCGGAAACCTCCCCGGATCGGGTCAGCGACGGCACCTACGAGGTGGAAAAGAGCGGAAAGACCGGCACGGACATGCTGGTGCTCAGCGCCAGCAACCTGAACCGGGAGATCAGCGCCCGCGCCTTTCCTCAGGCCGACGAGCGCTCCAGCTTCGCCTACTATCGGCATCTTCGGGGCCGGTCCGACTACTCCATGGCCAACGCCCGGCGGATGGAGGCGGCGGCGCTGCAGGACGATCCCCTGTATCAAAAGGCCATGGGTGAGGTCGAAGCCGTGTTGGAGACCATCGGCGATCCCTTCGAGGTGGCCGCTCTGTACCTCATCGACGACGCGGCCTACGGCAACGTGGACGGCATCGTCCACGACGCGGAGCACCGGGCCCTGTGCGTGGACTGCCGCCGGCTGGTGAACGGGGCGCCCGCGGCCTACGACGTGTCCGGCGCCGCCCGCAAGGACCCCAAGAGCTACGCCATCCCCTGGCCCGTGGAGAGTTTGCGGCTGGTGGTGGACGAGGAGGGCATCGTGTCCGTCAGCTGGAAGAACATGGTGACGGTGCTGGAGACGGCATCCCCGGTCACGAACCTGCTGCCCTTCGACCAGGCGGCGGCCGTGGCGGAGAAGATGCTGCCCATCCTCTACAACCCCACGGGCTGGGAGGACCTGCGCTCCGTGGATATCGATATCGTCCACGTGGGCCTGGAGCTCATCCGTATCCGGGAGCAGAACAACACCGGGGAGCTCAAGGGCCTGCTGGTCCCCGCCTGGGTATTCTACGGCACCATCCGGATGACCGAAGCCTCGGGCTTTCAGGATTACGCCAACTATGGGCTCAAAAGCGGCTACGACCACTACCGGGGCGAGGAGATATTGCTCTGCCTCAACGCCGTGGACGGCAGCGTCATCGACCCGCTGCTGGGGTATTGAAAGGAATGTATATATGCGTAAAGTTTGCATTTTTATTCTTTTATTTCTATTGATATGCGTTGGGTGCCAGCCCACGCCGGAGGAGCCTGCGGTGACGCGAAAGGATCAGCGCGCCATGCTGGAGAGGGCCAAAGAGCCCATCCCGGCCGAGATGCTTTCCCTTCCCCTGAGGGAACGGCTGGAGGTCCCGGACCGACTTGCCTACGCCTATCAGAGGGGCGCGCTGACCATCGACGCTGACGCCGTCATCGTCATGCCTGAAAGCGAAATGCCCATCGTGCGGGTGTTTCCCACCGATTTTGACCAGGCCACGGTGAGCCGTCTTTGGAATACCCTGGTGGGGGACGTCCCTATGACGGCGGTCCAGGAATATAAGACGAAGGAATACTATGCTCCGTTGATCGAGCTGGCCCTCCAGGCGATGGAGAGCGACGATCCACAGAAGTATGGATTCGATTCCAGGGAGGACGCCCAGCGGAGGCTGGAATCGCTGCAGAAGCAGTACGTCGAAGCACCGGAAACGCCGACCGTGATCGCCGCGGACGGCACCCTGCAGCAAGGCGCATATCTTGACGACGAAGGGCAAGCGGCGGCGACATATACCTATATCAAGGCGGAATCCACCCAAACCGGCTACCGATTCATCGTCCGAAACAACGGGAGCAACGCCGAACCTATCCAAACGACCATGTACGACGATGCGGGCAAGGCTATGGGCTTCTCCCTGCGGCGGGTGGAGCGCAACGCCTATTTTTCCTTCATCAAGGGCAACGAAGATCAGGCGGCCTGCTTCGTCTGGGATCGGGAGCTGGACTGGGACGCTGACTGTCCCCCGGAGGCGGCCGGGAGCCTGTCCATCCCGCCCCGGCAGGCCGTTGCGGCGGCGGCACGGTTCCTGGAGGAAGCGGGCCTGGCGGAGGAGTATAGGGTCTGGCGGGTGTTCCTCATCACGGACTGGCCCGAAGGCGACGAGTCCTGCACCTATGCCTATAGGGTGGTCTGCTCCCGCCTGGTGAACGGCTGCCCCACCCTGATGGCCGGGAACCTGGTGGAGGAAAGCGACGACGCGTTCGCGCCCAACTGGCGCTCGGAAAAGCTGTATGTGGACGTGAACGACCAGGGCCTGTACTGCGTCCAACTCACCTCCCCCCTGACCGTGGGCGACACCATGATCGACCGGGCGAATCTCATGCCCTTCTCTGAGATCCGGTCCATCATGGAAAAGATGCTGCCCATCCTGTACGAGGAACAGGCCCGCAGCTTTGAGGAGGGCGTCCGTACCACCTACGAGAAGCATATCCGCCGGGTGGAGCTGGGGCTTTGGTGCATTCGGGAGATGGACCAGCTGGGCCAGGGCATCCTGATCCCCGCCTGGGCCTTTTACGCCAATACCCGGGAGGTGAACGAGGACGGCGAGGCATGGTGCAGTTTTGAGCCGATCCTGCTTGTCAACGCCGTGGACGGCAGCGTCATCGACCCGCTGCTGGGATATTGAGGGGATGAATATATGAGAATATATTGCATTTTTATTCTAATATTACTGTTAATATGCGTTGGGTGCCAGCCCACGCCGGAGGAGCCCTTCGTCATTGGAAAGGACAATGGGCAGATGATCGAAAAGGCCAGGGATACGGAAAAACCGGCGAAAACGGGCGGGGACCTGCACGAGGCGTTGGGCTGTCCGAAGACCTATGTGATAGATATTCGGAACGACGCTGCCCGGGTGCATATACAGGGCGAAGCGAAGGTCATATTGCCGGAGACGGAGGGGCTGCCCCTCGTTTACGTCCAGGCGGCCCGGTTCGACCAGGAACGGGTGTACGCCTTCTTCCGGGCCCTGACGGGCGGGGTAGAGATGTACGACATCCCCACCGCCACGCCCAAGGCCGTGATCGAAAAACGGATCCGGGCGGCACAGGCGGAGCTGGACGAGCTCGTCGTCGCCCGAGGGGAGGACGATTTTCGGGTCCAGTTCAAACGAAGCGAAATCGCCAGCCTGCAGAAGGCCTATCAGGACGCCCCGGAAACCGTGTCGCTGACGATCAACGACGGGACATTGAAGCCCTATACCATGACCTTTCTGGGGAAAAACCGAGGCACAGCCACGGCGGTGGACGCCATCAGCTACCCCTTCGGCGACGACGGCGGGCGCTGGTTCGCCGTGAACAACGACGCGGACTACGCGGACGCGGGCAGCTACACCTTCATCGACCAGGACGGCAACGAGCAGTTCTTCACGCCCCACAGCGGGTCCAACCTCATGTATGCGGCCAAGAGCGGCGTCATGGTGGGCACCTATTCGGCCGGCACCATCCTGGCGGACGCCACGGCGGCGAGCCTGACCGGGGCGGCTGTGGCCTTCCCTGAAAACTATACCATCCTGGGCTATCTGGAGCCGGAAGTCCTGCGCCTCTCCCTCACCCCCGCCGACGCCCGACGGCAGGCGGAGGAGCTCATGACCGCTTGCGGCGTGACGGACATGTTCGTGGACGGGGTGTACCTGCTGTCCGACCGCCAGGAGATATACGGCGCCGAGTATTGGGAACCGGCCGATCTTGCGGAGCTTCGGGCCAAGCCGGAGCATCAGGTCTACGCCGTGCGCTTTTTGCGACGGGTCGCGGGGGTGCCTGTGGAGAGCTTTTTCGGCATGAGTCAGGTGAAGGTGGACGACAGCGGCTACGGGCCGGAGTGGCAGTACGAGGTGTTGGAGGTGGCCGTGGACGACGGGGGCATCCAGGCCGTGGAGTGGACCGGGCCGTTGACGGTGGAGTCCGTCATAACCGAGAAAGCGGCCCTGCTGCCCTTCGAGGACGTGCGCTCCATCTTCGAGAAGATGCTGCCCGTCGTCTACGCCAACTACGGGGCGGACCGGGACTGGGACATCGAGATCAGCCAGGTGCGGCTGTGCCTCTGGCGCATCTTCGACAAGAACTCCTTCACCCGGGGCATCCTGGTGCCCGCCTGGTGCTTCTACGGCGCCGTGGACGGCCGCCCGGCCACGAACTTTCAGCCCCTGCTCATCGTGAACGGGGTGGACGGCAGCGTCATCGACCCCTTACAGGGCTATTGAGAAAGGAGTGCATATATGCGAAATAATTGCATTATTATTCTAATATTTCTATTGGTATGCACCGGGTGTCAGAAGACGCCGGAGGAGCCCATCGTGGTGGGGAAGGATCAGCAGCAGATGATCGAGAAGGCCCAGGGCGAGACAGTGTATGCCGCCGACGCCCCGGCGGGGGTGGACTGGGCGGCGCGGCTGGGGGTCCCGAAGAGGTATGAGGCCAAGCTCACCAGCGCCGGGGGCCACCTGGTGGTGGACGTGGACGCAACCGTGAGCCTGCCGGAGGTGGAGCTGCCCGTGGTGCGGGTGTCGCCGTATCTATTCACCGACGAGGACGTGCATCGGTACGCCCGGGCCCTGCTGGGGGAGGAGCTGAAGTGCCTGGACCCCTGGAACGAGAACAACCGGACCAAGGCCATGTGGGAGAAGGAGATCATGGCGCTGAAGAACGATCTGGACCACTGGGAGGAGTACGGCAGCGTCATCTGGGACAGCTACGACAGCAAGGCGGATTTTGAAAGGGCCCTGCAGGAAAAGATGGTCCGGGCCGCCAACGCCCCGGAGCGGCCCGAGACCGCCGCTCCCACCTGGACCTGGGAGACCCCCAACGTGTGGACGAAGGACGGGAAGCAGGAGACCAGCGACCGGTATATGACGTTGCTGGTGCTGAACGAGGATAACAGCGAGTCCCTTCTCTCCATCGACCGGGCCTCGGAATGGGGCCGCTGCGGCCTCCGGTATCTGCGGGACGCGGACAGCAGCCTTCATTTCGACCTCTTCAGCGGCGTCTGGCCCAACGAGCTGTCCCTGACCCGGGAGGGAGCCCAACAGGCGGCGGAGCAGAAGCTGAAGGACATGGGGCTCGATCACCTCCAATGCGCCTACGGTGCCAGCCTGCGGGTCTACCGGGGGGGCGTGATCGTGGAGGGGAACCCCTACGGGGCCTACTGGGCCTTCGTGTTCACGCCGGAGGTCAACGGAGCGCCTCTGGGCTTTACCCTCCAGACCGCCGTGGAGCCATCGGAATTCAACCGGGAATGGCGGTACGAGCAGTGCCGGGTGCTGGTGGACGAGGCAGGCGTGGCCCTCTTAGAATACGACGCCCCCTGCGCCGTGGAGAGGGTCGAGGTGGAAGCGGCCACCCTGCTGCCCTATTCGAAGATCCAGGAGATCTTCGAGAAGATGGTGTTGATCGTGAACAACAACGCGGACGTGAACGGCTCCGACCAGCGCTACATCGTGACGGAGGTCCGGCTGAGCCTGGTGACCCTGCCGGAACAGAACGGGGACGGGGGCCTGCTGGTGCCCTGCTGGGACTTCCTGGGCTATCCCCCGGAGACCGCAGACTATCCGCCCCTCTGGCGGACGCTAGGCCTGCAGCCCCTTGAGGCCTACTGCCATCTGACCGTCAACGCCATCGACGGCAGCATCATCCAGAGACAATAAATCAGAGAACGCAAAACGGAGAGTCCGGCCGGGCTCTCCGCTTTTCTGTTTAATTCGACTTATCCCAACCAGTTGGTCTGCTCCACGATGAACATGTTGCATCGGCGGGTCAGACGCAGGTCCTCCTTGGTGAGGAGCAGGGATTCCGTCAGCTCCTCGTTCTCCGGCAGGATGGACGCGGAGACGATGCACTTGGCCGACGCAGGGAGGAGCATCCTTGAGGAGATGCCGGAGAGGAGGCCGGTGCTTTCGCTGGGCCGGTCCAAGGAGCGCATGACGCAGAGGAAGGCGTGCTCCACCCCGTTGGACTGGTTCTCCAGCAGGTAGTTGGTGACGAAGTCGTGCTTCTGCCGCCGGCCGTAGTAGAGGGCCCGGCACCGCTGGGGCTCCGTGAAGGAGGGGATGTCGTAGAAGAGGGTCACGGCGTCGTCCCCCTCGTCCTGCCCGGAGACCAGGAGGCTTCGGACGATGCGGCTGGCCCGGCCGTCGTAGAGGTACATGTAGCGGCGCTCCCCCATGAGCCGGGGCTCCCCCTTCTCCCTCTTCTCCGGCAGCAGGGACACCATCAGCTGGAAGGGGCTCACCCTCAGGGCCGCCGCGATCTCGTACAGGGTATCGAGATCCAGAGCGATGGCCCCCTGCTCGTATTTGCCCACGGTGGCCTTGCTCTTGTTGATTTTTTCCGCCAGCTCCGATAGGGTCATCCGGTTGGCCCGGCGGTAGATGCGAATATTTTCCCCCACGCGCATGCCCAATTCACTCATGTAAATACTCCTTCCTCTCCCAAACGGCCAGGGTCGCTTGCTACATCCAGTATATCGCTGAAAAATGGTATTGTAAAGAGACAAAACGGTATAAAATCTCTTTTCGATGCGTTTTGGGACGTTTGCGCGGGGGTGCCCTTTGCGGATATACTAAGGATGCACATTTGGATACATCTTAGGGAGGTAGCCCATGAACGACAAGCTCTCCTTCGGCAAGGTATTCGTCCTCGGTTTCGCCCTGTTCGCCATGTTCTTCGGCGCGGGCAATCTGATCTTTCCCCCGGCCCTGGGCATCGTCACCGGCACCAACTGGATGATCAGCTTCCTGGTGTACATCCTGGCGGACGCGGGTCTGGCCATCCTGGCGCTGCTCGCCTTCTTCCGCTGTCAGGAGGGCTTCCAGAACAGCATCTCCATCCAGCTGGACAAGACCACCTCCTTTCTGCTGATCCTCTTCAACACCCTGTGCATCGGTCCCTTCATCGCCATCCCCCGGACCGCCGCCACCACCTTTGACATCGCCGTGAAGCCCCTTTTGGGCGCGTCCTTCCCCGGCTGGACCTCCTGGGTCGCCGGCGGCATCTACTTCGCCGTGGTGCTGATCCTGTGCCTTCGGCCCGGCAAGGTGGTGGACATCATCGGCAAGGTCCTGTCCCCGGCCATGTTCGTAGCGCTGCTGGTGCTCATCGGCATCGGCATCCTGCATCCCCTGGGGAAGGTGGCCCCCGGCTCCTCCACCATGGCGGCCGTGAAGCTGGGCCTTGAGTCCGGATACCAGACCATGGATATGCTGGGCTCCCTGCTCTTCGCGGTGGTCACCCTGGCCTCCGTGAAGCAGACGGGCATCACCAGCCCCAAGAAACAGTTCCGGCTGGTGGCCCTGGCTGGCCTGGTGGCGGCCTTCGCCCTGTTCGTGGTCTACGGCGGCCTCACGTTCCTGGGCGCTTCCATCTCCGGGGAGCGAGGTCTGGCCGCCAATGCCCTCAACGATCGGGCGGGGCTGCTGGTGCTCATCGTCCGGCGGCTGGTGGGCCCGGCGGGGGCGCTGCTCCTGGGCTTCATCGTGACGGCGGCCTGCCTCACCACGTCCATCGGCCTTGCCTCCTCCTGCTCCCAGAACATCGAGGAGCTGACCCATGGCAAGCTCCCCTATCGGCCCGTGCTCATCGGCATGATCCTCTTCAGCTACGTCGTGTCCAACCTGGGTACCACCGCCATTTTGAACATCGCGGGGCCCATCCTGAACGTGATCTTCCCCGTGTTCATCATGCTGGTGATCCTCTCCTTCCTGCCCAAGCGCATCAACCAGGAGACCTACAGCGCCCCCTACGGCGCCCTGTGCGCCTTCATCGTCACGGTGCTGACGGAGATCGGCGGCTTCATCCCATCCCTGAAGCTCCTCATGACCCGGCTGCCCCTCTCTTCCGTGGGCCTCGGCTGGCTGATCCCCTCCCTGATCGCCGCGGCCATCGGCGCCTTCGTGGGCGCTTTCGTGCCCCGGAAGCATCGGTCCTTCCACAAGGAGAAGAAATAATATACTACCTCCGCCCCCGGCGGGGGCATTGTTGTACGATGGAAGCAGTGATATACTGAACCCATAGAAAATGTGAAAGGAAGGCAAGCAAATGACCCAGAAGATGATGGATGCCATCGTGAAGCCCATCGCGGGCGTCGGTTTGGAGCTTCGGCAGGTGCCCGTGCCCGTGCCCGGCCCCGGCGAGGTGCTCATCAAGATCCATAAGACCGCCATCTGCGGCACGGACGTGCATATCTACGACTGGACCCCCTGGTCCGCGGAGCATGTGAAGCCCCCCATGGTCATCGGTCACGAGTACGTGGGCGAGATCGCGGAGCTGGGCGCCGGCGTCACCGGCCTTCAGGTTGGCATGCGGGTCAGCGGCGAAGGCCACATCACCTGCGGCCACTGCCGCAACTGCCACACCGGCAACATCCAGTGGTGCAAGAACACCCACAGCGTGGGCGTGGATCGGGACGGCGCCTTCGCGGAGTACGTGTGCATCCCCGCCAGCAACGTCATCATCATCGACCCCAAGCTGGACGAGGACGTGGTCTCCTTCTTCGACGCCTTCGGCAACGCCACCCATACGGCCCTCATGTTCAACCTGGTGGGCGAGGACGTGCTCATCACCGGCGCGGGCCCCATCGGCGTCATCGCCGTGGGTATCTGCAAGTACGCGGGCGCCCGGCGGGTGGTCATCACGGACATGAACGAGTATCGGCTGGACCTGGCCAGGAAGATGGGCGCAGACGCGGCCGTGAACATCGGCAAGGCGAATTTGGAGGAGGTCATGCACCAGCAGGGGCTGGTGGAAGGCTTTGACGTGGGCCTGGAGATGTCGGGCAGCGGCGCGGCTCTGAAGCAGATGCTGTCCGTCATGCGCAACGGCGGCAAGATCTCCCTGCTGGGCCTCGGCAACGGGCCCATCAACCTGGACATGAACCTGATCATCGGCAAGGGGCTGACCCTCCAGGGCATCTATGGCCGGAAGATGGACAACTGGCACCAGATGAGCTACATGGTCCAGGGCGGTCTCGATCTCACGCCGGTCATCACCCACCGGTTCCACTACACCGACTTTGAAAAGGGCTTCGCGGCCATGCACTCCGGCAACTCCGGAAAAGTAGTACTCGACTGGACGAAATAACATTTAGGAGGCGTCGTGTGAAAAACAGGTTTTTCACACACGTAGTTTGTGCCTTTGCCGCGGACCGGCGCGGCAATTTCGCAGGCGAAACCGGCAAAACTACAGAAAAGGAATGTGGATCAAAATGAAGAAGGCATACGAGCTGTATCAGAACGAGCTTTCCGCCATCCGGGAAGCGGGCACCTACAAGGACGAACGGATCATCGTGACCCCCCAGCGCTCCCGCATCGACACGACGCTCGCTAAGGGCGTGGTGAACATGTGCGCCAACAACTATCTGGGCCTCTCCGACAACCCGGATCTTATCGCCGCCGCCAAGGCCTCCTACGACGAGTGGGGCTTCGGCCTCTCCTCCGTCCGCTTCATCTGCGGCACCCAGGACATCCACAAGCAGCTGGAAGGGCGCATCGCCAAGTTCGTGGGCATGGAGGACGCCATCCTCTACTCCTCCTGCTTCGACGCCAACGGGGGCCTCTTCGAGACCCTGCTGGGGCCCGAGGACGCCATCATCTCCGACGAGCTGAACCACGCCTCCATCATCGACGGCATCCGCCTCTGCAAGGCGAAGCGGTTCCGCTACAAGAACAACAACATGGAGGACCTCCACGCCAAGCTGGAGGAGGCCAAGGACTGCCGGATCAAGCTCATCGCCACCGACGGCGTGTTCTCCATGGACGGGTACATCGCCAACCTGAAGGGCATCTGCGACCTCGCTGAGCAGTACGACGCCCTGGTGATGGTGGACGATTCCCACGCCGTGGGCTTCATGGGCGAGCACGGCCGGGGCACCAGCGAATACTGCGGGGTCATGGGCCGGGTGGACATCATCACCGGCACCTTCGGCAAGGCCCTGGGCGGCGCCTCCGGCGGCTACACCGCGGCCCGGAAGGAGATCGTGGACCTGCTTCGGCAGAAGTCCCGCCCCTACCTCTTCAGCAACGCCCTCGCCCCCGCCATCTGCGCCGCCAGCATCAAGACCCTCGACATGCTGGAAGCGTCCACGGAGCTCCGGGACCGGGTCCACGAGAACGCCAACTACTTCAGGGCGGAGCTTAGCAAGCTGGGCTTCGACCTGCTGCCCGGCGAGCACCCCATCGTGCCCATCATGCTCTACGACGCCAAGGTGGCCCAGGAGTTCGCCCGGCGGATGCTCACGAAGGGCGTGTACGTGACCGGGTTCTGCTACCCCGTGGTGCCCATGGGCAAGGCCCGCATCCGTACCCAGATCTCCGCCGGCCACACCAAGGCCGATCTCGACTTCGCCGTCAAGTGCTTCGGCGAGGTCAAGCAGGAGATGGGGCTCTGAGCCATCCGTCAAACCATCGAGGGCAGTCCCCCAGGGGGCTGCCCTTTTTAACCTATTGACAAGGTGGGGTTATTGTTGTAGGCTATTTCTATCTTTTGTAGACAGAAAGGGAAAAACCCATGAACCGCAAAAAAACCTTATCCCTCCTTTCCCTCTGCCTCGCGGCCCTTTTGCTCCTCGCCCTCGCGGGCTGCAAAAAGAGCGACGCCTCCGACGCCCAGAAGGATCACCTGACCCGCATCCGGGAAGCGGGCGTTCTCGTCATCGCCACAGAGGGCAACTGGTCCCCCTGGACCTACCACGACGAGAAGGATACCCTGACCGGCTTTGACGTGGAGATCGGCAAGCTCCTGGCCCAGGGCCTGGGCGTGGAAGCCAAGTTTGAAGAGACCGAGTGGTCCGCCATCCTGGCGGGCGTGGACGCCGGCCGCTTCGACATCGCCTGCAACGGCGTGGGCTACACCCCCGAGCGGGCCGAGAAGTACAACTTCTCCACCCCCTACGTGTACACGCCGAAGGTGCTGGTGGTCCGGGCGGACAACGAGGATATCCATACCCTGGCCGATCTGAAGGGCCGCACCACCGCCAACTCCCCCAACAGCACCTACGCCAATTTGGCCGAGGAGAACGGGGCCACCGTCACCTCCATCGACACGTTGGACCAGACCATCGAGCTGCTGCTGCAGGGCCGGGTGGACGCCACCATCAACGCCAAGGGCTCCATCGACGACTACCTTGCTCAGCATCCCGGCGCGGCCATCAAGATCGCCCTGACGCTGGAGGGCGACCCGGTGGTCTTCCCCGTCTCCAAGGGTGCCGACAGCGAAAGCCTCATGGCGGAGATCGACCGCATTCTGGGGGAGCTGCGCGCCAGCGGCAAGCTGCAGGAGCTGTCCCTCAAGTACTTCGGAGAAGATCTGACCAACCCGTAAAAACGCATGAGTGAACGACTCTGGGACATTTTAGTCAGCTCCTTCCCCCGGCTGCTGGGGTACGGGCTGAAGGTGACCCTGCCGCTGACCGCCCTTTCCTTCGCCCTGGCGCTGGTGATCTCCGTGATCGTGGCCATGATCCAGTACGCCAAGGTGCCGGTGCTGCGGCAGATCTGCCGGTTCTATATCTGGATCATCCGGGGCACGCCCCTGCTGGTCCAGCTCTTTTTGGTGTTCTACGGCCTCCCGCAGCTGGGCGTAGTCTGGGCCGCCTTCCCCACGGCAGTGGTTGTCTTCGGCTTCAACGAGGGGGCCTACATGGCCGAGAGCGTCCGAGGCGCGCTGGAATCCGTGTCCCGGGGGCAGATGGAGGCGGGCTACTGCGTGGGCATGAACTATTTTCAGATCATGTGGCACGTGGTGCTGCCCCAGGCCTTCCGCACCGCCTTCCCCGCTCTGTCCAACTCCCTCATCTCCATGATGAAGGGCACCTCCCTGGCCGCCACCATCACCGTCATGGAGATGTTCCGCCAGGCCCAGGTCATCAACGGCCGGGTCTACGAATCCCTGGCCCTGTACAGCGAAACGGCCCTCATCTACCTGATCTTCAGCACCGTGCTCACCTATCTGCAGCGCTGGGGCGAGAAGAAGCTGAGCCAATACGGTACCGTTAAATGAGCATGCTGGAAGTTCACAACGTTCATAAGTCCTTCGACGGGACGGAGATATTGAAAGGCATCGACCTCACGGTGGACAAGGGGGACGTGGTGGCGATCCTGGGGCCCAGCGGCTCCGGCAAGACTACGTTCCTGCGGTGCATCAACTTTCTCGAGCGGGCCGACGGGGGCGAGATGATCTTCGACGGGGAGCGGTTCGATCTGAGGACCGTCCACCGTCGGGAGATCGCCCGCATCCGCCGCAAGACCGCCTTCGTGTTCCAGAACTACAACCTGTTCCAGAACAAGACCGTGCTGGACAACGTGACCTTGGGGCTCACCGCCGTGCGCAGGCTCCCCCGGGAGCAGGCGAAGGCGCGAGCCATGGACGCCCTCGTTCGGGTGGGCATGGCGGACAAGATCGACAGCTACCCCTCCCAGCTCTCCGGCGGCCAGCAGCAGCGGGTGGCTATCGCCCGGGGCCTGGCCACGGAGCCGGAGATCATCTACTTCGACGAGCCCACCAGCGCCCTGGACCCGGAGCTCATCGGCGAGGTCCTCTCCGTCATGCGCAAGCTGGCCGAGGAGGGCATGACCATGCTGGTGGTGACCCACGAGATGGAGTTCGCCCGGAGCGTGTCCGGCAAGGTGCTTTTTATGGAGGGCGGCCGGGTCATCGAGTCCGCGCCCACGGCCGAGTTCTTTGCCGACCCCAAGGAGGCCCGCAGCCGGGAGTTCATCCGGGGCATCCTGCAGGCCAGGCAGGGCTGAAGAAACAAAAAAAAGGACGTTCCAGGCTACTGTCTTGGAACGTCCTTTTCGTATGCTTTTTACGATTCCATCCTTCGGATCAGCGTCTCGTAGGTCCGATCCAGCTCCCGGCTCTCCCGCCAGGCGCAGCCCACGGGCACCCCGGGCCGGTTCTTCCCGTGGAAGTCGCTGCCGCAGGTGGCGAGCAGGCGATACTGGTGAGCCAAGGAGATATAGAGCTCCGTCTGCCGGGGCGTGTTGGCGGGGTAATAGGCCTCGATGCCCAAGAGCCCCATGCTCACCAGCTCCCGGACCAGCCCGTGCAGGTTCTCCCGGATATGGCAGGGGTGGGCCAGCACCGGCACGCCGTCGCTCCTGTGGATGATCTCCAGCACCTGCTCCGGCGTGAACCGCTTCTCGGTGTAGTAGCCGGGGGTCCCGGGCCGCAAATACTTCATGAACGCCTCCCGGACCTCCGTGGCGTACCCAGCGGCGATGATGGCGTGGGCGATATGGAGCTTCGTGGTGGCGGTCTGCCCCGTCCGCATGAAGGACCGGACCTCGATCCCCGCCGCATCCAGCCGGGAGAGGATGAGCTCGTTCCGCCGGTCCCGCCGCTCCCGAGCCACCTCCATGGCCCGAATGAGCACCGGATGATCCATGTCCACGTCCAGCCCCAGGATATGCAGCTCGTGGTGCCACTCGTTGTCGAACTCCACGCCGGGGATCACCCGGACCCCCTCCTCCTTGCCTGCCGCCACAGCCTCCGGGACCCCGGAGATGCAGTCGTGGTCCGTCAGCGCCAGAAGGTCGATATGCCCCCGGGCGGCGAAGCGCACGATCTCCGCCGGCGCGTAGGTGCCGTCGGAGTGGTCGCTATGGGTGTGCAGGTCAAATCTGTGGCTCATTCCTTCGCTGCCGCTTCCTTTTCTTCTTCCTCTGCTCCTTCGCCGGTCTGCGGCGCCGCGGCGGCCGCTTCCTTCTTGGCGGTCATGACCGCGTCCATGTCCTCGCCCCGGTAGACCCGCTCGAACTCCTCGCCGGTGACCCGCTCATACTTGATGAGCAGGGCGGCGGTCCGATGGAGCCCCTCCAGGTTCCGCCCAAGGATATCCTTGGCCCGGCCGTACTGGGCCGCCAGGATGCGGCTGACCTCCTGGTCGATGCGCCCGGCCATGGCCTCGGAATGCTCCTTCCCATGGCCCCAGTCCCGGCCGATGAACACCTCCTGGTCCCCGCCGTAGAACACGGGCCCCAGGTTCTCGCTCATGCCGTACTGCTCCACCATCTTCCGGGCGGTGGCGGTGTTCTGCTTCAGGTCCTGGCTGGCGCCGGTGCTGACATCCCCCAGCACCAGCTCCTCGGCCACCCGGCCGCCCATGGTCATGCAGATATGGTCCTCGAGGCGCGCCCGGGTCACGTGGTTCCAGTCGTCCTTGGGGAGCGTCATGGTGTACCCGGCGGCCATGCCCCGGGAGATGATGGACACCTCGTGGAGGCTGTCGCACTTAGGTAGCTCGATGGCCAGGATGGCGTGGCCGGACTCGTGGTACGCGGTGTACCGCTTATCCTCCTCGGTGACCACCCGGCTCTTCTTCTCGGGCCCCATCTGGACCCGGGTGATGGCCTCCTCCAGATCCGCCTGGGAGATCCGCTTCCGGTGGGCCCGGGCGGTCAGGATGGCGGCCTCGTTGAGCACGTTCTCTAAATCGGCGCCCGTGAACCCAGGCGTCCGCTGGGCGAGGACGGCCAAATCCACGTCCGGCTCGAACTTCTTGTTCCGGGCATGGACGTGCAAAATGGCCTCCCGGCCCTTCACATCGGGATAGTTCATGGTCACCTGCCGGTCGAACCGGCCCGGCCGCTGCAGGGCGGGGTCCAGGATGTCCGGCCGGTTGGTGGCGGCGATGACGATGATCCCCTCGTTGGGGGCGAATCCGTCCATCTCCACCAAAAGCTGGTTCAGCGTCTGTTCCTTCTCGTCGTGGCCGCCGCCCAAGCCCGCGCCCCGCTGCCGACCCACGGCGTCGATCTCGTCGATGAAGATCACCGCGGGGGTGCTCCTTTTGGCTGTGTTGAACAGGTCCCTGACCCGGGACGCGCCCACGCCCACGAACATCTCCACGAAATCGGAGCCGGAGATGGAGAAGAAGGGCACCTTGGCCTCCCCCGCCACGGCCTTGGCCATGAGGGTCTTGCCGGTCCCCGGCGGGCCCACCAGCAGGACGCCCTTGGGTATCCGGGCGCCCACCTCGGAGAACCGCTGGGGCTCCTTTAAGAAGTCCACGATCTCCTGCAGCTCCAGCTTCTCCTCGTCGGCCCCCGCCACGTCCTTGAAGGTGATGGGGTTCTGCCCCGGGGCGTACTCCCGGGCCCGGGACCGACCGAAGTTGGCCATCTGCTTGCCGCCGCCCTGCTGCCGGTACATGAACCACATGAACAGGGCCATGGACCCGAACAGCAGCACGTAGGGCAATATCACCACCAGCCAGCTCTGGCCCTTGGGCTGGACCACGGTGTAGGTGAAGGGATAGTCCACGGAGGACACGGCGTCCGCGTCCTTCCCCTGCATCTTGGCGATGAGCAGGGACATGTTCTTGCTGAACTCCTCCTCCGAGCAGGTGAAGGTGAAGTCCGCCCGGTTGGGCAGGTCCTTGATGGTATAGTTCGACCCGGTGTAGAGGCCGGTGTAGAGGCCGGAGCCCAGCGTCTCATGGACGGCCTGGACCTTCTTGTCCTCCACCAGCTTCACGAAGTCCTGGAGCGTGATCTCGTCCGGGGTCTTGGTGGTGAAGCCGCCCGAGATCATGTACAGGATCAGGGCGCCCATGAGCACCCAGATCAGCAGGGTCGATAGTCCTTTTCTCGTCTTGGGATTCAATGGATGTTCTCCTTACGCAGGGCCGTCCCCTGCCGGTTTATTGTTCTTCGTACACCCGGGGGCTAAGCACGCCCACATAGGGCAGATTCCGGTAGTAGCCCTTGTAGTCCAGGCCGTAGCCCACCACGAACTTGTTGGGGATGGTGAACCCGCAGTAGTCCGGCGTGATCTCGCACTCCCGGCGCTCGGGCTTGTCGAGGAGGGCGCACACCCGCAGGGAGGCGGGCTTGCGCTCGGACAGGAGCCGGGTCAGGTAGGAGAGGGTGAGGCCGCTGTCCATGATGTCCTCGGCGATGATCACGTGCTTGTTCGTGATGCTGCTGTCCATGTCCTTGTTGATGCGGACGATGCCGCTGGTCTTCTGGGCGTCGCCGTAGCTGGAGATGCTCATGAAGTCCATCTTGAGATGGATGCTCATGGCACGGGCCAGGTCCGTGAAGAACACGCAGGCCCCCTTGAGGACGCACAGCAGGATCACGTCCTTGCCCGCGTACTCCCGGCTGATCTGCTCGCCCAGCTCCTTCACCCGGGTCCTGATCTGCTCCTCGGTGACCAACACCTCGGCGATGTCCTTGTTCATGAATTCAGTTCCCCAGTTCTTCATGACGTTCTTCCCCCATTCGTAAAGATGATATGTAGGATACGCTTGGTTCCATCGGTGATCTTCGCCCGGTCCGCCACCGTGCCGCCGGGGACGAACAGGGGCCCCGCCCCGTCGCAGACCAGGGGCGTCTGCCGGTCCCGGCCGTACAGCTTCCGGTCCGTGAAATAGTCCGAGAGGAGCTTGGTCCCCCCCATGCCCAGGGGCACGAACCGTTCCCCGGGCCTGGCTTGCCGCAAAACGAGCCACCCGGTGATCTTGTCCCCGTCCAGATACGCCTCGTGGGCCGGACAGGGGATGGCCGCTTTCTCCGCCCAGCGGGCCTCGTACACGCCCCAGGGGGTGGCCAGGGGCCTGCCCATGGGCAGTTCCGCTTCGAAGGGCTCCGCTTCCGATACAGGGCCGATACTGAGCCGGTCCCCCTCCGCCCGGGCGATCAGGCCCCCTCGAAGGGGCGCCCACCGGCCCGAGGGCTGGGCGAACAGGTCCGTGAGCCGGGTCACGTCCGCTTCGGTGAAATCCTCCGTCACCCCGCGCAGGAGCAGCAGGGCCGCCCTGTTTTGGAGCACCGGCGGCAGCGCCGCCAGGGCCTTGCGGCTGCCCCGGGCCTCGTCCAAAGCCCGCTGCGCCAGGCTGTCCAGGAACTCGTCCTCCGCCCTAAGCTTGTCGGCACAGGCAGCGATATGGGCCGCCGCCTGGGGATTTATGGCTGTGAGGGCCCCCATGCCCTCCTGCCGGAGCCGGTTCCGGCTGGCGTCCAACAGGGCGTTGGTGCTGTCCAGCCGGTAGGGCTGATGCCCTTCGGCCAGGTACGCCAGGATCTCGTCCCTGCCCACGCTGAGCAGGGGCCGAATGAGGTCGCCCCGCCTCGGGGCCATGCCCGTAAGGCCGGCCATGCCGCTGCCGCGGACCAGGTGCAGGAGCACCGTCTCCGCCTGGTCGTCCCGGTGGTGGCCGAGGGCGATCACGTCCGCGCCCAGGGCGTCCTTCAGCCGCCGAAGGAAGGCGTATCGGAGCTGTCGCGCCGCCGTCTCCAGGGAGAGGCTCTGGCTCCTTGCCAAGGCGGGCGCGTCCCCGCTTTCGCTGAACAGGGGCACCCCCAGCTCCAGGCACGTCTTCCGGCAGAAGCAGAGGTCCGCCCGGGCCTCCACGCCCCGGATGCCGTGCTCGTAATGGGCCGCGTACAGAGGGCCGATCCGCCCCTCGTCCCGGAGCCGCCGCAATTCCAGCAGCAGCGCCGTGGAGTCGGGCCCGCCGGAGAATGCGCACACCACAGCCTCCCGCCCGTGAAGGCGGCAGGCCGTCAGCGTTCGTTCCGTCAAGAGCAGCATGGATACCAGACCCCGATTATAGTTATATATATCATACCCTTTGCGCCGCTTTTTGACAAGTATTTTTTATAGGAACGAATAAAAGCACGCACCCTTTCTTGAAAGAAAGGGTGCGACCCAAAGAACTTTATATGGGATAAGGGGATCAGTTGACAACATTCACTGGCTTATCTTCCAGCACGCCTCGGATGCTGTCTGCCGTCACGTCCACGATCTTCTGCCGGGCCTCCACGGTGGCCCAAGCGGAGTGGCCCGTAAGGTAGCAGTTGGGCGCCTTCAGGAGGGGGTTGTGGATGTCGATGGGCTCCCGGCTCACCACGTCCGCCCCGTAGCCCCCCAGCTTCCCGGAAATAAGGGCCGCGGCCACGTCCATTTCGTTCACCAACGACCCCCGGGCGGTGTTGATGAGCAGGGCCCCGTCCTTCATCTTCTCGATGGTCTCGGCATTGATAAAGCCCATATTCTCCGCCGTGGCCGGGCAATGGAGGCTGATCACGTCCGACGCGGCCAACAGCTCCTCCAAGGGCACCTGCTTGCCGGGAAAGGCGGGATGCTCGTGCCGGGCATACCCCAGCACCCGCATGCCGAACGCCCGGCCTACGGCCGCCACCCGGGACCCGATGGCCCCGCAGCCCACCACGCCCAGGGTCTTCCCCTCCAGGGCCATGGGGGTCCTCTCCCACCAGCAGAACTCCGGGCAGGCGGTCCAGGCCCCCTGGCGGATGCGGGCGGTGCTTTGATAGGTCCGGCGGGTCATCTCCAGCAGAAAGGCGAACACGCTCTCCGTCACGCCCCCGGCGGCGTAGCCGGGCACGTTGCACACGGGGATGCCCAGGGCCCGGGCGGCCTTCACGTCCACCACGTCGTACCCCGTGGCGAGGACGCCGATCATCTTCAGGGAGGCCGCCCCCTTCAGGGCGTCGGCGGACAGCTTCACCTTGTTGGTCAGCACCACGTCCGCCCCCCGAAGCCGCTGGGGCACCAGCGCCGGGTCCGTCCTATCGTAGAGGGACAGGGTGCCCAACGCCCGCCAGGGGCTCAGGTCCAGCTCCTCCACCTTCAGGGTCTTTGCGTCCAGGACCACGATCTGCATAGGTTTTCTCCCTTTTTCGTCATTTTCAGCCCCATTGTAGCCCCTCGGGGAGGGGGCGTCAAATGAACATTCCTTGAACGCTGGCGGGGACAAGTTGCCAAAAAAGCGGAGATATGGTAATATATACGATAATCATTATCAACATGGGGGCAAAGATATGTTCATCATTGTGGTCGGCCAGGGCAAGGTGGGAACCACCCTTTCGTCCCAGCTGTGCGCCGAAGGCCACGACATCGTCACCATCGACAACGACGATCGGGTGCTCAAGAAGCTCCAGGAGACGCTGGACGTAGCCACCCTCTGCGGCAACGGCGCCGCCGGCTCCGTGCTGGAGGAGGCGGGCGCGGCCCGGGCGGACCTGCTGATCGCCTGCACCGACAGCGACGAGGTCAACCTCCTGAGCTGCATGGTGGCCCGGAAGCTGGGCACCAGGAACACCATCGCCCGGGTCCGGAACCCGGAGTACGACAGCGACTTGCGGCTTTTAAAGGACGAATTCCACATCTCCCTCAGCATCAACCCGGAGCTCACCTGCGCCCGCGAGATCTTCCGCATCCTCCGCTTCCCCGCCTTCCTGAAGCGGGAGACCTTCCTCCGAGACAAGGCGGAGCTGGTGGAGCTGAAGGTGGCCCCCGGCAGCAAGCTGGACGGGCTCAAGCTCATGGACCTGAGGCGCATCACCGACGAGAAGGCCCTGATCTGCGCCGTGGAGCGCCAGGGCGAGGTCACCATCCCCGACGGCACCTTCGTGCTCCAGGGGAACGATAGGATCTCCATCACCGCGGAGGCCTCGGGCCTGGTCCGGTTCATGAGCGATCTCAAGCTCTCCACCCCCAGCATCCGTAAGGTCATGATCGTGGGCGGCAGCCGCATCGCCATCCACGTGGCCCGGATGCTGCTGAAGAACAAGATCCGCGTCACCATCATCGACAACGACGAGCAGAAGTGCAAGCTTCTCACCGACATGCTCCCCGAGGCCACCATCCTCTGCGGCAACGGCTCCTTGCAGGAGGTGCTTCTCGAGGAGGGCGTGAAGGACACGGACGCGGTGCTGGCCCTCACGGGCTTCGACGAGGAGAATTTGACCATCTCCATGTTTGCCAACTACCTGAAGGTGCCCAAGACCGTCACCAAGATCGACCGGACGGAGCACCTGGAGGTCTACACCAACGCCGGCATCGACACCATCGTCTCGCCCAAGCTTTTGACCGCCAACGAGATCGTCCGCTACGTCCGGGCCATGGGCAGCCGGTCCGGCCAGTCCATGCTGGCCCTGAGCCGGTACATGGACGGGCGGGTGGAGGCCATGGAGTTCGTGGTCCCCGCCGGCGCCAGCTACTGCGACATCCCCTTCAAGGCCCTCCAGACCCGGAAGCGGAAGAACACCCTGGTGGCGGCCATCGCCCGGAACCGGCAGCTCATCATACCCAGCGGCAACGACTGTCTGTTGCCCGAGGATCGGGTGGTGATCGTGGCGCCCCGGGACGTGACCATCTCCGAGCTTAAGGACGTGTTCCCGGGAGGCAGCCTATGAACGGCCGGGCCGTCCGATACTTCATCGGCCATATCCTCCGGTGGGAAGCCATCTTGATGCTCCCCGCCCTCATCATCGCCATCGTGGACAAGACCTGGGGCGCGGTGAACGGGTTCCTCATCACCATGCTGGCCCTGCTCCTCTTCTCCTCCCTGCTGCTGTTCATCGGCCAGAAGGGGGACCACAGCATGCAGGCCCGGGAGGGCTTCGTGATCGTGGGGTTGAGCTGGGTGCTCATGTCCCTGTTCGGCGCATTGCCCTTCGCCATCTCCAGGGAGATCCCCCGGTACGTGGACGCCGTCTTCGAGACCGCCTCCGGCTTCACCACCACGGGGGCCAGCATCCTGACCAACATCGAGGGCCTGTGCCGGGGCTTGCTGTTCTGGCGCAGCTTCACCCACTGGATCGGCGGCATGGGCGTGCTGGTGTTCGTCATGGCCATCATCCCCCTCAGTAAGGGCAGCGGCGAAAGTATGCACCTCCTTAGGGCCGAGAGCCCGGGCCCGGACGTGGGCAAGGTGTCCCCCACCATGCGCAAGACCACCCGGGTCCTCTACGCCATCTACTTCGGCATCACCCTGCTGACCTTCCTGCTGCTGGTCCTGGGCGGCGACCCGGCCTTCGACAGCTTCTGCAACGCCGTGGGCGCGGCGGGCACCGGGGGCTTCGCCATCAAGAACGCGGGCATCGCGGCCTACGGTCCCTACACCCAGACGGTCCTGTCCTTCGCCATGATGGCCTTCGGCGTGAACTTCTCCGTGTACTACCTGATCCTCACCCGGCAAACTAAGCGGGCCCTGCAGGACGAGGAGCTCCACTGGTACGTGGGCATCATCCTGGGGGTGCTGGTGATCCTGGTCCTCAACACCCGCAAGCTCTTCCCCAGCCTGGGCGAGGCGATCCACCACGTGTTCTTCACCATCTGCTCCATCATCACCACCACGGGCTTCTCCACGGTGGACTTCAACCTGTGGCCGGAGCTCTCTAAGTGGATTCTGGTGCTCCTCATGTTCATGGGCGCTTCCGCCGGCAGCACCGGCGGCGGCATGAAGGTGAGCCGCATCCTGATCCTCATCAAGAGCCTGAAGAACCAGATCGCCTCCATGCTCCGGCCCCGGAGCGTCCACGTGGTGCGGCTCAACAAGAAGATGGTGGACGATTCCACCGTCCGGGGCGTCCACGTGTTCGCCCTGGCCTACTTCTTCATCCTGGCCGTGTCCGCCCTCATCGTGTCCTTCGACAACTACGACGGCGTCACCACGTTGACCTCCGTCATCGCCTGCATCAGCAACATCGGCCCCGGTCTCAACATGGTGGGCCCCACGGGGAACTATTCCGCCTTCTCGGACCTCTCCAAGATCGTCCTGTCATTGGACATGCTCTTCGGGCGTCTCGAGATCTTCCCCATGCTATTGTTATTTGCCCCTATGGCATGGCGCAGGAATGGCTGATCCACAGCAAATCAAAAGGACTCCGTCGAAAAGGCGGAGCCCTTTTTTTCTCTCCCCAAGGGGGAGAAAAAAAAGAGAGAGCATCCCCCTGGGGGGATATATATATGCTCTCTCTCGTCTTTGTCCTTGTCCTTGTCTTTGTCCTTGTCCTTGTCCTTGTCTTTGTCTTTGTCCTCGTCTTTGTCTTTGTCCTTGTCTTTGTCCTTGTCTTTGTCTTCGCTAGTTTTCTGCCTGTTTCAGATAGATTTCTATCGATACGGGCCCGATATGGGAGGATCTCTATCCGGTACCTATCTCAGCAGCGTTTTAAGGGTCTCCTGGGACAGGAAGGGTGCGAAGGGCACCAGCTGCTTCCAGGTCAGGCCCTTCGCCTGGAGCCTGTCCATGAGCTTTTCCAAGGTGCTTTCTCCCAGGAATGGAGCGAGCCCCACCAGCTGCTTCACCTCCGGCGCCTCCTGCTCGGCCATATCCTCCGCCAGACGGTCCAGCGTTTCCTGACCCAGGAAGGGCGCCAGGGCGATCAGCGAGCCATAGTCGGTGTCCCGGGCCCGCTGCGCCAGCCGGTCCAGCTCCCCGGAAGACAAGAACGGCGCCAGGGCGATCACCTTCTTCATATCGGTCTTTCCCAGCTGCTCCGCCATAGCGTCCAGGTATCCTTCATCCAGAAAGGGGGCCAAGGCCTTGAGGCTGGCAAAGTCCACCTCCTCCCTTGCCTTCGCCCTTTCGGCGCTCTCCCTCACCGTCTCCGGGGGCAGCAGGGACGCCACTTCGGCGACCTCCTGCACGGTCACCGGCTCCCCCTCCAGCACCTTCTCCACGGTCTTCGTCTCCCGGGAGGGGCCGCCCACCAGGGTTTCAAAGGTGATGCCCAACAGCTCGCACAGCTCCGGGAGCTTCGATATATCGGGCATGGCGTTGCCCCGCTCCCAGTTGGACACGGCCTGGTAGCTTACGCCCATGGCGTCCGCCAGGGCCATCTGGGTCATGTTTTTCTCGATCCGGGCCTGCCGGATGCGGCGGCCCACCTGCATGGTATCGAACATCGTCTTTTCCTCGTTTCGTCAGATTCGACCGGTCATGGCTGCATCATAGCCCACGACGCCCCAAAAGAGAAGCAACCGTTCCTTGAGTTCCGGTCTGCAAGGAACGGTTGAGTGCAATCACAGCCTGTCCAGGTAGTCCCCGAGGGCTGCGAGGTCCGGGAGGACGGGAACGCCCATGGCCTTGAGGCGCTCCCGGCTCTGGTGGCCGCCCTCCAGGAGCACGCAGGGACAGCCGATGGCGGAGGACACCTCGAAATCGTGGTCCGTATCGCCGATGAACAGGGTCCTTTCCCGGGGAATGCCCTCTCTTTCGATGAAGTCTCGCGCAAGGGCTGCCTTGGAGAAGGCGTAGTGGTCCGTGAGTCCCAGCTTCCGCTCGAACCGGTCCCCCACGTCCCCAAAGGCCGCCACCTGCTCCACCAGCTGATCGTACCGGGTGGCGGACAGAAGCACCTGCCGGTAGCCCTCCCCCTTCAGCCTGTCGAGGAAGGGGACGATGCCGGGCCGCAGCAGGGCGGTCCGGTAGAGCTTGTCGTACCAAATTATGAACTCATCGGCCACGTGCTCGTAGGGCTCGTCCTCCGGGCCGAAGCGGTAGCCCATCTTCTCGTAGTAGCTCTTGATGGGGAAGCCGAAGACCGCCCGATAGGCGTCCATGTCCGGCAGCGTGGGGATGCCCCGCTCGCTGAGCATGATGTTGGCGATGGTCTTGCAGACCAGGGCGTCGTCCAGTATGGTGCCATTCCAGTCCCAAATCAAAAGTTCCGGCTTCATGTGCCCCTCCCGGTGGATAGTGGATTTAGTATACCTGACCTTCCCCCGTATTGCAAGAGCCCACAATTATTCACACTCTATTCACCGGCCCCCGGACCCCGGCGGCCTTGCCAAGGGGTAGGCGCGGGTGTATACTTATAGTTGAAATAATATGGGGTAACATGTGCCCCCTTGCAGGAGTGAAACGCATTGGCACAGAAGAAGAAAACCGCCCCCAGCGGCGGAAAAAAGAATACGAAAAAAGCAGCCTCCAAGAAGCCCGCCCAGCCTAAGCTGACAGCGGCGGAGCGCCGGGAACAGAAGGAGGAAGCCATCCGGGAGGCCACCGTGTCCCAGCGGGTGGGCGCGGAGGTCTTGGGCGTGGTGCTCATAGCCCTGGGCGTGCTTCTCGGTCTATACCTCTATCGGGCCACGGAAGCGCCCCTGGGAGTAGCTTTGCAGAAGGTGCTCTTCGGGGCCGTGGGCGTGGTGGCCTTTGGGCTGCCGCCCTTCCTGCTGCTGCTGGGCATATTCTCCATCGCCGGGCGCAAGCGGATGCCCGCCTCGGGCCGGCTGCTGGTGTGCGTGCTGCTGGTGGTGTTCGTGGCGGCCCTTACCCAGCTCTTCACCAACTACAGCGCCCGGGACGCCGAGGGCAAGGCCATCCCCATCGCCAAGTTCATCGTGGACCGGCGGTCTCCTCTGCTACGTGCTGGAGCTGATCGGCGGCCGGACCCTGTGCGGCGTGGTGGTGGTGGCGGGCATCGTGGTGTGCCTGCTGTTCATCACCCGCATCAGCCTCAAGACCTTCCCGGAGCTGCTCAAGAACAAGATGGCCACCGCCATCGAACGGCTGGATGCGGAGGCCCCGGAGGACGATTACGACGAGGTGGCCTCGGAGCCCAACGCCCTGCCCGCCCGGAAGCAAAAATCCCTGTTCATCCAGTCCGTGGAGGACCAGAAGCAAGCTTCCGTCCCCGAGGTGGACCCGGACAAGCTGGGGCATCTCGAAGACATCCCCCAGCCTGGCGGCAAGCCTGCGCCCAAGGCGGAGCCCGCCCCCCGGAAGAAGAGCAAGGTCCCCTTCGACGAGGTCTTCTTCGTGCCGGAGGCGGAGGAGCCCAAGAAGCGGCCGGAAGGCGAGGACGACCTCTCCTTCTTCCCCTCGGGCGGCCCCCTGGCCCGAAAGCCCAAGACCGTGGGCCCCGCCTTCGTGGACGAGCCCATCGACGACGTGTTGCGGCTCCCCGGCGACGGGCCCCTGCCCGCCAACAAGCCGGTGCCCGATCTGACCCCCCCGGCGCCCAAGGAGGAACTGTTCAAGATGCCGCCCCGGCGGTCCAAGATGAGCCGCCCGGCGGAGACGCCGGCCCCGGAGGCCCCCACGCCTTTGGAGGACGTGTCCATCTTCGGCCATGCCCCCGAGGCGGAGGAGCCCAAGCCCCTCCGGCCCGCCGATCCCTGCGATCGCCCGGCCGAAGCAAAAACACGTCCGGTCGATCCCAAGAACATGACCATGGACGATCTCAAGGCCTTCACCGAGGCCACCCCCTACAAGGAGGGGGAGGCGCCCCTGCCGGAGCCGGAACGGGCCCCCGACAAGAAGTTCGTATACCACGACGAGGCCACCGGCGAAGCGTTGCCGGAGCCCATGGAGGCCCCCGTCATCGAGTATCAGCGGCCCAGCCTGGACGTACTGAAGACCCCGGAGAAGAACTACCGCACGGCCTCCGAGACCCCGGAGAAGACCATGGACCTGCTGATCGAGACCCTATCGAGCTTCAACATCGAGTGCCGGCCCCTGGGCTGGTCCGTGGGCCCCGTGGTCACCCGGTACGAGCTGCAGCCCGCCCGGGGCGTGCGGGTGAACCGGATCACCACCCTCTCTAACGACCTTGCTTTGGCCCTCGCCGCCCCCCGGGTGCGCATCGAGGCCCCCATCCCCGGCAAGGCTGCCGTGGGCGTGGAGGTGCCCAACAAGACCGCCGCCACGGTGCTGCTGAAGGAGATCATCGACACCGACGAGTTCAGGAACGCCAAGTCCCCCGTGACCATGGCCATCGGCAAGGACATCGGCGGCAAGATCGTGGTGGCGGACCTCGCGAAGATGCCCCATATGCTGATCGCCGGTTCCACCGGCTCCGGCAAGTCCGTGTGCATCAACGACATCATCCTGTCCATGGTCTACAAGTCCGCCCCCGCGGACCTGCGGCTCATCATGGTGGACCCCAAGCAGGTGGAGCTGTCCGTGTACAGCACCCTGCCCCATCTCTTGATCCCCGTGGTCACCGACCCCAAGAAGGCCGCCAGCGCCCTCCGCTGGGCCGTCAACGAGATGACCATGCGGTATAAGAAGTTCAGCGACCGGGGCGCTAGAGACCTGGCCCGCTACAACGAGATCCAGGAGGAGGAGCGGAACCGGCTGCCCCGGATCGTGGTCATCGTGGACGAGCTGGCCGATCTCATGATGGTGGCCCCCGACGAGGTGGAGGACTGCATCTGCCGCATCGCCCAGCTGGGCCGGGCGGCGGGCATCCATCTCATCGTGGCCACCCAGCGGCCCTCGGCCGACGTCATCACCGGCCTCATCAAGGCCAACATCCCGAGCCGGGCGGCCTTCGCCGTCAGCTCCGCCATCGACTCAAGGATCATCCTGGACAGCACCGGCGCGGAGAAGCTGTTGGGCCGGGGCGACTGCCTCTTCCACCCCAACGGGGCGGCCAAACCCACCCGGCTCCAGGCAGCCTTCGTCTCCGACGAGGAGGTGGAGGCGGTGGTCAACGATATCAAGGCCAAGAACGGCGGCGAGCAGCAGTTCGACAGCGAGGCCGAGCAGGCCATGTCCGGCGGCGGCGGCGCCAAGGGCGGCGTCTTCGGCGAGGGCAAGCAGGAGGACGATCTCTTGGGCGAAGCGGTCCGGATCGTGCTCGATTCCGGCCAGGCCTCCATCTCCATGATCCAGCGGAAGCTCCGGGTGGGCTACGCCCGGGCGGCCCGGCTGGTGGACATGATGGAGGAGCAGGGCTACGTGTCCGGCTTCGACGGCAGCAAGCCCCGGAAGGTGCTCATCAAGCGCTCCCAGTGGGAGGCCATCTTCGGCGACGGGTCCGGCAGCTACGGGGACGACGACGCTGCTGAGGACGACGAGGCCCCCTGGGACGAGGACGAGGAGAAGGCATGAAGGTAGGCGTCATCAGCCTTGGCTGCGCCAAGAATCAGGTGGACACGGAACGGATGCTGGGCCTTTTAGGGCGGTTCGGCTACGATTTCACCCCCGACCCCAGCGAGGCGGAGGTGCTGATCGTGAACACCTGCGGGTTCATCGACCCGGCCAAGGAGGAAAGCATCAACACCATCCTGGAGATGGCTCAATATAAGGAACGGGGCCGCTGCCGGGTCCTGGTGGCCACGGGCTGCCTGACGGAGCGGTATCGGGCGGAGCTTTTGGAAGAGCTGCCGGAGATAGATATCCTGCTGGGGGTCCGGGAGTACGAGAAGCTCCCGGGGCTCCTCTCCGAGAAGCTGGGCCAGCCCCTGCCCAAGATGAGCTGCAACCTTTCGGACCGGCTGCTGACCACGCCCCCCTACCGGGCCTTTTTGCGCACCGGCGACGGGTGCAACAACCGCTGCACCTACTGCGCCATCCCCCTGATCCGCGGGAATTTGTGCTCGGAGCCCATGGAGCAGCTCATCGACGAGGCCAAGGCCCTGGCGGACCGGGGCGTCACGGAGCTCACCGTCATCGCCCAGGACACCTCGGGCTACGGGGTGGACCGGTACGGGAAGTCCATGCTGGTGCCCCTGCTGAAGGAGTTGAACGGCATCGACAGCCTCCACTGGGTCCGGGTCCTCTACACCTACCCGGACACGGTGAACGAAGCCCTTTTGGACACCCTGGCGGAGGGAGAGAAGCTGATCCCGTATCTGGATATCCCCCTGCAGCACATCGACGACGATATCCTAAAGCGCATGCACCGGCGGGGCAGCGGGGCTTATATCCGGGGCCTCCTCGACTACCTATACAAGAATTACCCCGATTTCACCCTCCGCACCACCATGATGGTGGGCTTCCCCGGGGAGACGGATCAGCAGTTTGAGACCCTGCTCACCTTCCTTAGGGACTACCCCTTCGACCGGGTGGGGGCCTTCGCCTTCTCCCCGGAGGAGGGCACCAAGGCCGCCCAGATGCCGGATCAGGTGCCGGACGAGGTGAAGCAAGAGCGCCTTTCCGCCCTCATGGCCCAGCAGCGGCCCATCTCTCTCCGGCGGAACCAGCGCTGGGTGGGCCGGCAGACGGAGCTGCTCATCGAAGAATTGACCCGGACCCACGCCGTGGGCCGGACCCCCCGGGAGGCCCCGGACGTGGACGGCCGGGTGAAGATCCCCCGCAAAAGCTATCACGCCGTGGGCGAATATGAATCCATCCGCCTCACCCATGCAGGCGAGTACGACATGAAAGGAGAGGCCCTATGAAGAACATGAATCTTCCCAACAAACTGACCATCCTGCGCATCCTGCTGGTGCCCTTCATCATCCTCTGCTTCTACCTGCCCCCCAGCTGGGGCATGTGGGTGGCGGTGGTCCTGTTCATCGTGGCCTCCGTCACCGACACGGTGGACGGCCGCTACGCCCGGGCACACAACATGGTCACGGACTTCGGCAAGTTCATGGACCCCATCGCGGACAAGCTGTTGGTGAATTCGGTCCTCATCATGCTGACGGCCCAGGGGAAGGTCCCCCCGGTGGTGACCATCCTGTTCATCTTCCGGGAGTTCGCCATCTCCGGCCTTCGGCTGGTGGCGGCCAGCAAGGGCGTGGTGCTGGCGGCGGGGAACCTGGGGAAGATCAAGACCACCCTCCAGGACATCGCCCTACCCTTTTTGATGGTGGGCCACGTCTGGAAGGTCTTTCGGATCGTGGGCCTCATCCTCCTCTACGCCTCCCTCATCATGTCCCTGTGGTCCGGCTGGGACTACGTGTACAAGAACAAAAACCTGATCCAACAGGGGTGATACTATGATCGCGGAAATCATCTGTGTGGGCACCGAGCTCCTCATGGGGCAGATCGTGAACACCAACGCCCAGTTCATGGCCGAGAAGCTGGCCCCCCTGGGGGTGGACCTGTACCGCCAACAGGTGGTGGGCGACAATCCTCAGCGGCTCACGGAGGCGGTGCTGACGGCCCTCGATCGATCCGACGTGGTGCTGTTCTCCGGCGGCCTCGGGCCCACGGAGGACGACCTCACCAAGGAGACCGTGGCGGCGGCCCTGGGCCTCGAGCTGGTCCTGTACCCCGAGGAATGGGACAGGATCGTGGAGCGGTTCAAGGGCTTCGGCCGGAAGCCCGCCCCCAACAACAAAAAGCAGGCCATGTTCCCCGCCACATGCTGCACCATCCTCCCCAACCCCCGGGGCACCGCCCCCGGCTGCCTCATGGAGAAGGACGGGAAGGCGGCCATCCTCATGCCCGGCCCGCCCCGGGAGCTTCGGCCCATGTTCACGGACTACGTGATGCCCTATCTCGAGCAGCGCAGCGGCCACCGGCTCTACACCCACATGCTCCGCATCTTCGGCAAGGGCGAGAGCGACGTGGAATACGAATTGAAGGATCTGATCGACGGCCAGACCAACCCCACCTTGGCCACCTACTGCGAGACCGGCGAAGTGAAGCTTCGGATCACCGCCCAGGCCAAGACCGACGCGGAAGGGGAAGCCCTCCTCTCCCCCATCGTTGCCGAGGTGGAGCGCCGCTTCGGGGACGTGGTTTACTCCGAGAACGACGAGGAGCTGGCGGCGGTGTGCCACCGGCTGCTCATCGAGCAGAAGGCCACCCTGTCCTGCGCCGAGAGCTGCACCGGCGGGCTCCTCTCCTCCGCCTTCATCGACCTGGGCGGCAGCTCCGCCTACTTCGTCGAGGGGGACGTGACCTACGCCAACGAGGCCAAGATGGGCTCCCTGGGCGTGAAGGCAGAGACGTTGGAGAAATACACCGCCGTGTCCAGGGAGTGCGCCCAGGAGATGGCCGCGGGCATGCGGCGGAAGGCGGGCACGGACTACGCCCTGGCCACCACGGGCTACGCCGGCCCCGACGGGGAGCAGGTAGGCCTGGTGTACGTGTCGCTGGCCAGCAAAGACGGCGTAGAGGTGAAGGAGCTCCATCTCACCGGGGAGCGGAGCCGCATACGGCGGTTGGCCGTGCTCCACGCCCTGGATCTGCTGCGCCGGAAGCTGTGCGCAAAATGAGCGCTTTATGGGACTCTACGCCCAAAAATCTCTGTACGAAATGACGGAACTATGGTATACTGAATCGAAGACAAAAGAAGGACGGTATCACTATGCTGGATAAGGAAAAAGCCCTTGAAATAGCCCTTGCGCAGATCGAAAAGCAGTTCGGCAAGGGAGCCATCATGAAGCTGGGCGACAGCTCCGCGAACCTCAACATCTCCGCCATCCCCACGGGCTGTATCGACCTCGATATCGCCCTGGGCGTGGGCGGCATCCCCCGGGGCCGGATCGTGGAGATCTTCGGGCCCGAGTCCTCCGGCAAGACCACCATCGCCCTGCACGTGGTGGCCCAGGCCCAGAAGATGGGCGGCACGGCGGCCTTCATCGACGCGGAGCACGCTCTCGACCCGGTGTACGCCGAGAGTTTGGGCGTGAACGTGGACGACCTGTACGTGTCCCAGCCCGACACCGGCGAGCAGGCCTTGGAGATCACCGAATCCCTGGTCCGGTCCGGCGCCATCGACGTGGTGGTGGTGGACTCCGTGGCGGCCCTGGTGCCCAAGGCGGAGATCGAGGGCGACATGGGCGATTCCCACGTGGGGCTGCAGGCCCGGCTCATGAGCCAGGCCCTTCGGAAGCTCACCGGCGCCATCAACAAGAGTAACTGCGTGGTCATCTTCATCAACCAGCTCCGGGAGAAGGTGGGCGTCATGTTCGGCAACCCCGAGACCACCCCCGGCGGCAAGGCGTTGAAGTTCTACGCCTCCGTGCGCCTGGACGTGCGGCGGATCGAGACCCTCAAGGTGGGCGGCGAGGCCGTGGGCAGCCGCACCAAGGTGAAGGTGGTCAAGAACAAGGTGGCCCCGCCCTTCCGCACGGCGGAGTTCGACATGCTCTACGGCGAGGGCATCTCCCGGGAGGGCAGCGTCATCGACCAGGCTGTGGCCCGGAAGATCATGACCAAGTCCGGCGCCTGGTTCAACTACGGCGAGATGCGCATCGCCCAGGGCCGGGACAACGCCCGCCAGTTCCTGAAGGACAACCCGGAGCTGTGCGACGAGATCGAAAACAAGATCCGGGCCCAGGTGGAGGACGAGAAGAAGAAGGCCCAGGCCGAGGCCGAAATGAAGCGGGCCGCCCGCCGGGCCGCCCTGGACGCCCGCAGCGACGGGCCCCAGGCGTAACTTACGGAACCACATGCGCCTTGCCGCCGGGCAGGGCGCTTTTTTGAGGGTATGAAAAGCCAGGAATACCACATCTCCCGCAACGGGTACAACGTGAGCTGCAAGCTCTATTATGAGGACAAAAAGGCCGTCCCCGGGGTGGTCCTCTACGGCCACGGCTTCGGCGGTCACAAGGACAACAAGGCGGCGGAGCGGTTCGCCCAGCGGGCCCTGGACAAGCTGAAGCTGTGCACGGTCACCTTCAACTGGCCCTGCCACGGGGACGACGTGCGGAAGAAGCTGCGCCTGGAGGACTGCGACGGGTACCTCACCGCCGTCATGGAGGACATCCGGGAGCGGTACGGCGCGCCCCGGCTCTACGGGTACGCCACCAGCTTCGGGGGTTTCCTGTTCCTCAAGTACATTTTGGAGCACGGCAACCCCTTTCTCAAGCTGGCCCTGCGCTGCCCCTCCGTGGACCACTATCGGGTCCAGGCGGAGCGCATATTGACCCCAGAGGAGCTGGAGAAGCTCCAGAAGGGCAAGGAGGCGGCCGTGGGCTTCGATCGGAAGGTGACGGTGGACAAGGTGTATCTGGATCAGATACGGGCCGTGGACCTGCTCCACGCCGATTTCACGCCCTATATGGACGATATCCTGATTCTCCACGGCCGGAAGGACGAGATCGTACCCTTCGAGATGGTCCAAGCCTTCGCCGACGACCAGCTTCTGGAGTTCGTGCCCGTGGACAACGCCGACCACCGGTTCCAGGACCCCCGGGCCATGGACGAGGCCATCAAGGCCATCCTGGACTTCTTCGGCCAGGCGTAAAATTGCTGACAGGAAAACAGCGCTCCGGCAAGGAGCGCTGTTGTTGTATACAGTATTATGCTCGTTCGGCCGTCACGGCCACCCGCAGGTTTTGGATCATGCCCAAAAAGTCCGTGTCCGGGGAGAGCCATTCCTCTGCCCGGGAGTAGGGCACCAGCACGGGCATGCGGGGGTGGAGCTCCCGGATGGTCCTGTCCGCGTCCTGGGTCAGCACGGTGAAGCAGGGGAGCTTGTGCTGGTCCGAGGTGCGGATGTATAGCCCCGCCAGGAACAGGGGCGACCCGTCCTCCGCCTTGAAGGCGTATCGCTCCTTCCGCTTGGGGTCGGTCTTCTTCCACTCGTAGTACGCCGCCGCGGGGATCAGGCACCGGCGGTCGTTGACGCTGCCCGCGAACATCTCCCGCTCCTGGGCCGTCTCCATGCGGGTGTTGAAGACCAGCATGCCCCGTTTGGGGTGGGTGAAGCCCCACTGCATGGGGAAGGCTCCCAGGGCCCGGTTCCGGGCGGAGGGCGCCAGCACTGGGGCGATGTCCGTGGGCCGCACGTCACCGGAGGTGACTATCTTGGCCCCCAGCTTCAGCGATATTTCGATGGCCTGCTGGAACAGCTCCGCCAGCTTTTCGTCGCTGGGCTGATCCTGGATGCGAAACCGTCCGCACATACAGCGTCCCTTCCTTGCATTTACCCGTATTACAGCTTTAGTATACACTATTCCGAGGCTTAGGAAAAGAGACTTTATTCGGCGATAGGCCGCTTGAGCAAAAAGAAAAGAGTCACTCGTTGGAGTGACTCTTGGGGTCCCGGCGGCTGCCTATCTTCCCGGGCCGTTGCCAGCCAAGTATTGTCGGTGTATGTGAGCTTAACTTCTGTGTTCGGAATGGGAACAGGTGG
>ONNZ01000002.1 GCA_900319345.1 uncultured Eubacteriales bacterium
ATCTTTAAGATAGTGTACTGTCTCTACACCAGACATATAGCAGTCGTCAAAGAGTATGTATTCGAATTTCCCGATGCTTGATGTTGTCACGGCTTTTGCAAAAATTTACACCCCAATTGTTTGCTTAATCGCCGTTCTTGTAGCGGTTATCCCGCCTCTCTTTATTGGCATCAGCGAACCAACCGTTTGGGCTTCATGGTTATATAGCGCAATCTGCTTGCTTGTTATTTCTTGCCCATGCGCGATCGTCGTGTCTGTGCCGCTCGCATACTTTGCCGCGATTGGCCTTGCCTCAAAGAACGGCGTCCTCATCAAAGGTGCTTCCTATCTCGATTGGCTTAGCTCTTTAGATGCGGTCGCTAGCGACAAGACCGGCACCATCACCTTAGGTGTCTTCTCCATCGACCACTTCAAACAGAACGAAATCGACGAAGAGGTATTCAAAGAATATCTCTTTGCCGCAGAATCAAGGAGCAACCACCCTCTCGCCAAAGCCCTTATGGGTGATGATGATGGAAGCAAATACCAGGAATTCATCTCTGAGTACGATGAGATCGCCGGAAAAGGCATCGCTATGACCTATAAAGGTCACCGCGTCTTAGCTGGCAGCGCTCACCTTCTCGAAGACCATAAGATCGCTTTCGTTAAGTGTGACAAAAAAGGTTCAACTACTTATGTAGCAGTCGATGGAAAATATGTTGGTCACGCCACGCTTAAGGACAAGGTCAAAGACAGCGCGAAAGAGATGGTCGACAGCCTCTCTTCGATGAATATCGAGACCATCATCCTCACCGGCGATAGGCCCACGGGGCGGCTCCATCTCGGTCACTACGTGGGCTCCCTCAAGCGGCGGGTGGAGCTGCAGAACTCCGGCCAGTTCGATGCCATCAACATCCTCATCGCCGACGATCAGGCCCTGACGGACAACGCGGACAACCCCGCCAAGATCCGGGACAACATCGTGAACGTGGCTCTCGATTACCTGTCCTCCGGCCTGGACCCGGAGAAGTCCACCATCTGCATCCAGTCCCATCTGCCGGCCCTCCACGCCCTGACCTTCTACTATATGAACCTGGTGACCACGGCCAGGCTGTCCCGGAACCCCACCGTGAAGGCGGAGATGCAGATGCGGGGCTTCGCCGACGAGGGGCTTCCCGCCGGATTCTTCTGCTACCCCGTGTCCCAGGCGGCGGACATCACCGCCTTCGACGCCACGGTGGTGCCCGTGGGCGAGGATCAGCTCCCCATGATCGAGCAGACCAGGGAGATCGTGGAGAAGTTCAACCGGACCTACGGGGAGACCCTGGTCATGCCCAAGGCCATGATCCCGGAGAACGAGACCCAGCGGCGGCTCCCCGGCGTGGACGGCAAGGCCAAGATGAGCAAGTCATTGGGCAACTGCATCTACCTCTCCGACGATTCCAAGACCGTGAAGAAGCAGGTGAACGGGAAGATGTTCACGGACCCCCAGCACCTTCGGATCGAGGACCCGGGCCACATCGAGGGAAACGTGGTGTTCACGTATCTGGACGCATTCTCCACGGACGATCACTTTAGGGAGTTCCTGCCCCAGTACGCCAACCTTGATGAGATGAAGGAGCACTATCAGCGGGGCGGTCTCGGGGACGGGACCTGCAAGAAGTTCCTGATCCAGGTCCTAGAGGAGACCCTCTCCCCCATCCGGGCGGAGCGAGCCAAGTGGGAAGCGGATCTGGACGCGGTCTACGACATCCTGCAGGCGGGCACAGCCAAGGCCCAGGCGATCACCAACGCCACGTTGGCCCGGGTGGAGAAAGCCATGCGCATCGACTACTTCGCCGACCGCCGCATCGTGAAGGAATGGGAGAAGCAGCTGAAGGCGGCGAAGCTGTAAGCAAATCATTGTAAAAGAAAAGGCAGCGGAGATCCGCTGCCTTCTTTGTATGCGCAGGAATGGTTTTACCGCCGCAGCAGGGCCACGGCCACGTCGTTGACGTTGGTGCCCGTGGGGCCGGTCATGATGAGGCCGCCCACCTTCTGGAGGGCATGGTAGGCGTCGTTGTTCTGGAGCACGTCGTCGATGACCACGCCCTGGGTGAGGAGCTCTGCGCAGGTGTCGCCGTCCGCATAGCCACCCGCCGCGTCGGTGGGACCGTCGGTGCCGTCGCTGCCCACGGAGAAGACCGCAGCACCGGGCATGCCTGCGATGCCAGTCCCCGCAGAGAGGGCCAGCTCCTGGTTCCGGCCGCCCAGGCCCTTGCCGATGAGCTTTACCACGGTCTCGCCGCCGGCGATGAAGGCCAGGGACAGGCCGTCGTCCCGATGGGTCTTCAGGATGGACGCCATAAAGCTGCCCGCCTCCCGGGCCTGGCAGCAGAGCTGGTCCGTCAGCAGAATGGGCGTATAGCCCAGGGCTTCACAGGTCTTGGCCGCCGCGGCGCACAGCTCGCGGACGCTGCCGTTGATCTGGGAGCGCACGTTGGTCAGGGACTTGGGGGTCTCTACACTGAGCAGATTCCGGGCTGCGTCGCTCATCTTCAGGTCGTACTTTTTGGCGATCCGCTGGGCGTCCTCCGCCGTGGAGGAGTCGGGACAGGCGGGGCCGGAAGCGATCATATCCAGGGGGTCGCCCAGGATATCGGACAGGATCACTGCCTCCACCCGGGCCGGCCAGCACAGCTGGGCGAACCGGCCGCCCTTCACCTGGGAGAGGCGCTTGCGGATGGTGTTGATCTCGGTGATGTCCGCTCCGCAGGCCAAAAGCTGACCCGTAATATCCTGCAATTCAGCCGGTTCCACCAGGGGCTTCTCGAACAGGGCGCTGCCGCCGCCGGACAGGAGGAAGAGCACCGTGTCCTTCTCGTCCAGGTCGCTGACCAGGTCCAAGGCGGCCTGGGTGCCCTTAAAGGAGTTCTCGTCGGGAACGGGATGACCTGCCTCGAAGCAGTCGAAGTTGGCGATGGGGCCCATGACGTGGTCGTACTTGGTCACCACCACGCCCTTCTCGATGCGGCTGCCCATCACGTCGGACGCGGCCTTGGCCATCTGCCAGGCGGCCTTGCCCGCCGCTACCAGCAGCACCCGGCCGGGGAAGGTCATCTGCTTCAACGCCCGCTGGACGGCGGCGTCCGGCTGGACGGCGGCGATGGCTTGCTTCACGATCAAATCGGCATGGGAACGCAGTTGCTGATTCATGGTTTACCTCCTCACGCAAGAGGGGCTGCGCCCCATAGGAGCGCAGCCCGCAGGTCCAATTTGGTTAGATGAACAGGGAGATCACGAAGAGGACGATGATGACCGTGATGCCCATGACGGCGGTCATGCCAGTCTGGCAGCGGTACGCTTCCTCGGTCTTCATGTCGGAGAACTGGGACACCACCCAGAAGTAGGAGTCGTTGGCGTGGGAGGCGACCATGGAGCCGGCGCCGATGGCCAACACGACCAGAACTCTGGCCAGCGGAGAAGTGTAGCCCATGCTCTCCATGAGAGGCGCCATCATGCTGGCGGTGGTGATCATGGCAACGGTGGAAGCACCCATGGCCAGCTTAAGGATCATGGCGATGATGAAGGGGATGAGCACGCCCAGGCCGGAGGAAACAAGGCCGCCCACGGAGTCAGCGATAGGCAGGAGCTTGAGTATGGCACCGAAGGAACCGCCGGCACCGGTGATGGCCAAAATGGCAGCGGAATCGGTGACGCCCTGGGTGACCCACTTGAGGGTGTTCTTCTTCTCGGAAGCGGGGATCAGCGTCATGGCCAGGAACACACCCAGCAGCAGCGCGACCACAGGATTACCGATGAAGTTGATGAGGGTAGCAAAGAAGCCTTCGCCGAAGGGCTTGGTGGGGAAGCTGGCCACAGAAGCCAGAGCGATCAGCACGATGGGGAGCAGAATGGGCGAGAAGCTGTGAAGCGCGCCGGGGAGCTTGCCGTACTTCTCCTTGAGCTGGTCCAGGGTGTATTCGGAGTTGGCGGGGATATTGATCTTGGAAGAGACCTTCTTTGCGTAGACGATGGCCACCAGCGTGGCGGGGATAGAGATGATCAGACCGACCAGGATGGTGAGGCCCAGATCAGCTTCCAGGGTGCCGGCCATGGCGATGGGACCGGGAGTCGGGGGCACCAGACAATGGGTGGCATAGAGGCCGCCGGAAAGGGCTGTGGCCATAACGGCCAGGGAGGTGCCGGACTGCTCCGCCAAAGCGCGGCTGATGGGAGAAAGAACCACGAAGCCGGAATCGCAGAACACGGGGATGCCAGTCACGTAGCCCATGGCGCCCATGGCGACCACGCTGTTCTTCTTTCCGACCACCTTCAGAATGGAGTTAGCCATGGTCAGCGCGGCGCCGGTCTTCTCCAGAATGGTGCCGATGATCGTGCCGCAAAGGATCACGATACCGATGCTGGTCATGATGCTACCGAATCCACTCTTGACAGTGTCCACCACCTTGGCAGGTGTGAGGCCGGAATCGGGGTACAGGAAGCCCCAGATAAGGCCCACCAGCAGAGCGATCAACGTCATGACGATGAAGGGGTGCATCTTGAGCTTGGAGATCGCGATGACCATCAACACCACCGATGCAATGATCAAAGCAAAGAGCAGGAATGTTTGCATAGGTTTATTACCCTCCTTTTTATTTCAAGGTCTGAAGACCTTGCTTCCGTTTACCGTGGATGAACAGCAGGCGCATGACGTATTCCTGTTGGAACTCCCCACACTCCAGCAGCCCCAGACATTTGAGCACCCGCTTCACGCGATACTGCAGGGTGTTCTTGTGCAGGAACAACTGTTCCGCCGCCCGGCTGGCGCTGCGTCCGCAGGCGTAGTACGTCTGCACAGTCTGGAGCAGCGATCGCACCTCGTCGGCCCGAAAGGTCTCGTACAGCCTCGCTTCCAGGCTGTCGAGGAAGACGCTCTCCGCCGCCGCCGCCCGATAGAGCTGACAGGCGCATCGATCCTCTGTGTCTTCCATGGTGCTGAAAGCCTTGAGGGAGACGAGCTCCAAAGCCATCGCCTCCTCGTAGGAGCGCCGCAGCTCACCGATGTTTTCACAGCCTCTGCCCAAAGAAAAGCGCAGCTGTCCGCCGCTTTGCTCCGCCTGTCGGCCCAGCTCCCGCAGGACATCCATGCTTTCGATCAGGACCACCTTGTCTCGCTCCATGCCGACTACGCCGTGATCGTCCGAGAGACAGCCCCGGTCCTGGAGCAGGCGCATGGCCTTTTCCGGGAAATCCGGGGACTCAGCCCCCTCCGCCGCGGAAAACAGCCCAACGCCAAAGGGCGGCTGTAGTTCCAGCCGGAGGGATTCCAGCAGCACCTGGGCATGGCTCAATGATCGCTCGTCTCCGATCAGCAGATCATGGAGCAGTCGACTGCGCATCTCTCCCTCCGCCAGACGGGGGATCATCATGGCCTCCAGCTGATAGCTTTTGGTCACATAGGCTTCCACCAGCTTGGCCAGGTTCTCTACCTCCGGCGGGTCGCCGAAGATGCCCACCACACCGATCACTGCCCCGTTCACCCGAAGGGGCATATTGTATCCCTGCTTGGCGCCGGGATACTGGGCCAGCTGATCCGCCCGGATCGCAACAGGCCTCCCTGTCCGAACGGCTTCCAGCGCTCCCTGGTGAAAGGAGCCGATGCGATGCTTTTCCGTGGACGCGACGATGATCCCATCCGTGTTCATCACGTTGATGGTCCGTCCCCCCACCAGCTCGGAGGTGAAGGACACGATCTCGTTGGCCATATCCTCCAGAAGCATCCCAGTCTCCTATTCCTCGATGAAAACGCAGTCTCCGGCCCCCAAATGACAGCCTCGGGCGCCCTCCGTTCCCTTCAGCAGCTGGTCTGTCCGTTCGCCGGAACAGTGGCTCAGGCCCAACGTTTCGAGGCCGTCCGCGCAAAGCTCCTGTATGGTGGCCAGTATCCGCGCATCGTCCGCTTCCATGAGATGGGTGCCGCCGTATACGGCCGCCACCGGCTTGCGGAAGAGCGCGTGGACGAGAGAGATCATGTTCAGGATGCCGGGATGGGAACAGCCGCACAGCACGTACAGCTTGTCCTTCACATCCAGCGTCAGGCAGATCTCATCGGAAAAATCGTCAGCGACAAAACCGTCCGCCGTCTGCCGCACAAAGCGGCGCGGGATGGTCTCCATGGGATGGATCCGAGGGAAGTCACCCACCAGATACGTATGGGGGAAGATCTCCTTGCATCCATCGACCACAGTATGACATATATCGTTTTCCTGTAGAAAAGCAGGGGTAAAGCCAGCGGAAAGATCGGTCCACCGGACCCCGTTGAAGGCGAATTTCGGTTCGAAAAAGTGAGGGCCTGTGTACAGGGTTTTGCAGGCGCAGCCGCCCTCGATCAAATCCCTGTACCCCGCGGCGTGATCATAATGGCTGTGGCTCAATGCCACTGCGTCCACGTACCGCACATCCAGCCCCAGCCGATGGGCGTTTGCCCAGGGATGAGCGCCGGAACCGCAATCGAACAGCATCCTGAAGGCGGAGCTCTCCACCAAGAACGACAGCCCGTGCTCTGCGACGAGCGCTTTGTGTTCCGACGGGTTATTGTCCATCAGCGCCGTGATGCGTATCATGCCTGGGCCCTTCCTTTCCGGGATGCTCCTTGCGTCCGATGCTTTCTATATTGGTAGTATACTCCATCTTTGTTTGAAAAGAAATCACTTTTCTTTGTTTTTTCGAACAAATATGATCCGTTTTTTGCGTTGTTTTTTGTTAAACGGACAAATCGCTTTGTTTTATGACACGCTGTGCTGTACACTGTCGCCCAACAGGTATACAATAGATTTGACTGACAGGAGGGTACATGTATGGCTAAAGGATTTCGTCAAAGCAAGCTTGCCTTTTGGGGCATCATGTGTCTGGGTGTGCTGCTCAGTGTGCTGCTGTGGATTCGCGACAGGAACTATCCCGTCTATATTCCCATCATCGCCTCCACGTTGTCGTTGCTGATCGGCTATTTCGCCGCCTGCGTCGTCCGTAATCTGATAGCCAACTCCCTCACCACCCAGTATCTGGGATATCTGCACATGGAGCTGGATCCGGATAAATTCATCGCCGCCTACGGCCCCGTGCCCGATCGCCTGACCGAAGGCAGCCGGGATCGCGCCGTGGCCCACGCCTATCTGGCGGACGGCTATGGGGCGAAGGGGGATTTTGCCGCGGCCCTCTCCCTATTGGAGAAGGGCTTTGACAAAGCCGATCTCAGTGACGCTGCCCTCCGGGGCCTGTATTTGTCCAACAAGGGTACGTATCAGAGCGCTTTGGGCGATCTTGTCCAGGCCAAGGAATCGGCCGCCTCTCTGCGTCAGCTCATCGACGGCTGCTGGCGCAGCAAGAACGCTTTAGCCCGCAATTTGCAGGACAGCTGGCTGCTCCTGGACGCGGATATCGCGCTTCAGGAGGATCGGCTTCCGGATAAAAAGGCATTGGAAGAACTGTATGGCCGCTGCGCCTACAATCTTCGCCGGTTTGAGATAGACCGGCTGTTGACGCTTCGAGCCTTGGCGGTCGGCGACAAAGCGGAGGCGAAAAAGCATTTGGAGCTGCTGAAAGAACACGGCGGAAAAACCCGGTATACCGCTTGGGCGGAAGAACAGCTCAAAGCGTGCTGACGAACGGATTTACGGAAAATCCCCGTTCGCCGCTCACAAGGGGGACTTCGGCGATATCCGCGTGGGCGACGTGGATGTGGGGCTGGCTCTTGAGCTCGATGTAGAACCGGCGGAGGCTGGACACGTCCCCCTGGATCTCCAGCTCCACCCGGCCATCGGGCAGGTTCTTCACCCAGCCGGTGAGCTTCATGTCCCGGCACATATATAGGGCCGTGTACCGAAGGCCCACGTGCTGGACGGAGCCTGAAAGATACAGGTGCCAGCGGCATTTCGTTTTGGACGAAGTCGATCCCATAAAAGGAAGGGGACGCGGCAGACGCGTCCCCGATCTGTGTTTAGAGAGCGTTTTCGTCGCTCATTAGGTCATGGATGGCCTTCTCCCGTACCACGGACACCGTGGTCTCCCGGATCTTCTGCCGCAGGGGCAGCACGGAGCGGGGGCTCACGGACAGCTCGTCGATGCCGATGGAGAGGAAGGTTTCCGTCAAGGCCAAATCAGCGCCCAGCTCGCCGCAAATGCCCACCCAGATGCCGTTCTTATGGGCGTTGTCCGCCACCATCTTGAGGAGCCGCAGTACGGCGGGATGATGGGGATCGAAGAATCGGCCGAGGTCGTTGTTCTGGCCATCAGATCGGTATAGTCCTCCGTCTCCTTGAGCCAGGCGGTCTGCTCCTGCCGGGAGAAGTTGAAGACGGCCAGGAGCTTTTGCCCCCGGTAGTACCGGCCGATGCCGATGACGGCGTCGTTGCCCGTGTCCAGCAGCCACGTGTCCGCCTCGTCGTCGAAGACCGGGTGCTGGGCCCGCAGCCCCTCCATCCGCTGCAGGGCGGTGAAGAGCCGGCCCGCCACGGTGGTCTCGTCCTTGCGCTGGTCCGCCAGGGCCCAGTCCATGTCGCCCCGGTGGAGATACCGGCTGTCCTCCTTCTTGAAGGGGTCCCGATGATAGCCGTAGTCGTTCTCCCGGCCCACCTCGTCGCCGCTGTAGAGGACGGGCACGCCGCTCAAGGTGAACATGAAGGCGTGGAGCATCTCGTCGAGGCGCACCGCTTTCTCGAGGGCCGCGTCGTCCTCCTGCTGGCGGGCCGCCTCGATGCCGCAGAGGCTGGCGGTGGTGCCGCAGAGCCGGGCGTCCATGAGGCGGGGATCGTCGTTGTAGAGCTCGCCCCGGGCCGTGCTGCCGGGGAAATAGCCCGTGAGGTAGTCGTTCAAGAACCGTTTGTGGGGGACCTCCTCCTGGCCGAACTGTCTGAGATAGGGGTAGTCCAACCCCCAGCCGATGTCGTCGTGGCAGCGGAGGTAGTTGAGGAAGGTGTACTCCTTTGGCAGGGCGAAGACCTGGCACATCTGGTGCTGGAGCAACCGCACGTCCCCGGTGGCCACGGTATGCCAGAGGGTGGCCATGGTGGTCACGTTGTAGAGCATGTGGCACTCGGGCCGGTCCACGGTGCCGAAGTAGGGCACCACCTTGCTGGGCTCCATGACCACCTCGCCCAAAAGGAGCGTGCCGGGGCAGACGATCTCGCACACCATCCGCATCATCCGCACCAGGGTGTGGACCTGGGGCAGGTTCCGGCAGTTGGTCCCGAGAGCCTTCCAGATGTAGGGCACCGCGTCCAGCCGGATCACGTCCACCCCGTGGTTGCACAGGTTCAGCATGTTGTCCGTCATGTCCTGGAACACGGCGGGATTGGCGTAGTTCAGATCCCACTGATAGGGGTAGAAGGTGGTCATGACCACCTTGTGGGCCTCCTCGCACCAGGTGAAGTTGCCGGGGGCCGTGGTGGGGAACACCTGGGGCACGGTCTGCTCATAGGCGTTGGGGATGTCCCAGCCCTCGTAGAAGAAGTACCGGTCCTGATAGTCCCTCTCCCCCGCCCGGGCCCGCTTGGCCCATTCGTGATCCTCGCTGGTGTGGTTCATGACGAAGTCCAGGCACACTGCGATGCCCCGCTCGTGGCAGTCCATGGCGAGGGCGTACAGATCCTCCATGGTGCCCAGCTCCGGCTGGACCTTCCGAAAGTCGCTGACAGCGTAGCCTCCGTCGCTGCGGCCCTTGGGGCTCTCCAGCAGGGGCATGAGATGCAGGTAGTTGACGCCGCAGTCCTCGATGTAGCTGAGCTTCTCCCGGACCCCCTGCAGGGTCCCCGCAAAGGCGTTCACGTACATGAGCATGCCCACCAGTTCGTGGCCCTTGTACCAGTCCCCATGGGCTTCCCGGGCCCGGTCCATGAGCTTCAATGCTTCGGGGCGAGCCGTGTAGGCGTCGTAGAGCATGGCCGCGAACCGGTCGAAGGCGGCCATGTCGTTGTGGTACAGCTCCCGGTAGAGCTGCGTGAGCTCCGCCTCATGGCGGCAGAAGCGATCGTAGAACTCCAGCTTCCATTGCATCTTGTTCATGGGGCATCCCTCCTTGATAGTTAATCTGGCATAGGATGGTACTAAAGGCGGTGGGGACGATCTGCTCTTAGAAAAGGAATCTGCCCTGTCCTGCTCGTCGAGCAACGTGTCGGGATGGGATTTGGCTGTCAATCCCACTTTTCGGAGGGTTCGTCGGAAACGAGGCCCAAGAGGATGAGCGTCTCCGAATCCGTGGTCAGCTTCAGCGCGGTCAGCGGCGTCTTCTGGGTCATGGGCACGTGGATCATCTCCGCTTTCTCGATGCTGTCTGCCGGAATGTCGAAATCCCTGCCTTTTCGGAGCTTTTCATCCGCGGCATAGCCCCTGGCTCTGCCGTTCTCCATCTCGAACCGTGCGCCCTTCCACAGCCGGTAAAGGTGGTAGAAGCGCAGTGTACGCAAGATCATATAGACCGTGCAGACGCCCAGCAGCGCAGCCACCAGGTACCGAGACGGCGTCTCCCGGATCACCTTGACGAAAAGGACCGCGGTCACCAGAATGAACAGCCCGTGGGAGATGATGTTGCCTCGCAGGATCATGCCTGCCGTCTGGTCTTTCGAATAGCTCATACTAAAATGAAAAAACAGGAGGGAGCGCGATCTCCCTCCTGATGGGTCCAATGATTATTCGTCCTCTTCCTCTTCGATCTTGGCCGCCTCGATGATCTTCTTGGCCTTGTCGCCCGGCACGTCCTCGTAGCGGACGAACTCGCTCTTGAAGGAGCCGCGGGCCTGGGTCATGGCCAGCAGGTCGGTGGCGTACTTGGTCATCTCCGCAAGAGGCGCTTCGGCCACCACCTCGGTGAGGCCGCCGTCCACGGGGTTCATGCCCAGCATCCGGCCCCGGCGACGGTTGAGATCGCCGATGATGTCGCCCACGTTGTCGTTGGGCACCAGGATGTCGTACCGGTAGATGGGCTCGATGAGGGCGGGAGACGCCTGGACGCAGGCCGCCTTGTAAGCCAGGCGGGCGGCGGACTTGAAGGCGACTTCCTTGGAGTCCACGGGATGGTACTTGCCGAAGAACAGGGTGGCCTTGACGCCGATCATGGGATAGCCGGCCAGGACGCCGTGCTTCATGGCCTCGCGAAGGCCCTTATCCACGGCGGGGATGAACTCGCGGGGGACCACGCCGCCCACGATGGCATCCACGAACTCGTAGTCCACGCCCTCGTCGGCGGGCTCGAACTTGATGTTGACCACGCCGAACTGGCCGCTGCCGCCGGTCTGCTTCTTATGCTTGCCTTCGGCCTCCGCGGTGGAGCGGATGGTCTCCCGGTAGGGGATGCGCTGCTCGTTCAGGGTGGCTTCCACGTTGAACTTGTTCTTCAGCTTGCTGCACACCACGTCGATATGCTTCTCGCCCAGGCCGCACAGGAGCACGTCACCGGTCTCGATGTTCTTCTCGATGGTGATGGTGGGATCCTCCTCACGGATACGGTTGAGGCCCGCGATGACCTTGTCGTCCTCGCCCTTGTTCTTGGCCGCGATGGCCAGGGCGATGCAGGCCTTGGGGAACTCGATAGGGGCGACCTTCACGATATCACCCTGATCGCAGAGGGTATCGTTGGTAGCGGTGTACTGGAGCTTCGCCAGGGCGCCGATGTCGCCGGCGTTGAGCTTATCGAGGGCGATGGTCTTCTTGCCCCGGATCAGGAAGGGCGCGGAGGGCTTCTCGGCCTTCTCGCTGTTCACGTTGTAGGGGGTCACGTTGATGTCCAGGGTGCCCCGATGGACCTTCACGATGGAGTACTTGCCGAACTGATCGTTGATGGTCTTGGCCACGGTAGCCACCATCTTGCCGTCCCGGGTCAGGGCCACGGCGTCGCCGTTGGCGTTCGTGGCAGCAGGGAGCTTGGCGTCGGCCGCGGAGGGCAGGTAGTGGACGATGTTGTCGAGCAGGGTGAACACGCCCGCGTTGTTGAGGGCGGAGGTGCAGACCACGGGGGTCACGGTGCCTTCCTGGACGCCCTTGCTGAGGCCGAACAGGATGTCCTCCTTGGGCAGCTCCATCTCCTCGAAGTACTTCTCCATGAGCTCCTCGTCCGCCTCGGCAGCGGCCTCGGTGAGCTTCTCATAGAGGGTCTGGGCTTCGTCGCTCAGGTTCCCGGGGATGGCCACTTCCTTCAGGTTCTTGCCGTCGAACAGGAACGCGGTCATGTTGATGATGTCCACGAAACCCTTGAAGTTGGAGCCTTCCATGATGGGCAGCTGGATGGGGGCCACGTTGGGGCCGAACTTCTCGTTGACCACGGCCATGACCTTCTCGAAGGAGGCGTTCTCACGGTCCATCTGGTTGATGACCATCATGCGGGGCTTGGCCTGGGCCTGGCACATGGCCATGGCCTTCTCGGCGCCTACCACGGGGCCGGAGACCGCGCCCACCACGATCAGAGCGCTGTCAGCCAGGAACGCGGCGGAGGCCACGTCGCCATAGAAGTCGTAGCCGCCCGGGGCGTCGATAAAGTTGATCTTGGTGTTCTTCCACTCCACGGGCTCCACGGACATGTTGATGGAGCAGCCGCGCTCGCCGGCATGGCCGAAAACGCCCACGTTGCGAATGGATTCAGCGGTATAGTTCTTCATCCTGTTTCCCCCTGTTGGTTTGTTTCTCTAATGTATATCCTCTGTGGAGAAGGACTTCTCCACGCAAATACCCATTTTAGCTAAAGGATATAATAGCACAGGCGCGTGCACTTTGTCAAACATTTATACCCGCCAGCTTTGCAAATATTCGGCCTGGAGGGGCGTTAGCTCGTCCAGTCCCACGCCCATGGCCCTGAGCTTCTTGCGGGCCACCTGCTCATCGATCTCCCTGGGCACGGCGTAGAGCTTTTTCTCCAGCTTCCCGTGCTCCCTGGCGATGTGCCGGGCGGACAGGGCCTGGATGGCGAAGCTCATGTCCATGATCTCCGCCGGGTGGCCGTCGCCGGAGGCCAGGTTCACGAGGCGTCCCTCCGCCAGCACGTAGACCCACCGGTCCTCGTCCAGCCGGAAGCCCTCGATGTTGGGCTTCATGTCCCGGCGCTCCAACGCATTTTCACGGAGCCATTTCACGTCCACCTCCACGTCGAAGTGGCCGGCGTTGCAGAGGATGGCCCCATTCTTCATGTAGGCGAAATGCTCCGCCGTGATCACGTCCCGATCCCCCGTCACCGTGACGAACAGGTCGCCCACCCCGGCAGCCTCAGCCATGGGCATGACGGCGAACCCGTCCATGATGGCCTCGATGGCCTTCACCGGGTCCACCTCGGTGACGATCACGTGGGCGCCCAGGCCCTTGGCCCGCATGGCCACGCCCTTGCCACACCAGCCGTAGCCCGCCACCACGCAGGTCTTCCCCGCCACGATCAAATTGGTGGTCCTGTCGATCCCGTCGAAGACGGACTGGCCCGTGCCGTACCGGTTGTCGAAGAGGTGTTTGCAATCGGCGTTGTTCACGTCCATCATGGGGAACGGGAGCACCCCCGCCTTCTCCATGGCCTTGAGGCGGATGACGCCGGTGGTGGTCTCCTCACACCCGCCCAGGATATGGTCCTTCAGCGCCGGGAACCGCTCCATGACCCCGGAGACGAGATCTCCCCCGTCGTCGATCAGGATGTCCGGCTTGTGTGCAAGGACCCGGTCGATGCACTGCCTGTACTCCTCCGCCGTGCAGCCATGGAGGGCGTACACGTGCATGGGAGCGCTCTCCCCGTTGCCGTGTACGAGGGCCGCCGCCACGTCGTCCTGGGTGGACAGGGGGTTGCTGCCGGTGACGATCATGTTGGCGCCGCCCGCCTGCAGGACCCGGCAGAGGTAGGCGGTCTTAGCTTCCAGATGGATGGACAATCCCACGGTAAGCCCCGCGAAGGGCCTCTCCTGTTCGAAGTCGGAACGGATGCCGTTCAGCAGGGGCATGTTCCGCTTGACCCACTCGATCTTCTTTTCCCCGGAGGGGTACAGGGCGATATCCTTGACGACGCAGTCCATAGTGTCCTCCTTATCCGCAAAAATCCAGGATGATGTAGGCGATCTTGTCGCAGTGGTTCACGTAGCTGCCGTGGTCCTCGCCGGGCAGGATCAACAGCTCCGCCCCGGGGATGGTCTCGGCGATGAAGCGGGTGTTCCGCTCCCGGATGATGTCCCGGCTCCCCGCCACCACCAGGGTGTGAGTCTCGATAGCCCGCAGGTACTCCGCCGGGATATGGGGCTCCGTCAGCAGGATGGTGTTGTAGATGTTGGGGTCCTGCCGATGCTCCCAGCGGATCTGCATATAGGGCCGGCGCTTCAGGGCCCGGGGCCGGGTGTTGGCGCCGCAGACGATGAGGTCGCTGATCCGATCCGTCCAGCGGGCCGCCATCAGGGCCACGATGCCCCCGTCGGAGTAGCCGCAGAGGGCCACGTCCCACAGATCCAGCTCCTCCAGGAAGGCCAGCAGGTCCGAGGCCATGTCCTCGTAGTGGAGCTCGTCCACCATATCGCTGTCCCCGTGGCCCCGGCTGTCGATGGCGAAGCAGGTGAACCGCTCCCCCAGGACCTCCATGGCCTCGTCGAAGATGCTATGATCCTCCCCGTTGCCGTGGAGGAGCACCAGGGGCCGTCCCTCCCCGTATTGCTCGTAGTGGAGCCGTATGCCGTTCACGTAAGCGTCCATAAGCGATTCCCGTAAAAAAGCCGCCGGAAGGCGGCTGGATGATGTGGATCAGCGATCCTGGCCCTTGAGGTATTCCACCGCCGCCTGCAGCTGGGTGTCGCTTTCATAGGGGATGGAGGGGATGTTGTAGTAGGTCAACCCTTCCGGCAGCTCCACGATATGGTCCGGCGTGATGCCCGTGCCCTGGATACACACGTCGGCGGGCGTATAGTAGGCATCGGTGGTGAACTTGATGGTGCCATCCTTGCCGAAGTTGATGTTGAAGAAGGTCTGGACGATGCCCTTGCCGAAGGTCACGGTGCCGAAGAGCTCCGCCGCGCCGTTGTCCTTCAGGGCGCCGGAGAGGAGCTCGCTGGCCGAGGCGGAGTAGCCGTTGACCAGCATGGCGATGGGCATGTCGAGGCCGTCGGAATGGGTGCGATAGACCTGCTCCTTGTTGACGCGGCTCCTGACCGTGGTGATGACCTTGTTCTTGGGCAGGAAGATGTCCGCGATGTCGCACACGTCGGACAGGGATCCGCCGAGGTCGTCCCGCACGTCCAGCACCAGAGCCTCCATGCCCTGCCCCCTTAGGTCGTCCAGGGCGTCCTTCACCTCCCGGACCACCTGGCCGTGGAAGCCGGAGATATAGATGTAGCCGATGGAGCTGTCCAGCATCCGATAGGTGACGTAGGGGGAATAGACCTGGCGCATGGTGACGGTAAAGGTCAGCTCCTGGCCGTCCCGCAGCACCACCACGGTGTTCACGTCCCCCTCCCCATGGGTGACGAAGCCCAAAAACTCGCTGAGGTCCTTCCCCTCGGCGGGCTCGCCGTTGGCCCGAATCAGCTGGTCGCCCACCAGGATGCCCGCTTCCTTGGCCGGGGTGTTGTCGTAGACTTCGGTGATGATGAAGGTGCTGTTTCCCTGATCGGACACCAGCACGCCCATGCCGACGAAGGTGCCGGAGTTGCTGTTCAGCAGCTCGTCGTACTCATCCTTGGTGTAGTACTCGGCGTAGTCGTCCCCCATATAGGAGGAGAGGCCCTTGAGGGCGCCGGTGACCATGCTCTCCTGGGTCTTGTCGTCGAAGAAGTAGTAGTTCTTCTTCACGAGCTCGATGGCCTCGGAGACCGGCTCCAGCTCGGAGAACCGGTTCACGTAGTAGAGGGAGGTGAAGAGTATACCAAAAGCAGCCGCCAGCACGGCGCACAGCACACAAAGCCATACGCTGACCCGGCGGCTCCTTCTCTTCGCTTTCACGGGAACGGATTCAAAGGTCAAACGGGTTTCTTCCATGGATGAAAAAGGTCACTTCAGTATGTAGGGGCCCATGAACGCCGGCAGGACCTCCTCGCCCTTGCTGACGGAAAGGACGATATGGAGGCCATGCTGGTCCGCCAGCTTGTCGAGCTGCCGGAAGAACCCTTCGAGCTCGCCCAAATCCGCCTTGATCACGTTCTCGAACCGGTCCACGAACACGTATTCCAAATCGAAATCCGACGCGCACAGGCCGCACAGGAAGCCCAGGAACATGTCGGGATCGTTCAAAGCGTAGTCCGTCACGTTGATGAACCGGATGCTGTACCCCAGATCGTACATGTAGCTGTTGTCGTCGTCGATGAACACCATGCTGCCCTTCGCTTTGTCGGAAACGTCGTTGGCCAAGGAGATGATCCTCTTGGTCTTGCCGGTCCCCTTTTCTCCACAGATGATCTCGATCAATTCATACGCCTCCTTCGGTTGATACTTGTATTGTACGCTGAATAGACGCCTTTTGCAAGCGGGGAAACGGTTTCTCCCCAAAAAGGTTCACGCCTTCGCCTTCTGCTCGTGGTAGCTCTGCTCCGTGTTCACCGACCAAAGGGCGGTCTTGTCTCCACCGCCCCCCTCCAGGATCTCCACGGCGGCGAATGCGGTGGCCATGGAGTGGTCCATGTTGTTGTACCGGTGCTGGCCGTTGCGGCCGATGCAGTAAAGGTTCTCGAAGCCGTCCAGGAAGCGGACGATGCTGTCCATCCGGGCATAGCCGTCGAAGTAGGCGGGATAGGCCTTCTTCACCCGCTCCACGTGGGCGTCCAGCACGTCCCCGGCCCGGGCGATGCCGATCTTTTCGATCTCCCCCTTGGCAAGGTCGATCATCTCCGAATCCGTCTTCGTCCAGAGCTCGTCGCCCTCGTCGCAGAAGTATTCGAGCCCCAGCCACACGGTGTTCTCCGGGTCCTCCACCATATAGGGGGACCAGTTGTTGAAGATCTGGACCCGGCCCAGCCGCACGCCCTTGTCCTGGACGTAGATCCAGCAGTCCGGGACCCGGTCCTTGACGGTCCGGCGCTGGGTGTCGTTGTGGATCAGCAGATCCTTCATGAGCAGGCCCACGGTGACGAAGTCCCGATAGGGCAGGGTGTCCGCCGCGGTGCGCACGTCCCGGGGCACCTCCGTGCCGACGATGCCGTCGATGAGCTCCCGCACGGGCATGGAGGAGAACACGGCGTCTGCCGTCAATCGCTTCTCCTCCCCCGCCTCCCGGCAGCGAACGGCCGTGATCCGGCCGTCCCGGGTTTCGAGGACGTCGACAAGGCAGTTCATCCGGATCTCACCGCCCAGGCTCCGGACCTCCTCCGCCGCCAGCTCCCACAGCTGGCCGGGGCCCAGCTTGGGGTAGATATACCGCTCGATGAGGGAGGTCTCCACCTCCCCTTTGGTCCCCAGGAGCTTGCGAAAGATGTCCTTCAGGATGGCGCGGATGGACAAGCCCTTCACCCGCTGGGCGCCCCAGTCCGCGGAGATTTTGGACGGGTGGCGGCCCCACACCTTCTCGGTGTAGCTCTCGAAGAACATGGAGTACAGCACCCGGCCGAAGCGGTTGATGTAGAAGTTCTCCAGCGAGGTCTCGGGAAGTTTGTGGACGCAGGAATAGAGGTAGCTGAACCCGGCTTTGAGGGTGGTGAAGAAGCCCATGCTGCGGATGGTGGACCACTTCATGGAGATGGGGTAGTCGAAGAAATGGCGTTGGAAATAGATGCGGCTCACCCGATCGCGGATCAGCATGACCCGGTCCGTTTTCTCCGGGTCCGGGCCGACCGAAGCATAGTCCTTCTCCGCGTTCAACAGCTTGTCGTCCCAGGCGGGCGCCCCTTGAAGCGGCATCAACTCCGCCCACCAGCGGTTCACCCGCTCGTCCTTGCTGAAGAACCGGTGGCCGCCGATGTCCATGCGGTTGCCGTGATAGCGGACGGTCTGGGAGATGCCGCCGATCCGATCGGTGGCCTCCAAAACGGTGACGGTATATCCCTTTTTCAGCAGCTCTATGGCGGCGGTGAGGCCGGCGGGACCCGCGCCGATGATGACGATATGCTTCGCTTCCATATCCGTATCATACCCGCAAAAAAACGGACCGTCAAGCCGCGCTCCGTTTCTTTACCGTTCGTTTGCTTTCTTGTCGAATTATGCCTGTTTCAGAGCATCCAGCTGCACTTTCAGCATGGCCTCCTGCTCCGCCCGGGACCGGGAGATGAACTCGAAGGTGAGATACTCCGGGTCGATCCACTCGATGAACGCCTGCACCCCCGGGCAGGTGAAGGGCCGATGCTGGTCGCATGAAAAGGCGTGGGTATAGACCTGCTCCATGCGCTTGACGAGATCGGCGGACAGGACCGGCGGATGGGCGGCCACCGACGCCATATAGTCGCCGGTCAGGGACTGATTTAGGTGGATGCCCCGGATGGCTTTGCGAACGGCCTCCCCCTGCTCTTCGATCCGGCGGCGGAGGTAGGCGAGGGCCTCCTCCTGGGTGCGGAGGGAAAGGTCCGTGTGCATGAGATGGCCCGTGTCCAGCATGATGCCCTTGTTTTGGTAGCGGACCCGATTAAGGAGCAGCCGCGTCACCTCCGGTTCCGTCATCGTGAGGCCCGGGTGCCACAGGTTTTCCATCAGCAGGGCCATGTCCCCGTCCGGCTCGGGAAAGAGGGTGTTCAGCAGGTCCGCCGCAGCGGCAGCCACCTCCCGGCTGGTGTGGCGGTAGCGCAGGGTGAACAGCTCCTCGTCGGCGCAGTCGGACACGTGGAAGACCACGTATTGAGCCTCCTCGGCCTTCGCCTGTTCTATATCCCGGCGATAGGCGTCCACGAGAGCTTCCGGCGTGTCCCCGCCGTAGAGGGCGCGGACGGCCTCCCTGCCGCCCAGATGGCGCTCGCAGGCGGCCAAATCGCCGGTGTAGAAATCGTACCAATAGGGAAAGAAGATCAGGTGGACGCCCAGGATCTTCTCCGGGGGTACCACGCCGCGGGCATCCTCGCCGCAGTGCATGAGCTCCACCCCGTCGAAGCCCTCCAAGGCGCGCAACAGATCGGCCCGGTCCCGGTAGCGGTCCAGGTCCTCGCGGTAGGTGGTGAGATTGAAGGTGCGCTTCATGAGCCGACCCGATCCAGGAGGACCATATCCGTCAGCTCCAGGCCCTCCGGGCCCCAGGCGGCTTCGCAGCGGAACCCCTGGCAGTTCTTCAGATGCCAGCTGTAGTAGGACCCATGGGGACGGGAAAAGCGATCCAGGACGGACATGACGGTCCCCCCGTGGATCACGAAATACAGCCTCTCCTGCCCCGCCGCCCGGGCCCGCTCCACCTCCCGGCGAAAGGCGGCGCACACCCGGTGCTGGAAGACCAGCCGGGCCTCCCCGTGGGGACAGGGGCCCAGGCACTGGGTCTGCTCCACCCACCAGCGGAAGTCCGGATCGTCGCTCATCTCGTCGGCGGACCGGCCCTCGAAGTCCCCAAAGTTCATCTCCCGCAGGCTGGGGCAGATCCGCTGTTCGGCGTTGGGGAACAGGATGGCCGCCGTCATCTGGGTGCGCTGCAGGGTCGTCACCAGGACCTCCCGCACGGTGGGGTCGCTGCCCGCCGCCTTGGCGGTCTCGACGCCCAGCTCGCAGAGGGGCTCGTCGGTGACGCCCAGGAACTTCCCGAAGGCGTGCCCCGCCGTCTGGCCGTGTCGAAACAGGTATATCTGCATATGTCTATTCTCCTTTGATGACGGTGGGGATGCCGGCCACCAGGCGGACCACCTTCTCCGCCTGGGCAGCGAGCTGCACGCAGAGGCGGCCCGTGGCCTCCCGGGCCTGCCGCTGTTCGTATCGGATGGGGATCACGCCGGAGCCCACCTCCGCGGAAACCACGACCTCCTTTTGGAGCAAGGCGGGCAGCAGGGCCTGGGCCCCCTCCGGGTCGGCGAAGACCAGCTTTTCCAAACCGTACAGCACCTTTTTCTCGTCCAGCACGCCGTCGGCGATATCCTGAGACCCGTAGCCCAGGGACATAAGATAGGTGCGCTTGCCCGAGGCAGCGCCGCCAAGGATCAACATCATAGCGCCAGTATCCTTTCCATCAGCACCATCAGTCCCAGCATGACCAGCTCCGCCGTCTGAAGCTGGAACCCGGCGATATCCCCGGACATACCTTCGAATTGTATGCTGGCCATGCAGCGGACCAGCAGGAGCGTGACTACAGCTCCCAGGGCCATGACGCCGCCCACCAAAGGCCAGACGGCCACCATGGCGGCGGCGGACAGGACCACCCAGCCTACGGCCAGGACGGCCGCCTTCTTATCCGCGGCCTGATGAAAGACGTTCAGCGTCCCCTCCCCCGGCCGCACGGGGAGCAAGGTCCCGGACACGGCGGACAGGCTCCGGCTCATGACGTGCAGGAGCCCCATCAGCACCAGCGTCCGGCCGGACCAGGGCAGCTCCACGCACAGGCCGAACCAAAGGAGCAGGTAGGCGGCCAAGCCGATGACGGCGAAGGCGCCGGCGTGGGGGTCCTTCAGGATGGCCCGCTTCTTCTCCGGGGCGGCGTGGCTCTTGAGGGCGTCCACCGTGTCCATGAAGCCGTCCAGGTGGATGCCGCCGGTGAGGAGCAGGGGGATCAACGTCAGGCCCACCCCGTGAAGGACTGGGCCGAAGGAAAGCCAGCTCCTGAATAGGAACCATAGGCATTCCGCCCCGCCGATCACCAGGCCCACCAGGGGCAGGGCTACCAGCATGTAGCGGATCTTCTCCTTCTCCCAGGGCACCTGGGGCGCGGGCAGGGCGGAGAACATGGAGAAGGCGGCGAAGATGGAATAGATGAAGTTCATACCGTCTCTCCTTTCAAACAGATGGGGATGCCCGCCACCAGCTCGTAGACCCGGTCCGCCATGGCGGCCACCCGGGCGTTGATCTCCCCCAGATACCGGATGTAGGCCCGGGTCTCCTCCGAATAATCCTCGTCGTCGCTGCCCACGTCGTTGGTGACCACAATGAGGGTGTCCGTCTGCCGCCGCAGGTTCTCCACCCCCGCCACCACCTTCTCCACCGGATCAACGGGCGTTTCCGGCTGTATATACATCTCGTTGGCGGTAAGATTGCATAAACATTCCAGCAGGGCTGTGCCGCCAGTTTTAGGCAGCTCCAGGGTGTCCACGGCCGTGTATCGCTCGATGGTCTCGAAGCCCTTGTCCCAGCGCAGCGCCCGATGGCGAGCGATCTTTTTCAGGCACTCCTCGTCGTATGGCTGCATGGCGGCGATATAGTACAGGGGTTTTGGCCCCTGGACCGCCAGTTTTTCCCCGTATGTGCTTTTGCCGCAGGCGGAGCCGCCGGTGAGCAGGATCAGCATCATTTCCCTCCCTGGGGCGTATAGGCGTCGATGCCCACCGCGTCGAAGGTGGTCTGGCCCCCATATACGGCCAGCGCCATATCCAGGAGCGGCAGCAAACACACGCCGCCCGTGCCCTCGCCGAGGCGCATATTCGCAAAAATGATTGGATATTTATTCAAAACCATCAGCACTCGCTTGGCCGCCGGTTCGTCGGAACAGTGGCTGGGCAGCATGGCCACGTCTGCCCCGGGGCAGAGCCGCTGGGCCATCAGGGCCGCCACGGCGCTGATGAACCCGTCGATGACCACCGGCACGCCGTAGATGGCGCCGCCGATGAACAGGCCGGTCATGCCGGCGATATCCAACCCGCCCAGCTTGCTCAGCACGTCCAGCGGGTCCTTAGGGTCCGGCCGATGGACGGTGATGGCCCGTTCGATGGCCCAGATCTTCCGATGCAATCCCGCGTCGCTGAGGCCTGCGCCTCGGCCCGTGACCGTCTCCGCCGGCAGGTTCAGCAGGGCCGCCACCAGGGCGCTGGAAGTGGTGGTGTTGCCGATGCCCATCTCCCCGGAGACCAGGAGCCCGTACCCCTGGGCCTTCAGATCCTTGACCAGGTCCACGCCCGCCGAGATGGCCTCCATGGCCTGCTCCCGGGTCATGGCGGGGCGGCGGGCCATATCCTCCGTGCCGTCCATCACGTGGCGATCCAGGACACCCTCCACCCGGCGGACCATCCCAAGATCCACCGGGATCACGTCCGCATGGGCCGTCCTGGCCATCCTGCAGACGGAGGAGCCCATCTTCACCATCTCCGCCGCCATGCGGGCGGTGACCTCCTGGCCGGTCTGAGTCACGCCCTCCCGGACCACACCGTTGTCGGCGCAGCAGACCACCACGGCCCGCTGGGAGATGTCCACGGCCGGGTCCCCGGTCAGAGCAGCGATATCCATGACCAGCTTCTCGAGAGCCCCCAGGCTCCCCAGGGGCTTGGCGATGCTGTCCCACTGGCGCTGGGCCGCCTCTCGGGCCGCCTGATCGGGCTTGCGCAGGCTGTTTTGCCAAACTTGCAGCAAATCTTCCATCGTCACGCCTCCTTCCACTGGGCCAACATCTCGTTCATCCAGGCCCGTACGTCCATGCGGTAGACCCGGTTGAGCACTTCGTCGGAAAAGACCCGGTCCATGGGCCCGTCGGCCACCACCTGCCCCCTGTCCAGGAGCAGGGCTCTGGTACCGTAGGCCCGAGCCAGGGACAGATCGTGGACCACGGAGATCACGGCCCGCCCCGGTTGCTTCAGCCAGTTCTGTATGAGCTCAAAGACCTGCTTCTGGTACACCAGATCCAGGTGATTGGTGGGCTCGTCCAGCAGCAGGAGCTTGGGGTCCTGGCAGAAGGTCTGAGCGAGGAACGTCCGCTGCAGCTCGCCGCCGGACAGGGTCAGCACGTTCTGGCGGCGCTGCTCGTAGAGGCCCGTCTGTTCGAGAGCCGCCCGCACCGCGTCCTCCTCCCCGCTGTGGCGGGAGAAGATGGTAGGCGCGTAGGCGTACCGGCCTAGGCGGACCACTTCCTCCACGGTGAAGGAGTAGCCCACGAAATGGCTTTGTGAAAGGACGCCGATGCCCCGGGCCAGCTCTTGGGGCTTCATGGTGCGGATGTCCTTCCCCTCGAAGAGCACCCGGCCCCGGGCAGGCGCGCCGCCCGTGACGGCGTTGATCAGGGTGGACTTCCCCGCCCCGTTGGGGCCCACGATCATGAGCCATTCCCCGGGCGCAAGGTCGAAGGATACCCCGTTCAAGATGGTCAGATCCCCGTAGGCGACGGTCAGGTTTTCCACGTGCAGCATGGCTTTACCGTCCTTTCCGGGAGGACCCGTAGATGTACACGAAGGCCACCGCGCCGATGATGGAGGTGACCACGCCGATGGGCAGCTCCTTGGGGTTCAGCAGGACCCGGGCGATGAGATCGGAGAGCATCAGGAAGATGCCACCGCCGAAGAGAGACGCGGGCAGCAGCCGCTTATGGTTGGGGCCCACCAGCAGCCGCACCATGTGGGGCGTCACCAGGCCCACGAAGCCGATGGTGCCGCCGATGGACACGCACACGCCGATGAGGCCGGAGACGGCGATGAGGATGACGAGCTTTACCCGGCGCACGTTCACGCCCACGTGGCGGGCGTTCTCCTCCCCCACCGCGAAGGCGTTGAGCTCCCGGGCATGGAGCAATATGATGCCGCCGAAGAGAACGAGGGCTGCGAGAAGCACCAGCACGTTCACATAGCTGGTGCCCTGAAGGCTTCCCATGGTCCAAAAGGTGATGCTGCGAAGATGTTCCCCGGAAAAGGTGATGACGATGCTCATGACGCTGGAAGCGAACATGGAGAAGATGACGCCGATGAGGATGATGGTGTTGGTGGACAGGGAGAAGTCAAGCTTGTAGGCCAGACCCAAGATGATGAGCAGAGAACAAAAAGCGAACACCATGGCCATGGCCATGGTGCCCGCCAAGGGCAGACCGGGTATGGTAATCCCGAAGGCGATGGCGATGACCGCCCCCAGGGACGCCCCGGAGGACACGCCCAGGGTGGACCCGTCCGCCAGGGGATTCTTCAAGAGGCCCTGCATGGCCCCGCCGCAGAGGGATAAACTGGCCCCCACCAGCATGACGGCCAGGACCCGGGGAAGCCGGGACGTGAGCAGGATGGCAGGCGCCGTGCCCGCCGGTTGAGGCAGGCCCCGCACGGCCCTCCAGATCACCGAGACGGTGGTCCGAAAGGGGATGCTGACGCTGCCGACGCAGACCGAGAGGAGCAGCGTGAGCACCGCTGCCGCAGCAAAGAGCAGGTATTCCCACCCGCGAAAGTGTTCGCTGTTCCTCCCGTTCATGATGTCGAAAAATCAGGCGGCGGGCGCCAGCTGCTGGGCCGCTTCATTCTCCGCCACGAAGTCGAAGAGCATCTGCGCGCCTTCCGCCAGCCGGGGCGCGGGCCGGGAAAGCTCGTTGTTGGGGAGATCCAGGATATTCCCGTTCTTCACGGCGGTCACGTTCTCCCAGCCGGGCCGGGCCATGATCTCCTCCTCGGGGGTGGGGCCCTCGCCGAAGTACATGGTGATGGTCAGGATGTAGTCGGGGTTCCGCTCCAGGACCTGCTCCTCGGAGACGGCGGCCCAGCCTTCCACGTCGTCGAAGCAGTTCTTGAGGCCCATCATCTCCGCCACCTCGTTCATGAAGGTGCCGGTGCCCGCGGTCCAGAGGCCCCACTGCAGGGGGCTGACCTCGAAGTAGATGGTCTTGGTGCCGTCAAACCGGTTGGCCTTGATCTCCGTGAAGATAGAATCCATATCGGAGATGAGCAGTTCGGCCTCCTCCTGCTTGCCCATGACCTGGCCGATGAGGCGGATGGCGGTGAAGGTGCCTTCGATATCCTGGGCGTCGCTGACCACCACCCGGATGCCGGCTTTCTCCAGCTGGTCCACCTGCTCCTGGGTCTGGGCCATCATGCTGAGGAACACTGTGTCGGGCTCCAGGGCGATGATCTGCTCGATGTTGGTCTCCGCGCCGGAGGTCAGCGAAGGGATCGCCATGACCTCGGGGGGATAGTCGCAGTATTCGCCGCGGCCCACCAGAGCTGCCTCACCGCCGATGGCGTAGATGATCTCGCAGTCGGAGGCGGTGAGAGCCACGGCCTTGTCCACGGGCTTCTCGAACTTGACTTCACGGCCCGCCATGTCGGTGACGGTGAAGGAGCCGTCCGCAGGGGCGGGCGCTTCCGCCGGCTTCTCGGCAGGCGCTTCGGCTTCCTTCTTGCAGCCGAAGGACAGGAGCATCAGGGCGGCGATCAGGATCGCCAGGATCTTTTTGAGTTGCATGTGTTTCTTCCCCTTTCCGATATTGTTGAACAGAGCGGGAGCAAGAAAAACGCTCCCCGGAATTGAGGAGCGAATATGGCGGGGGCACGGTCTGCCCCTGCGGTCCACTCAATCCCAGAAGTCTACATGTCCAAACAGGTCTCCCGGCTTGGGTTCCCCCTACTCGAGCCCCTTCCCGCTCCCCAAGGAACAGTGGGTCACCGCTCTTTCGTCCCCCTTACGGTTACTGGGATAGCTCGGGCTTTCCACCCGATTCCCTCGGCATTCGGCCGCTGCTTTCGGCAGATAAGGACACGCTATTCAACTATGATAGTATATCCCTGTCCCCGGGTTTCGTCAAGGTCTCCCCTGTCCCTCTCCCCCTGTATGCGCCTATAGACACATATACTCTTGGAGCATGCTCTTTTTCATTCTCTTACTCTTTCTCTTTATCTTTCTCTTTGTCTCGAAACGGGGGAATGCGACATCGTTACGGGGAACCATGTATCTGATACGGGAAGTATCGCAGTGTCTGCCTTCAACAAAAAAGCCGCCGCGCATGCAACAGCTTTTTCGTTTCCGATCCTTATTATCCTTCGCCCAGCATCCTTCGGTGATCGGCGGCCAGGCCGCAGTAGTGCATGGCCTGCTCCTTCCGCTGTTCGAGGGACGACTCGGGCAGGGTCTTCACCACCTTCGCCGGGCTTCCCAGCACCACGGAGAAGGGCGGGATCACGGTGTTCTTGGTCACCAGCGCCCCCGCGCCTACCACGGAGCCCTTGCCGACGACGGCTCCGTCCATGATGATGGCGCCCATGCCGATGAGCGCATAGTCCTCCACCCGGCAGGCGTGAAGAATGGCCCCGTGGCCCACGGTCACGCAGTCCCCCACCACCGTGGGGAGCCCGTCCGCCAGGCCGCTGCCCCGACCGGAGTCCTCATGGATGAGGGCCCCGTCCTGGATGCTGGTGTATTTTCCGATGACCACGTCGTGGACGTCGCCCCGGATCACCGCGTTGTACCAAATTGAGGAGCCTGCGCCGATCTTTACCCGGCCCACCACCATGGCGCCCGGGCAGAGCAGCACGTCCTGTTCGATTTGGGGCGTAACGCCCTCATAGGGATAGACCGGCATAGGTGCGCTCCTTTTGGATCGTTATTTGAAGATGTTGCGGATGCCGCCCTTCTTCTTGGCGGGGGTGGTGGCTTCTCCGCTGAGGGCCGCGTACTGCTGCAACAGCGCCCGCTGCTCGTCGGAAAGCCGCCGAGGGATGTCCGATTCCACCGTCACCAGCAGATCGCCCTTGCCCTGGGAACTGGCGTTGGGGATGGGCACGCCCTGCTCCTTCAGCCGGAAGGTGGTGCCGTTCTGGGTGCCGGAGGGGATGGTGTAGCGCACCTTCTCCTTCAGGGTGGGCACGGTGATCTCGCCGCCCAGGGCCATGGTGGTGAAGGGCACCTTCAGACTCAGCAGCAGGTTGCAGCCGTCCCTGGTGAAGAGCTTGTGAGGTTTCACGGACACGGTCACGTACAGGTTCCCTCTCGGGCCGCCCTTGTAGCCAGCTTCGCCCTCGCCCCGCATGTTGATGGTCTGGCCGTCGTTGATGCCGGCGGGCACCTTCAGATGGATGCGGGTGTTCTTGCGGATGCGGCCCTTGCCCCGGCACTCGGGACAGGGCTCCTTGATGTATTTGCCCGTGCCGTTGCAGGCCGAGCAGGGCCGGCTGGTGGTAAAGGCCCCGAACATGGTGTTCTGCTGGGTGCGGACCTGGCCCGTGCCGTTGCAGGTGGGGCACCGCACGGGGCTGGTGCCCTTCTTGGCGCCGGTGCCGCCGCAGGCTTCGCAGCTCTCCTCCCGGGGGATCAGCAGCTCCTTGGTCACGCCGAAGGCCGCCTCCTCGAAGGTCAGGGACAGGTTGTACCGAAGATCGTCCCCGGCCATGGGCGCGTCCCGCTGGGCGGAACGGCTGCCGAAGCCGCCGCCGAAACCGCCGCCGAAACCGCCGCCGAAGAAGCTGTTGAGAATGTCGTCGAACCCGCCGAAGCCCGCGCCCTCGAAGGGGTTGGCGCCGCCCATGGTGGGGTCGAAGGCCGCATGGCCGTATTGATCGTACTTCGCTCGCTTATCAGGATCGGACAGGACGCTGTAGGCTTCGTTCAACTCCTTGAACTGGGCCTCGGCGGCCTTGTCGTTGGGATGCAGGTCCGGATGGCAGGACTTGGCGGCCTTCCGAAACGCGCTCTTGATCTCGCTGTCGGTAGCCGTCTTGCTGACGCCCAAAACCTCGTAATAATCCCGCTTATCTGCCACGATCCTCACCTCGTTTCCTCGGCCGAAAGGGGCGGCTGCCCGCCCCTTCGCCGTTTACTTATCCTTCGTTACTTGACGACTTCGTAATCCGCATCGACCACGTTGTCGTCGCCGCCCTCGTTGGGGCCGTAGCTGGTGCCGTCGTTGGGGGCGTGAGGCGGCTGCTGGCCCTGCTGCTGTTGCTGCTGATAGATCTTGCCGAAGACCTCGTAGCTCTTCTCGGTCAGGGTCTCGGTAGCCCGCTTGATGGCTTCGGTGTCGGTGCCCTCCAGGGCCTTCTTAAGGTCAGCCACCATGCCCTCCAGCATGCTCCTGTCGGAGGAACTGATCTTGTCGCCCAGCTCCTTCATGGTCTTTTCGGTGGTGTAGACCAGCTGATCCGCGTGGTTCCGGGCGTCCACCTCTTCCTTGCGCTTCTTATCCTCGTTGGCGTACTGCTCCGCCTCGTTGACCGCCTTCTTGATCTCGTCCTCGGTCAGGTTGGTGGAGGCGGTGATGGTCACCTGCTGCTGGTTGCCGGTGCCCAGGTCCTTGGCGGACACGTGGACGATACCGTTGGCATCGATGTCGAAGGTGACCTCGATCTGCGGCACGCCGCGGGGCGCAGGCGCGATGCCGGAGAGCTGGAACCGGCCCAGAGTCTTGTTGTACTGGGCCATCTCCCGCTCGCCCTGGAGCACGTGGACCTCCACGGAGGTCTGGCCGTCGGCGGCGGTGGAGAAGATCTGGCTCTTCTTGGTGGGGATGGTGGTGTTCCGCTCGATCAGGCGGGTGAACACGCCGCCCACGGTCTCGATGCCCAGGGACAGGGGCGTCACGTCGAGGAGCAGCACGTCCTTCACCTCGCCGCCCAGGACGCCGCCCTGGATGGCCGCGCCGATGGCCACGCACTCGTCGGGGTTGATGCCCTTGAAGGGCTCCTTGCCGGTGATGGTCCGGACCATGTCCTGGACGCAGGGGATACGGCTGGAGCCGCCCACCAGGATGACCTTGTCGATCTGGGAGTTGTTGAGCCCGGCGTCCTGCATGGCCTTCTGCACGCAGGCCTTGGTCTTGTCGATGAGGTCGGAGATGAGCTCATTGAACTTGGCCCGGGTGATGGTCATGTCGATGTTCTTGGCGCCGGAGGCGTCCATGGCGATGTAGGGCAGGTTGATGTTGGTGGTGGTCACGCCGGAAAGCTCGATCTTGGCCTTCTCGGCGGCCTCCTTCAGGCGCTGGGTGGCGGTCCGATCCTGCAAGAGGTCGATGCCCGTGTTGCGCTTGAAGTCGGAAGCCACGTACTCCATGATCCGCTGATCGAAGTCGTCGCCGCCCAAGCGATTGTTGCCCGCGGTGGCCAGCACTTCGAAGACGCCGTCGCCGATCTCCAGGATGGACACATCGAAGGTGCCGCCGCCCAGATCGTAGACCAGGATCTTCTGGTTGTTCTCCTTGTCGAGGCCGTAGGCCAGGGAAGCGGCCGTGGGCTCGTTGATGATACGGAGCACTTCGAGGCCCGCGATGCGGCCCGCGTCCTTGGTGGCCTGCCGCTGGGAGTCCGTGAAGTAGGCGGGCACGGTGATGACCGCCTGGGTCACCTTCTCACCGAGATACGCTTCCGCGTCCTGCTTCAGCTTCTGCAGGATCATAGCGGAGATCTCCTGAGGCGTGTAGTCCTTGCCGTCGATGTGGACCTTGCGGTTGCTGCCCATGTCCCGCTTGATGGAAGCCACGGTGCGGGTGGGGTTGGTGATGGCCTGCCGCTTGGCGATGGTGCCCACCAGGCGCTCGCCGTCCTTGAACGCCACCACGGAAGGCGTGGTGCGCGCGCCCTCGCTGTTGGGGATAACGACCGGCTCGCCGCCCTCCAGGACGGCGACGCAGGAATTGGTCGTGCCTAAATCGATACCGATGATCTTACCCATAGTTTTCTTTTCCTCCTGATGATATCTATAGTCTATGCTCTTTCAGCCTTGCCTTTTGCCGGCGCGGCTGTTTTTTCCTTCACTCGGACACCTTGACCATGCTGTGCCGCAGGATCTTGTCGCCCATTTTGTACCCCTTCTGGAGCACAGCGAGGATCGTTTCGCTCTCCACGCCCTCGGCCGCCTCGGAAAGGACCGCGTTGTGGAGGTTGGGATCGAACTTGCCCTCCGCCTCGATCTCCGTGAGGCCCAGCTTCTTGAGCTCCTCGGTGAACTTGCGGTAGACCAGCTTCACGCCCTCCACCCAGGCCTCGTCCGCCTTGTCGGCGTTCAGGATGATCCGATCGAAATCGTCCAGGGAGGGCAGCAGCTCCGACACCGCGTCCCGCTTGCCGTTCTCGTAGCTCTCGGCCCGGACGCTGTTGTTCCGGCGGCGGTAGTTTTCAAAATCCGCCTGGTTCCGCTGCAGCAGGCGGATGGTCTCGTCCAGCTCCTGCTGCTTCTTGTCCAGTTCCTCCTGGAGCTTCTTCAGCTCCTCGTTCTCCACCGGCTGTACCTCCCTCGCTTCCACGGGGATCTCCTTCGCCTTCTCTTCGGCCTTCTTCCTGTTCTTCGACATCAGTCTTCCTCCAATAAGTTCGTTAAGATACTGCCTAAGCTCTTACTCATGTAGTCCAGCACGGAGACCACCTTGCCGTAGGGCATCCGGGTGGGCCCGATGACGCCCATGGTCCCCACCGGTATGGAGCCGATGCGATAGGTGGCGGTGACCAAACTGCAGTCGCTGAAGATGTCCTGGCCGAGCTCGCTCCCGATACGGGAGCTGATCTCGAAGGGACCCGCGTTCTTCAGCATCTGGTACATGGAATCCTTCTTCTCCACCGCCGCCAGCAGCTGCCGGGCCCGGTCGATGTCGGAATAGGCGGGGAAATCCAGCATGTTGTTGGCGCCGGAGAGGGCGATCCGATGGGCGTTGGCCCCCGGCGCGGTCTCCATGGTGTCCACCAGGTCCGTCAGGAAGGTGCCCCGATCCTGCAGCTCGCCGCCCAGCTCCTTCATCATCCTGTCCCCCACCTCAATCATGCGGCAGTTGTAGTACCGCTGGGAGATCAGACGGGACAGGCGATCCAGCTCGTCAGCCCCCATCTCGGCAGGGACCCGGATGACGGAGTCCCGGGCGACGCCTGCGTCCGTGACCACCACCACCAGGGCGTAGCCCTCGGCGAGGGGCACCAGCTGCAGATGCCGCAGCCGGTTGGTGGTGCTTTCGGGCATCATGACCAGGGCGGTGTAGTGGGTGATCCGGGAGAGGACGTTGGCGGTCTCCCGCATGACGGCGTCGAGGCCCTTCACCCTACTCTGACAGTAGGCTGACATAACCTTGATCTCGTCCTCGGTCAGGTTGGACCGCTGCATCATGTTGTTGACGTAGAGACGATACGCCTTGTCGGAGGGCACGCGACCGGCAGAGGTGTGCGGCTGCTCCAGATACCCCAGGTCCTCCAGATCCGCCATCTCGTTGCGGATAGTGGCTGAGGAGAGCTTAAAGGAGGGGTTCTGGCTCAGGACCTTGCTGCCTACGGGGGCGCCGGAGAGGATGTACTCGTCCACGATAGCCCGCAGGATCCGCAGCTTCCTTGGATTCAGGTCCATACCGTTTCCTCCTTTCTTTAGCACTCCATTCCCATGAGTGCTAATCACTGTACAGAATGTACCACCATTATTACCCAATGTCAAGCAAATGACCGGCTCACAATGTGAAATGAAGGTGAATTCAGAAGCACAAAAAATCGCCCCGAGGGGCGATATGGTTTCCTACGTTTTATGCTCTGTCCCCGTCATGAGCGAAAGACTTACATCCAAAAGATTTACCGAAAATAGCACAGGGCGGTGTTGAGATGGTCCATGCCCTGCTCGGTGAGGGCGTAGCGGGCCGGGTCGTCCGCCCACCAGCCGCTTGCCTGGACGTTGAGCCAGGCGTCCGGGAAAGCTTTTTCGAGGGGCAGGCCGAAGCGGTCCAGGAAGGCTTGCCGGGGGATGCCGCGGACCTTCCGAAGGCCCAGCATGACCACCTCGAACATCTCCTCCCTGGGGTCGATGTGCAGCGTCTCGGCGGTGGGGAGCCTGCCCCGTTTGAGCTTGCGCAGGTATTCGGAGATACTCTCCGTATTGGACCATCTAAGCCACTCCCCCTCCCCCGGGGCGGAGGAATGGGCCGCCACGCCGAAGCCCAGGTAGGGGGCGTCGTCCCAGTAAATAAGGTTGTGTTTGCAAGCAAAGCCGGGCTTGGCGAAGTTCGAAACCTCGTAGCGCTCATAGCCCCGCTGTTTGAGAAAGGCCATGCCCGCGTCCTCCATGTCCGCCACCGCGTCCTCGTCGGGCAGGACCGTCTCCCCCGCCTTCACCTGTTTATATAGGGGCGTGCCATCCTCCAGGATCAGGGCGTAGGCGGAGATATGCTGGGGCCCCAGGTCGCAGACCTTTTGGAGGGTGTCCAGATAATCTGCTTGCGTCTGGCCGGGCAGGCCGTGCATCAAATCCACGTTGATATTCTGGAAGCCCGCATCCTGGGCGGCGCGGTAGGCCGTCAAAAACTGGTCGTAGGTGTGGATGCGGCCCACTGTTTTCAATAGAACGTTGTCGGCGGACTGGAGCCCCAGGGACAGCCGGTTCACGCCCGCGGCGCGGAGCTTCACGAAGTCCGCGTAGGACGCCGTGCCGGGGTTGCACTCCACGGTGATCTCCCCGTCGGAGCGGACCTCGTAGGTGTTGCGTATCGTATTCAAGATGCGGACCAGATCGTCCGCCGGCAGGACCGTGGGGGTGCCGCCCCCAAAGAAAATGGAAGGGACCGGCCCCGCATAGGGCAGCCGATCCCGGCTTAGCTCGATCTCCCGGCACAGGGCGTCGGGATACTCCGCCGCGGTCATATCGCGGGGCACGGACCAGAAATCGCAGTAGGCGCACTTCCGCACGCAATAGGGGATGTGGACGTAGACGCCGGTCATCCGTTGATCCTCAGCACGCTCATGAAGGCGTCGCTGGGCACGGACACGGTGCCCACCTGGCGCATGCGCTTCTTGCCCTCCTTCTGCTTCTCCAGCAGCTTCTTCTTCCGGGAGATGTCGCCGCCGTAGCACTTGGCCAAAACGTCCTTGCGGACGGCCTTGACCGTCTCCCGGGCGATGATCTTGCCGCCGATGGCCGCCTGGACGGGTATCTCGAACTGCTGGCGGGGGATCACGTCCTTCAGCTTCTCGCAGACCGCCCGGCCCTTGGGGTAGGCCCGATCCTTGTGGACGATGGTGGACAGGGCGTCGCACATATCGCCGTTGAGCAGGAAGTCGAGGCGCACGAGATCGCTCTTTTGGTAGTCCTTCAGCTCGTAGTCGAAGGAGGCGTAGCCCCGGCTCCGGGATTTGAGGGAATCGAAGAAGTCGTAGATGATCTCGTTGAGGGGCAGGGTGTAGAGGATCTTCACCCGGTCCTTCTCGATGTAGTCCATGTGCTCGAAGACGCCCCGGTTGTTCTGGCACAGCTCCATGATGGGCCCCACGAAGTCCGGCGGGGTCATGATGCTGGCCTTCACCATGGGCTCCTCCATATAGTCGATCTCGGAGGGGTCCGGGAGGCTGGCCGGGTTGTCGATGATGAGGGTCTCGCCGGTCATCATCTTCACCCGGTAGACCACGGAGGGGCTGGTGGTGACGAGGTCGAGATCAAACTCCCGCTCCAATCGCTCCGTGATGATCTCCATGTGCAGGAGGCCCAGGAAGCCGCAGCGGAAGCCGTACCCGAGAGCCGCGCTGGTCTCCTTCTCGAAGGACAGGGAGGCGTCGTTCAGCTTCAGCTTTTCGAGAGCTTCCATCAGATCCCCGTAGTGGGAGCCGTCCGCGGGATAGATGCCGCAGAAGACCATGGGGTTCACCTTCATGTAGCCGGGTAGAGGTTCCTGGGCGGGGTGCTCCACGTCCGTCAGGGTGTCGCCCACCTTGGTCTCCTCCACGCTCTTGATGGAGGCGGCCACGTACCCTACCTCCCCGGCGGTGAGCTCGTCCACCGTCTTCCACTGGGGGGTGAACACGCCCACCTCGGTCACGTCGAACTCGTGGCCCGTGGCCATGGACCGGATGCGCATGCCGGGGCGGATGGCCCCGTCGAAGACCCGCACGTAGGACAGGGCGCCCTTGTAGTTGTCGTAGAGGCAGTCGAAGATCAGCGCCTTGGTGGGGCCGTCCGGGTCGCCGCTGGGGGCGGGCACCCGCTCCACGATCTGTGATAGCACGTCCTCCACGTTGAGGCCGGTCTTGGCCGACACCCGGGGCGCGTCCTCGGCGGGCAGGCCAATCACGTCCTCGATCTCGTGCATGACCCGCTCCGGCTCCGCAGAGGGCAGGTCGATCTTATTGATGACGGGCAGGACCTCGAGATCGTTGTCGATGGCGAGATACACGTTGGCCAGGGTCTGGGCTTCGATGCCCTGGGTGGCGTCCACCACCAGCACCGCCCCCTCGCAGGCCTTCAACGCCCGGGAGACCTCGTAGGTGAAGTCCACGTGGCCCGGGGTGTCGATGAGGTTGAACATGTACTGCTCCCCGTCCTGAGCGGTGTAGAACATGCGCACGGCAGAGGCCTTGATGGTGATGCCCCGCTCCCGTTCGATGTCCATGGAGTCCAGAAGCTGGGCCTCCATGTCCCGCTTGGCTACGGTGTCGGTGAGCTCCATCATCCGGTCCGCCAGGGTGGACTTGCCGTGATCGATATGGGCGATGATGCAGAAGTTGCGGATATGCGATTGATCCATGACGGTTTTCTCCCTAAAAGCTAAAAGGTATCATACCCTAAAACCGAAAAAAAAGCAAGCAAAAGGGGCGTTCCCCTTGGGAACGCCCCTCTGATCGGTTTAGTCTTCGTAATCCTCTTCGTCCTCGTCCTCGTCGACCTCGACGATCTCGAAGAGCTTGTGACGCTTTTTCTTGGGCTTGGGCGCTTCCCTCACGTCTTCATCGTCCTCGCTCCAGTTGTCGTCATCCTCGTATTCGTCCTCGTCGTCGCCCTCCAGCATGCGCTTGAACCAGCCCTTCTTCCGGGGCTTCTTGGGCTCCTCGTCCTCCTCGTCGTCAAAATCGGGCTTGGCGGCGGGCTTGGGGGCTTTCTTGGGCTCCTTGCGGGCGGGGCGGACGGGCTCCTCCTCTTCCTCCTCGTCCTCGGGCTCAATCACGGGACGAGCGGGGGCGCTGGGCGCGGCCGTGACCTCGTGCCGCTCCTCCATGGCCCTCTGCTCGGAGACGGACTTCTCCACGTCCTTCTCCTCATACTCGGGGGCGGCCTGACCGTTCAGCTCCTCCCGGTTGGCGTTGAGCATCTTGATGTAGTCGTTGAGATACCGCTGCACGTCGGCCAGCATATCGTCCGCATACTGGCGGGAGCCGTTGGTGATGGCGTTGGCGTTGTCGATGGCCTCCTGTTGGATCTGCTTGGCCCGCTCCGCCGCCTCACGGTACACGGATTCCTCCGAGACCAGGGCCTCGTACTCCTGGACGGACTGATTGTAGACCTTCTCCGCCGCCTCCTGGGCCTGCTGCATGAGATCCTCGGCGTCGGCCTTGGCCTTGTTGACGATCTCGTCCGCCTGCTCGTTGGCGTCGCCCAGGATGTTGCTCTCCTCGGCGATGATGCCGCTGGCCCGGCGGATGTCCTCCGGGATCGTGACCTTGAGATCGCCCAGCAGGTCGAAGAGCTCCCCGACCTCCACGATCTTCCTGTTCCCGCCGCTCAGCTTATACTTGGGGCTGTCGTTCAGCACCTGCTCGATACGGGAAATGATGCTGTAAATCTTCATCGTCTGTGCGCTGCTCATTTTCTTGCCAACCTTTCGCGAATAATATCTTCATTTATTGCGGGGACCAGCCCCTTGATGCTGCCGCCCCAGAGGCCGATCTCCTTCACGTTGCTGGAGCTCAGGAAGGAGTGGCCAGGGGAGGCCATAAAATACACGGTCCGAAGGGAGTTGTCCAGATGGCGGTTCACCGCGTCGATCTGGAACTCGTACTCGAAGTCCGACGTGGCCCTTAGGCCTCTCACGATGTGGGTGGCCCCCACGGACCTGGCGTATTCCACCAGAAGCCCGTCGAAGGTGCCGCATCGGACGTTTTGGAGCTTCTCGGTGGCCAGCACGTTCTGGATCATCTCCATGCGCTCCTTGACCGTGAACGTGGGCCGCTTGTCCACGTTGTGAAGCACGGCCACGTACACCAGGTCGAACAGCCCGGCCGCGCTGGTGAGCACGTCCAGATGCCCCACCGTGAACGGATCGAAACTCCCCGGATAGACGCCGACGGTCATTCCCGTTCCCTCCAAATCAAAGTCATTACGCCGCAGGCTCCGTACCGCTTCACCCGCGACACCTGCCAGGGGCCCTCGCCCAATTCCGGGGGCTGGTCGCTGGCGTGTTCCACGATCACGGTCCCGCCGGGGCTGAGGATGCCCTCCTGGAAAATCCGCCGGACGGCGTCCGTCGCGTAGTCGGAGGCGTAGGGCGGGTCCAGGAACACGATGTCGATCCGCTTCCCCTGGGCCACCAGGGACGAGAGGATAGCGCCGTAATCGGCGTTCAGCACCTGCAGGCCCTCGGTGAGCCCCAGCTTCTCGCCGTTTCGACGGATCAGGGCGGCGCATACGGGGGAAGCGTCCACGCAGATGGCCTCCGCCGCCCCTCGGGACAGGGCCTCCAGGCCCATATTCCCGGATCCGGAGAAAAGGTCCAGGATCGTCGCGCCGGGCACCTGAAACTGGATGCTGCCGAAGATGGCTTCCTTCACCCGATCCAGCGTGGGCCGGGTGTCTCTGCCCTGGGGGGCGTCGAAGCTCCTTCCCCTGGCAGAACCGGCTATGATCCGCAAGTCAACCCCTCCGATATCTTGATTTCGGGTGCGCCCGAAAACCACAACATATTGTGGATCAGAAGTATTCTAACACCATTCCCTGCTGTTGGCAAGTATTTTTAAATAAATTGTTAACAGTTTTTGTAAAAAATATTAATAAGCCCAGCCGATTCACAGATATTTCCTCCCTGCCGGGGGGACCGGGCCGTCCGGATAGCTCCCGCCGCCTCCGCGTCATACGAAAAAAGCCCTCTTGCGAGGGCTAAACAAGGGGCGATCATGGCAGGAGGCCGGCCTTCTCTGCCGCCACCACCGCATCGTAATCGAAGGGTTCCGTGGCCAGGGGCGGGTAGTTCTTCGTATCGAAATGCCAGTACAGCTTGCAGGAATCGCACTGCTTTTCCGTCCACATGAAGCAGTCGAACTTATGGTACCGGGTCCAGGTGGGGTCGAACACGTACCAGCCGGTGCCCAGATTCACGTTGATCCAGTAGTGCCTGGTCTTTCGCTTCTCGGTCTTCACCCTCTCCACGGAAACGTACTCGATATCTGTCTGATCCACCAGGGCCTTGGTGGCCGCCCAGATGTTGTAGCAATCCCCTCTCCCATTCTGCAGGCCTTCGTATGCCGCCCTTCGCCAGTCGGTGTAGTTATGGTTCGTGCCGTTGCCGTACCGGATGGTGTTGCGGACGTACCAGAATATGGCTTTCAGCTTTTCCGCCTTCACCATATCCGGGGTCGTGATCTCGCCCATGATCCGGGCGGCCAGGTCGCGCAGCATCTCGTCCGTTATGGTGGGCTGGATCACGGTGAACCGGCAGGAGGCCGACGTCTGGTTCCCGTTCAGGTCGGCGGCGCTGTACGTCACCTCGTACGTGCCTTCCCGATGGATGTCCACCTTCGTATCGACCTCGATCTGGACGGCTCCGTCCACATCGTCCACAGCATACACTTCGGCAAGATACGCGACGCTCTCGCCAAGATACACGTTCCTGTTCCTCACGCCGTAGAGGACCGGGGGAAGCTGGTCGCCTGTGAGCAGGATGGTCTCCGTTTTCTCCGTCACGTTCCCGTTGGCGTCCTCGGCGCGAACAGCGACCTGCTGCTCCCCCGCCTTCGTCCAGTCCGGCTCCGTGACGTATCCGATCGTAACGTCGAACACGTCCTCCGTCTCGAACAGCTCCTCCGGCTGCAGCGGGTGGTTCGTATAGATGGTGCCCACGTCCCGCATCTTTACGCTGGGCGGGGTCGTGTCCGTGATCGTCACGAGGGAGGCTTCCTCCTGTCCGTCGATCCAGACCTTCACCAGGTACGTCCCCAGGGTGGAGGATTCGAACGCTTCCACCTGCACGTCCCCCTCCAGCCCAAAGTCCGCCGCCGTCAGCTGTCCGCGTCTTGCTTCCATGGCTATCGGCTGAATGGTGGACGCGGTGAGCGTGGACCGCACGTCTGTGCTGTTGCCGCCCTCGTCCGTCATCCGCACGACCACCTCCTGGACCTCATGGAGGCCGAGGTCAGGCGCCGTCACGTAGGTGAACGTGATATCGGTCTCGTCATGGACGTCCGTCACGAAGGATTCGGGAAGGATCTCCTGCCCCGGCCCGGTCACCAGGCTTGTGCCCTGCCCGGTCGGCGCAACGGAATCCACCACCGTCAGATGGGCCACGTCCTCCTGACGGCTCCCTCCAAAGCGGAAGCCGTAGACCACGTCGTACCGGCCCACGTGGTGCATCATGTCACCGGAATAATCGGAAAGGAGCTCCGCGCCCGTTTCAGCAGGGTCGCAGATCAGGTATCCCGCCGCTTCCGGCAGCTCGGTCCCCGCCTCCGCGACCAGCCCGTCGATCACGCCCCTGACGCAGTAGGCGCAGGGGACCGAGATCCTGTTTTGGGACAGGTCCTCCACGATCACGTCGACGGTATGGGGACCTATGGTGACGAAATCCGGCTCCTGTTCGTAGTACAGGCGGACGATGTCGTTGTCCGAAAGGGCCGTGACCAGCTGATCCGGGGTCAACGCGTTCCCCAAGGGGACGATCGGGGCAGGAACGGGTTCGGCGCTGGGGGCCGTGGTGTCCTGGACCCGAAGCAGTACCGGTATGTAGGGATAGAGCTTCGTTCTGAGCATCAACACATGGAGCCCTTTCTCCCTGTGCCCTTCGTCCTGCTCGTCCAGGAGCTCCGCTTCCCGCTGGGTGAACAGCTGCGGGGAGATGGGGCCGCTGTTGTATTCCATTATAGTATAGGGCTTGACGTGATGATAGGCGCCGAATACGAGAAGGGCGATGATGGCTATGACGATGCCAACGACTGCGTGTCGCCTGACACGGATCGGATCGGTGCTGCCAGCCATAGAATTCTCCTTCGTCTCTTCCCGTCGTGCTCTCGGGCGGGTCCCTGGTAAAACCTGGGATCGCTCCGTCGCAAAAGCAGTGGTAGCATATCACAAAGCCGACGGCAACGCAAGTGCAGGATCGCCCATGAAGCTTTGCTGTGGCCAACGGCTGCGGTGAGAGGGTACCCTCAGGGACTAGCGTACTTGCGTGGTCGGGGGTACCCCCCTCAGGGACTCTTCTCGGCCTCGACGGCCTCGGGTAGGGCGCGCTCTGGATGTCCACTGGACATCCATTCACTACGCGCCCTTCGAGTCCCTATCGTAATAACTATAAAGGAAAAGAGATGCCGGATGGCATCTCTTTTCCTTTGGTACCCCCTCAGGGACTCGAACCCTGGACACCCTGATTAAGAGTCAGGTGCTCTAGCCAACTGAGCTAAGGAGGCATATACTGGAGCGGGAAACGGGGCTCGAACCCGCCACCTCAGCCTTGGCAAGGCTGCGCTCTACCAAATGAGCTATTCCCGCGGGCGCATGCGTTATTATAACAAAATTCTGCCGGTTGTCAATGGGTTCGAAAAAATATTTTTCAGGACCCAGGGACTAAGGTCGCTTCTGCAGGCGGGACCGGCAAAAACTGGAGCAGGTAACGGGACTCGAACCCGTGATCTCAGCTTGGAAGGCTAATGTGTTACCGCTACACTATACCTGCCTGGTGCGGGCGAAGAGACTTGAACTCATACGCCTTGCGGCACTGGAACCTAAATCCAGCGCGTCTGCCAATTCCGCCACGCCCGCGCTGCAAAAAGCTGGTGACCCGTCGGAGATTCGAACTCCGGACCCTTTGATTAAAAGTCAAATGCTCTGCCAGCTGAGCTAACGGGTCAGGTTGGCTGGGGTGGCGGGATTTGAACCTGCGCATACAAGAGTCAAAGTCTTGTGCCTTAACCGCTTGGCGACACCCCACCGTTGTCCATCCGAAAAAAATGGGGTGGGCGACGGGATTCGAACCCACGACCTTCAGAGCCACAATCTGACATTCTAACCAGGCTGAACTACGCCCACCATATATGCTTTTTTCGGATGAACCCCCCACACGCATGCGCTCGCCGGTTTTCCTCCCGGCGAACGCTGCGTCCTTGGCGCGTCTGCAGGGATTCGAACCCTGGACCTACGGCTTAGAAGGCCGTTGCTCTATCCTGCTGAGCTACAGGCGCATTCAGGAGTTCCAGTCACACATTTTAACAAGGAATGGAGCTCCTGTCAACATATTTTTAGAAAAGATGATACCTTATTTGTTCCTGCCGCAGCAGTTCTTGTACTTCTTGCCGCTGCCGCAGGGGCAGGGATCGTTGCGGCCCACCTGGACGGTATTCACGAAGATCTTGGAGGCCCGATAGGCCTTGGTGATCTCGTGGCGCTTCTCCGCGGACAGGACGCCGTCCCACTCCGGCAGGTTGAAGAGCCAGTCGGCCTTGGCTTCGTGCATGTTGAAGAAGAGCTTTTCAAAGTCGAAGTTCAAGGTGACCTCGCTCTCCTCCGTCAGGGCGTCCAGATCCTTCTCCCCGTCGGCGAAGGAGGTGTTGGCCCCGTCCAGATACCCTACGAAGGCCACCGGGTCCATGCCCACCTGCTCGCTCAAGACCTTCACCGTGCCGGAAAGGGGCTTGTCGTGGCTCAGAAGGACCTGCTTGTAGACCTCGGTCTCCTGGGAGAAATAGTTGCTCCAATACTGCTGATAGGCGGCGTCGCTCTCGAGGTTCTCCGCCCGTGCCTTCCATTCGCTGTACAGACTCATGTTTCGTCTCCTTTTTCAAAAATCGGTTTATTGTAAAACAAATCTATCCTTTAGGCAAGCATTTTTCTCCACCGTAGCGCCCAGATCCTTATTCCACAGCAGGTAGGCCCCCTCCCCCGTGTCCTCGTAGTACCGCTTGCGAAAGCCTTCCTTCGTAAAATCGAAGCTGTAATAGAGGCTTTGGGCCACCTGGTTGGTCTCCCGGACCTCCAGCGTCATCCGTTCGGCGCCGTACCCCTGGGCCTTGACCATCATGCCGTAGAGCAGATACCGGCCCAGATGCTTTCCCCGGCTCTCCGGCGCGATGGCGATGTTGGTGATATGGGCCTCGTCGAAGAGCACCCACATGCCGCCGTAGCCCACGATCCGCCCCTCCTCCTCCGCTACCAGGTAGCGGGCCACGCTGTTGTGGAGCTCCCCCAGCAGGGAGAGCTTGGACCAGGGGGACCGGAAGCTCTGGACCTCGATCTCGTAGACCCGGGCGATGTCCCGCTTGGTCATGGGCCGGACCGTCATCATGCCTGTTGCTTCCTTTCCGCCTGGGAGGGTCTTAGATACAGGAGACTGGCCGTCCTCTCCCCCGTCCGCTTCGCGGCCATGCGGGCGATGCTGCCCGCCAGGGGCAAGGCCCCGTCGGCCCCGGGGAAGCCCGTGCCGGTCAGGATCACGTTCTCCGGCAGCCGCTCCAAAAAGGGACCGATCTCCATGGCACAGGGGGGGATCAGCGCCGCGCCGTTGGAGGCGTAGAGGGCCCCGTAGCCGTTGCCGTTCCGGGCGTCGATGACGGCGGCCACGGGCCTGTCGCCGCCCAGCAGCGGATAAGCGAGGGCCGCAAGGGCGTTCACGGACACGATGGGCAAACCCAAGGCCAGAGCCATAGCGTTGCCGTGGCAGACGCCGATGCGGACCCCCGTGAAGGAGCCGGGGCCCACGTCCACGGCGAGGGCGGTGAGGTCGGCCGGGGCCAACCCCGCTTCCGCCAGCAGCTGGTCCACCGCGGGCATGACGGTCTCCTCGTGTCGGAGGGGGCTTTCGATCCGCTTCTCGAAGCAGCCGCCGTCCGTCAGCAGGGCCACCGAGGCCACCCGATCCGTGGTTTCCAGGGCAAGGATGTTCATAGCGCTTTCACCAGTCCTTCGTAGCTCGTTCCATGGGGCGTCAGGCGCACGGTCCTGGGATCGGCGCCGCTGCCCACGATCTCTATATCCAGCCGTTCCCGGGGCAGGGCCAGGGGCACCCGGTCCGCCCACTCCATGAGGATCAGGCCGCCCCGGTCCAGGTAATCTTCAAAGCCCATGGCGTACAGCTCGTCCTCGTCCGCCAGCCGATAGGCGTCGAAATGGAAGAGGGGCGGCACGGTGGGGTACTCCTGGACGATGGTGAAGGTGGGGCTGCTCAAATGATCGAGGCCCAAAGCCTTGCCGGCGCCCCGGCAGAGGACGGTTTTCCCCGCCCCCAAATCGCCGTATAAGGCCACGAAGCCCCCCTGGGGCAGGGCACGGGCGACGCGCGCCCCCAGGGCCTCCATCTCCCATTCGGTTTTCAGCGTCAGCTCCATCAGAACAGCTTGACCTCCAAAAGCTCCCGGGCGAAGTCCCCGAACCGGTCCTCCGCGATGGCCCGGCGGATGTCCGCCATGAGCCGCACGGAGAAGCGGATGTTGTGCATGGTGATGAGGGTGCCGGACAATATCTCCTCTGCCTTGATGAGGTGGCGGATGTAGGCCCGGGAGAAGTTCCGGCAGGCGTAGCAGTCGCACCCCTCCTCGATGGGGGCGAAGTCCTCGGCATAGGTCTGGTTCCGCAGCATGATCCGCCCCTTTCGGGTCAAAGCGAGGCCGTTGCGGGCCGCCCGGGTCTGGAGCACGCAGTCGAACATGTCCACGCCCCGGAGCACGCCCTCGATGAGGCAGTCGGGGCTGCCCACGCCCATGAGGTACCGGGGCTTGTTCTCCGGCATGTAGGGCCGGATGGCGTCCAGCATCTCGTACATCTTCTCCTTGGGCTCGCCCACGGACAAGCCCCCGATGCCGTAACCGGGGAAGTCCATGGCCGCCAGGGTCTTGGCGCTCTCGATCCGCAAGTCCTCATAGACGCAGCCCTGGACGATACCGAACAACGCTTGGTCGGGCCGGGTGTGGACCTCCTTGCAGCGCTCCGCCCAGCGGTGGGTACGATCCATGGCCTTCACGGCGTAGCGGTAGTCCGCGGTGCCGGGGGCGCACTCGTCGAAGCACATGGCGATATCCGCCCCCAGGGCCTGCTCCACGGCCATGACGCTCTCGGGGGTGAACAGGTGCTTGCTGCCGTCGATATGGGACCTAAACAGCACGCCGTCCTCGTGGATGTCCTTCTTCTTGGCCAGGGAGAAGACCTGGAAGCCGCCGCTGTCCGTCAGAATGGGCCGATCCCAGTGCATAAATTTATGAAGCCCCCCCGCCTGCTCCACCAGCTTGTGGCCTGGACGCAGGTACAGGTGGTAGGTGTTGGACAGGAGGATGGACGCCCCCGTCTCCTCCACGTCCCGGGGCGTCATGGCCTTCACCGTGGCCTGGGTGCCCACGGGCATGTACACGGGGGTGTCGATGTCCCCGTGGGGGGTGTGGAGGCGGCCCAGGCGGGCCCCGGTCTGCCTGTCCACGTGAAGCACTTCAAACTTGAAATTCTCGTTCATATCGTCACCTTTACTCAAACAGGCAGGCGTCGCCGAAGCTGAAGAAGCGGTAGCGCTCCTTCACGGCGTGTTCGTATACCCGCAGGACCTCCTCCCGACCCACGAAGGCGGAGACCAGCATGAGGAGGGTACTCTCCGGCAGGTGGAAGTTGGTGATGAGGGCGTCCACGGCCTTGTAGCGGTAGCCGGGGGTGATGTAGATACCGGTGTAGCCGCTGCCGGGATGAACGATGCCGTCCTCGGTGGCCACGCTCTCCAGCGTGCGGACGGAGGTGGTGCCCACGCAGACGATCCGGCCCCCCGCCGCCCGAGCGTCGTTGATGACCTTGGCGGCTTCCTCGGTGACCCGGTAGAACTCCTGGTGCATTTGATGATCCTCGATGTTCTCCTCGCTGACGGGCCGGAAGGTGCCGAGACCCACGTGCAGGAGGACGTCCACGATCTTCACGCCCTTGGCCGCGATCTGCTGCAAGAGCTCCGGGGTGAAGTGGAGCCCGGCAGTGGGGGCGGCGGCGCTGCCCCGGGTCACGGCGTAGACGGTCTGATACCGCTCCTTGTCCGCCAGGCGCTCCGTGATGTAGGGCGGCAGAGGCATCTGCCCCGCCCGATCCAGCACCTCCTCGAAGATGCCGGAATACAGGAGCTCCACCCGCTTGCCCCCGTCCATGGGGGCATCCCCCAGGACCTTCACGGAAAGCTCGGGCGTCACCTCATAGACCGTGCCCGTCTTGGCCCTTTTGGCGGGCTTGCAGAGGCACTCCCAGGTATCCCCCTCCAACCGGCTCAGGAGCAGGAACTCCATGGTGCCGCCGGTCTCGGGCCGATGGCCGATGAGCCGGGCGGGGATGACCCGGGTGTTGTTCCGCACCAGCACGTCCCCGGGGTGCAGGCGTTGGAGCACGTCCGTGAACACCCCGTCGGTGATGGACCCGTCGCCCCGGTTGTAGATGAGGAGCCTGGACTGGCTCCGCACGGGAGCCGGGGTCTGGGCGATCAGCTCCTTGGGCAGGTCGTAGTAAAAGTCGCTTGTCTTCAAAACGCACCTCTGAAAACAGATTCTTCCCTATTATACATAGCCAACCCCTTCGGCGCAACAGCAAAAAGTGTTCATTTTCCACAGGCTTCCCTTTTTATTCCGTTGGTGGTATACTTTTATATAGTATGAACGAATTCAACAAACAGCGTGCCATGATCGCGAACAAGGTGCAGGAGAGCATCACCTCGGTGCTGCCCATCCTCTGCATCGTGTGTTTGCTGTGCCTGTTCGTGACACCGCTGCCCACGGGGCACATGCTATCCTTCCTGGTGGGGTCCCTGTTTGTGGTGGCGGGCATGGGTCTTTTTACCGTAGGCGCGGAGAGTTCCATGACCCCCATCGGCGGCAGGATCGGGTCTGCGTTGACCAAGTCCAAGAACCTGCCCCTCATCCTGGTCATCAGCTTCCTTCTGGGCGTGGCGGTCACCGTCTCGGAGCCCGATTTGCAGGTCCTTGCTAACTCCGTCCCCCACATTGAGACGGTGGTGCTGCTCATCGTGGTTGGCGTGGGCGTGGGGCTGTTCCTGGCCCTCGCCATGTTCCGCATCATCACCGGCGTCAAGCTCCGGTATCTGCTGCTGGGGCTCTACGGGCTGGTGTTCCTGCTCTGCTTCTTCGTGGATAAAAGCTTCCTGTCCATAGCCTTCGACTCTGGCGGCGTGACCACGGGACCCATGACCGTGCCCTTTATCCTGGCCATGGGCGTGGGCGTCAGCCACATCCGCAGCGACAGCAACGCGGAGTCAGACAGCTTCGGTTTGGTGTCATTGTGCTCCATCGGCCCCATCCTGGCGGTGCTGGTTTTGAGTCTCTTTTACGGTCAGGGCGAGGGGACTGTGTCCACCGCCGCCACGGTCCACGAGACCACCACGGAACTGGGGTATTCCTATCTGTTCGCTTTGCCTGACTACCTCAAGGAAACGGCTATCGCCCTGCTGCCCATCCTGGGCATCTTTCTGCTGTTCCAGGCCGTCTCCTTCCGCATGAACGGTCGGAGCTTCTGGAAAATCATGATGGGCATCGTGTTTACCTATCTCGGACTGGTGCTGTTTTTGACGGGCGTCAACGTGGGCTTCGCTTCCCTGGGCAGCGTGCTGGGGGCGGCGCTCACACAAGGACCGCTTCGCTACGTGCTGGTGCCGCTTGCTATGCTGTTGGGATGGTTCATCATCTCTGCCGAGCCCGCGGTGCTGGTGCTGCAGAAGCAGATCGAGCAGGTCAGTTCCGGGGCCATTTCGGGCCGATCCATCAAATTGGGATTGTCCATCGCCATCGCGCTGGCCATGGGCGTGTCCATGCTGCGGGTGCTGACGGGGCTGTCGCTCCTGTACTTCCTGATCCCCGGGTACGTGCTGAGCCTGGCTCTTTCCTTCGTGGTGCCGGACATGTACACCGCCATCGCCTTCGACGCGGGCGGCGTGGCCTCCGGGCCCATGACGGCGGCCTTCATGCTCCAGTTCATGATCGGCGCCAGCAGCGCTCTTGGGGGGAACGTCCTCTCCGACGCCTTCGGGATCGTGGCCATGGTGGCCATGATGCCCCTCATCATCATCCAGCTATTGGGCGTGCGGGCCGCCATCGCCGAGAAGCGCATGGCGAAGCAAACGGAGGTCTACGGCGAGGCGGACATCATCGAGCTGTGGGAGGTGGCCCCATGAACTACGTACTCTCCGTCATCAACCCCTATGGGGCCAACATCATGAAGAAGATCTGCGAGGAGCTGAATCTGCCCATCGTCCTGTCCTCCCCCTGCAAGGGCACAGCCACCCGCAACATGCTGGACCTGTTGGGCATGGAATCCCGGGACCGGCGGCTGTTCATGACCGTGGCGAGCACGGAGCAGACGAAGGAGCTCATTCAGGAACAGCGCAAGCGTTTGTATATCGATGCCCCCGGCAACGGCGTGACCCTCGGCGTACCCATCAAAAGCGTAGGAGGTGCAAAGACATTGTCATTCTTATCCAACGGGCAAAACGTGAAGGGCGCGCCCACCCTCAACTATGATTACGAACTCATCCTGGTCATCGCCAACCAAGGCGCCACGGACCAGATCATGGACGCGGCCCGCTCCGCCGGGGCTCGGGGCGGCACGGTGATCCACGGTCTCGGCACCGGCAGCAAGAACGCGGAGAAGTTTTACAAGGTCTCCATCGCCTCGGAGAAGGAGGTCATCCTCATCGTCTCCGCCGCCGATCAAAAGGCCGCCATCATGAAAGCCATCATAGAGAAAGCCGGCCCTGATACCAAGGCCGGCGCCATCACCTTCTCTTTGCCCGTCAGCGAGATCGCCGGATTCGGGATCGGGCAGCAGGCTGAGAAATAGAAACCGTTCATTTTGTTCGTCCCGTTCGGAGGAAGTGGCCCTCCTGGACGGCGGCGAAGGTGGCCACGGTGCAGGCCGGGACGGCCGAATATTTGAGTTCGATAAGCGAAAACGTCAGCGGCAGGAGGAACAGCAAGGCCCCTGCCGCTTTGTTCATGGGCGTGTGCTGGGCCACGAAGCGCTTCTGCATCACGTAGCCGGAAACGATGTTCACCGCCTTGACCAGGGCGATGACGCCGATCCACACATACAGCCACCCGGGGACGTCCAGCACGGGCAGCAGCTTATAGAGGCATACGGCCACAAAGAGGAGGTCCGCCGCCGTGTCCAGCTTAGCGCCGAAATCGCTGGCGGTGCCGGTCCTCCGGGCCACGGGGCCGTCGATCATGTCCGATATGCCGGCAAGCAGATACAGCCCATAGAAGGGTGAAGAAAACGCCGGGCAGAACAGCAGCCCGACGCTCGCCAGTATTCGAATACCTGTGATGAGGTTCGCCATGAAAAGGATCAGCTTTCCTTCGCGCTGCGCAGCAGGTTCCGGGCGTGCTGGATGGCCAGGGGGTCGTTGACGCTGCCCATGATGCGGGCCAGCTCCGCCGGGCGCTCCTCCTCCGAGAGGGGCTTCACCGCGGACCGGGTGCCCTCCCCCACGGTCTCCTTGTAGATATAGTACTGCTTGTCCGCCCGGGCCGCGATTTGAGCGAGGTGGGTCACGCACAGCAGCTGATGGGTCCGGGACAGCTCCTGCATCTTCCTGGCCACAGCGTTGGCGATGAGGCCGGAGATGCCCGTGTCGATCTCGTCGAAGATCAGGGTGTCGATGGCGTCCGCATGAGACAGGGCCGCCTTGAAGGACAGCATGACCCGGGAGATCTCGCCGCCGGAGGCCACCCGGACCAGGGGCTTCTCGGGCTCGCCCTTGTTGGCGGAGAAGCGGAAGGCCACCTCGTCCACCCCGTTTTCGGACAGGGCCTCCGGGTCCACCGGCGTAAACCCGGCGGAGAAGGAGGCAAAGGGCATGCCCATGTCCTTCAAATTCGCCTCAATGGCGACTTTCAGCCGTCGGGCAGCTTCCTGCCGGCGCTGAGACAGGGCCTGTGCGTCGGCGGTGAAGGCGGCGACAGCGGCCCGCTCCGCCTGCTCCAGCTCCGCCATGCGGTCCTCGCCGCCCAAAAGCTCGGTCTGCTCCGCCCGGAGGGCGTCGGCATAGGCCAATATCTCCTGGATATCTGCCCCGTATTTGCGCTTCAATTGCTCGATCTGGAAGAGGCGGCTCTCGATCTCGTCCAGGGCGTTGGGATCGAAGGACAGGCCGTTCAAGGCGTCCCGCAGGGTGTAGGCCACGTCCTCCAGGGTATAGTAGGCTTCCTCGGTCTGCTGGGCCGCGGCCTGGTACTCCTCCCCGTATTCGCCGAGAGCCCCCAGGCAGCGCTTCGCCTCCGCGATCTGCCCAAGAGCCCCCTGCTCCTCGTAGAGGGCGTCGTAGGCGGCCTGCAGGTTCTCTTCGATGGCGGCGAAGTTCTGCAGCTGCTTCTTCTTCAGCTCCAGCTGCTCCTCCTCGCCGGGCTCCAGAGAAGCGCCGTCGATCTCCTTCAATTCGTAGGCGATCACGTCCAGGCGCCGGGCTCGCTCCTTCAGGCTGTTTTGAAGCTTCTCCCGGGCGCTGCGGGCCTCCAGGGCCGCCTTCCTTTCTTCCAGCATCCGTGTGAGCAAGCCGTCCCCGTCGCTGCTGGCGAAGGCGTCCAGCAGGCCCAGATGGGTCTTCTCGTTCAGCAGGGACTGGTGGGCATGCTGGCCGTGCATATCCACCAGCATGTCCCCCACGGTTTTCAGCTCCGCGGCGCTGACCAGGGTGCCGTTGATCCGGCAGACGCTCTTGCCGCTGGCGTACAACTCCCGGTAGAGGACCACTTCCTCCCCGTCGTACAGCTCCTGATCCAGCAGGTATTCCGCGGCGGGCGTGCCCCCCTTCACGGTGAACAGGGCTTCCACCGCCCCCTTCTGGGCGCCGGTGCGGATGCTCTCCCGATAGGCTCGCTCGCCGAGAGCCAGCCCCACCGCCTCGATGAGGATGGATTTGCCGGCGCCGGTCTCGCCCGTCAGTGCAGAAAAGCCCTCCTCGAAGTCCAGGGAGAGCTTATCGATCAATGCGATATTGGATATGGTCAGGTGCCTGAGCACGGTCTATGCTCCTTTACTTCATCATCTTCTGGAACCGCTTGATGATCTCAGCGGTGTTCTTGCCTTCCCGCACCGCCACGAAGATGGTGTTGTCCCCGGCGATGGACCCGGCGATCTCCGGCCACTTCAGGGAGTCGATGGCTTCGCCGGCCACGGAGGCGCTGCCCGAGATGGTCTTGATGACGATCAGGTTCCCCGCGTTGGTGATAGACACCACGCAGTTGGAGAACAGGCGGATGAACCGCTCCTGCAGGTCGGACTCGGCCTTCTCCACGGTGGCGTACTTATAGTGGCCCTCGCTGGTCAAAACCTTGATGAGCCTCAATTCCTTGATATCCCGGGAAACGGTGGCCTGGGTCACCTGGAACCCCTGTTCGCCCAGGAGCCGAGCCAGCTCCTCCTGGGTCTCCACATCCCGTGAAGCGATGATCTTGATGATCATGGCATGTCGTTTCGTCTTCATAGTTTCCGCCTCGTTCGTTAGAAAATTACGTCAGTCGATCCTGGATGCGACTGTAAAGATCCATCTGCTCGAATCGGATAAAGGATACCCTTTCCGTAGACCCGGTGATCCTCAGGGACTCTCCCATGGACACCCGGCAGACCCGCTGGCCGTCCATGGCCGCCATGCCCTCGTCGTGCTCCACCAACTCCACCTGGCTGTCGCTGCGGACCACGATGGGCCGCACGTGCAGCTTATGGGGACAGATGGGCGTGATGACCATGGCGTCCAGCCCCTCCGGCACGATGGGTCCCCCCGCCGAAAGGTTGTAGCCCGTGGACCCGGTGGGCGTCGATACCATGACCCCGTCCGCCGATACCGTCCAGGCGCTCCTGCCGTCGATCCTGACGTCGATGTCCGTGACGCCGGAGAAGGAGAGCTTGTAGAGCACCGCGTCGTTCAAACACCGGTAGACCCGCCCCGTGCTGACCTGACAGTCCAGCATGTTGCGCTGCTCCAGCCGGTAGTCCCCGGCTTTGAGCCGCGGCAGGGCGGCTACGAATCCTTCCTCCGTCAGCTCCGTCAAAAACCCCACCCGGCCGTAGTGGACGCCCAGGATCGGCATATGGGCGGCCATGGCCACCGGCACCTGCCGGATGATGGAGCCGTCGCCGCCGATGGCGATGACGACGCCGTCCTCCCCGGGATCGGGGGCACGCTCTTCCAGCTCAGCGCATAAAAAACCGTAGCCTGCCGCTGCATCCATCAGGCGCTTGCGGGCGTCGAATGTGGCCGGTTTTTTAGGATTCGCCGCAAAGAACAGGTACAAAGCTTTATCCTCGGATGAATACTGCAGATGTATTATACAGTATAGTTTCCGAAATTTCAATACAAATATGAATAATTTTTTAACAATTTATGTGAAATTTATGACTGTCCGAGACGACTTGAGCCACTTTTTCCTCGAAATCCGTCGATGCCGCCGGGCTCGTCTCGCCTTCGTTCTGCAAAAACAGCAGAAACTCTATGTTTCCTTTGGGGCCAGTGATGGGCGAGAAGGAAAGGTCCTCCACCCGGTATCCGGCCTCCTCGGCATACCGGATTATGTTTATACATACATCCCGATGAATAGACGCCTCCCGGACCACGCCGTTCTTGCCCACCTGGCCCCGGCCCGCCTCGAACTGGGGCTTGATGAGGGCCACCACCTGGCCCTCTATCTTCAGGCACGCTTTGAGAGGCGGCAGGATCAGCTTCAGGGAGATGAAGGACACGTCGATGGAGGCGAAGTCGAAGGGGCCGTCGAACCAGCCGGGCTCCATGAAGCGGGCGTTGCGCCGCTCCATGACCGTGACCCGGGGGTCGTTGCGAAGCTGCCAGGCCAGCTGGCCGTAGCCCACGTCCAGGGCGCAGACGTGGCTGGCCCCGTTCTGGAGCATGCAGTCCGTGAACCCGCCGGTGGACGCGCCCACGTCCAGGCACACCTTGTCCTGCAACGACAGGGGGAACACCTTCAGGGCCTTGTCCAGCTTCAGACCGCCCCGGCTCACGAAGGGAACGGGGTCCTCGTGGAGGGTGACGGCGTCCTCGGGCCGCACCTCCTCCCCCGCCTTCTCCGCCTTTCGGCCGTTGACGAAGACCTCCCCGGCCATGATCATGGCCCGGGCCCTCTCCCGGGAGGGGGCTAAACCCGCCTCCACCATATGCACGTCCAACCGCTTCCTATCCATTCGATCCCCTCAGCTCCTGAACGGCCTGTATCATGGCCGCCTCGTCGATGCCGCCCAACGTCCGCTGCCGGGCCACGGTGGCCTGGGCCATGGGCCCGTCGGGCAGGCACAGGGGCCGCACCGTCAGCTCCGGACAGTAGGCCGCCACATACAGGCTCAGCGCCGCCACGTTCTCCTCGGCGACCACGAGCTTGCAGCCCTTTCGCCGCAGCTCGTCCAGCAGTTCGTAATCTAACGGCTTGTAGAACCGGGCCTCCACCAGGCCGCAGTCCAGCTGCTCCGCCACCTGACGGGCGATCTGGACCAGGGGGCCGGCGGCCAGGATGACCACGTCCGACACAGGCCGCAGGACGGTCCATTTGCCGTAGACCACGGGGGCCTCCCCCCCGCCCTCGGGCAGGGTGCCCCGGCAGTAGCGGATGGCCGCGGGCTCGTCCCGGGAGACCGCCAGGCGGATCATGGCCCGAAGCTCGGTCAACGTGGCGGGCTCGTAGACGGACAGATTGGGGATGGCGCAGAGCATGGCCGGATCGTAGATGCCCTGATGGGTCTCCCCGTCCTGGCCCACCAGGCCCGCCCGGTCCACGCCGATGACCACCGGGAGCTTCTGCAGGCAGATATCGTGATAGAGCTGATCCACGGCCCGTTGCAGGAAGGAGGAGTAGATGGCCGCCACCGGCCGAAGGCCCTCCGCCGCCATGCCAGCGGCCATGGTGAGGGCGTGTTCCTCTGCGATGCCCACGTCGAAGGCTCGGTCGGGGAAGGTCTCGAAGAAGGGGCGCAGGCCCGTACCGTCCCGCATGGCGGCGGTGATGGCCACGATGCGTCCGTCCTCCCGAGCCAGCTCCAGCAAAGTCTTGCCGAAGGTCTCGGAACAGGAAACGGCCCCGGAGGACGCCACGGCCCCCGTCTCCGGGGAGAAGGGCGCGACGCCGTGGAATTTCTCAGGGTTCTGCTCCGACGGGCTGTAACCCTTGCCCTTCTGGGTGATCACGTGGACCACCACCGGCCGCTCCAGGGCCCGGGCCTCCCCCAATAGATCGATCATCTGGGGGATGTCGTGACCGCTGATGGGCCCGAGATAGGTGAACCCCATCTCCTCGAAGAAGGTATTCTGGAGCACGAACCGCTTGATCCGGTTCTTGAAGCCCTCGATGTTCTTGGACATGCGGCGGCCCACCATGCCCCGCTCCAGCACCCGGACCACGAACCGCTTCAAGCGGTTGTATCCGCTGCTGGCCCTGAGGCGGGACAGGCTCCGGCTCATGGCGCCCACGTTCCGGGAGATGGACATCTCGTTGTCGTTGAGCACCACTACCAGGGGCAGCTTGCTGTCGCCCCCGTCGTCAAGCGCTTCATAGGCGAGGCCGCCGGTCAGGGCGCCGTCGCCGATGACGGCCGCCACGTGGCCGGGCTGGTGCAGCAGTTGCTTAGCCCGTGCCATGCCCAGGGCCGCCGAGATGGAGGTGCTGGCATGGCCGGTGTTGAAGGCGTCGTAGGGGCTCTCCTCCCGCTTGGGGAAGCCGGAAAGGCCCCCCTCCTGGCGCAGGGTGGTGAAAACGTCCCGCCGCCCGGTCAAAATCTTATGGGCGTAGGATTGATGGCCCACGTCGAACAGGATCCGGTCGCCCTCGTCGGCGTACACCCGGTGCAGGGCGATGATCAGGTCCACCGCCCCCAGGCTGGCGGCCAGGTGTCCGCCGTTCTTGGAGACGCAGTCCACCATATAGCCCCGTATCTCCTCTGCCAGGGCGGGGAGCTTGTCCTCGGGCAGAGCCTGCAGGTCCTTGGGGCCGTTCAGTTGTTGTAAGATCGGATATTCCTTCATACTGTCCTGACGGCGATCCGGTTGGCTAAATCGCAGAGATACGCCGCCGCTTCTCCGCTGTACCCGCTCAACAGCTTGCGGATGTCCGACGCCAGGGCGTCGATCTCCCGCTTCGTTTCGTCCACGCCGAGGAGGGTCACGTAGGTAAGCTTCCCCTCCGCCTGGTCCTTCTCAATATCCAACAGGTCGTCGGTCATCTGGAACAGCAGCCCCAGCTTGTCCGCAAAGGCGCGGATATCCTCCGCCGCCGCTCCATCGCAGCCGCCCCGATAGGCCCCGGACAGGCAGGCCGCCCGAAAGAGGGCCCCGGTCTTCAGATCGTGTATGCGCTGGAGGGAGGCAAGGTCCCGGGCGCTGACGTTCAGATCCAGGCTCTGGCCCGCCGCCATGTCCAACGCCCCCTGGAAGACGGCTTTCTTCGCCGCCTCCTGGCCCGGCACGTCCGACAGGAGCCGCATAGCCATGGTGAGGAGCCCGTCCCCGGCCAGGATGGCGTTCCCCTCACCGAAGGCCTTGTGGCAACTGGGCTTGCCCCGGCGCATGTCGTCGTCGTCCATGGCGGGCAGATCGTCATGGATCAAGGAATAGGCGTGGATCATCTCGAGGGCCGCCGCGAAGGGCAGGGCGTCCTCCACGGTGCCGCCCACCAGCTCGCAGCAGGCCAGGCACAGGCAGGCCCGGATGCGCTTGCCCCCGGACAGAAGGCTGTAGCGCATGGAGCTAAGAAACAGGGGCGGCAGATCGAAGGCGGCGCTGTACCGGTCCAGGGCTGCCTCGATGATGGGCAGATAGTTCTTCATGACCCCATCTCCGTGCCCTTGAGCCGCTTTTCGAAGGCGGCCAGCTCCTGAGCGCAGCTCTCGTAGAGGGCCATGCCCCGCTCGTGCAGGGCGACCATCTCCTCCAGGGGCACGGTGCCGCTTTCCAGCTTTCCGATCAGCTCCTCCAATTCGGCCATCTTTTCTTCGAAGGTCTTCTCGTTCTTCTTCATGTCATATCCTTTCCCGTCACATGGGCCTGTACGCGGCCGTCCCGGAACCGAAGGGTGAGCCCCTCGCCCACGGTCGTATCGTCCGCCCTGCGAACGAGGTCGTTTCTTTCATCAAACACCAGGGCAAAGCCCCGATCCAGAGCCCCCAGGGGGTCCGCCGCCTTGAGCCGGGCCCCGACGGTGGCAAGGGCGTCCCGCTGCCTCTGCAGCCGTCCCTCGATCCCCTCCTCCAGGGCGTCCCGGCAGGTATCCAGCCGCTGCTGCTCCTGCATCAGGCGCTGTTCCGTCAGCAGAGCGCCCCGCCGCCGGATGAGCAGCTCCAGCCGATCCCGCTTGCGCTCCATGCCGTGGCGGAGGGCCGAGCAGAGCCTGTCCCGGCTTTGGGCCAGGCCGTCCTTCAGCTTGCCCAGCTCCGGCACCGCCAGCTCCGCCGCCGCGGAGGGCGTGGGAGCCCGAAGGTCCGCCGCAAAATCCGTCAACGAAAAATCTATCTCGTGACCCACGGCGGAGATCACCGGCAGGGTACAGTCGTGGACCGCCGCCACCACGATCTCCTCGTTGAAGGCCCACAGATCCTCCAAAGAGCCGCCGCCCCGGCCCACGATCAGCACGTCACAGCGCTGCTCCTGGTCCGCCTGGCGGATGGCCGCGGCGATCTCCCCCGCCGCCTTCTCCCCCTGGACCGCCACCGGGTACAACCGAATGGGCATGTTGGGGAACCGGCGGGCGATCACGTTGCGGATGTCCTCGATGGCCGCGCCGGTGCCGGAGGTCACCACCCCCACCGCCCGGGGCAGGAAGGGGATGGGTTTTTTCAAGCTCTCGTCGAACCAGCCCCGCCCTTTGAGCTCCTCCCGCAGGGCGATAAACTTTTGATACAACGCTCCGTCCCCGGTCTTCTCCATGCGCTCGGCATAGACCTGGAAGGAGCCGTCCCGCCCATACAGGCCCGCCCGTCCCTCGATGCGGACGGACATGCCGTCCTTGGGGAAGAAGCTGAGCCGCAGGGCGTTGGGCCGGAACATGACGCACCGCACGGAGGCCGCGTCGTCCTTCAGGGTGAAATAGAGGTGGCCGGAGGTGTGGCGCTTGAAGGCGCTGATCTCCCCCGTCACCGTGAGCTCGCCCATGAAGGGGTCCCGGGAGAGCATCAGATCCACGTATTCGTTCAGTTCGGACACGGTAAAGACCGGCTTCAGCTCCGTCATAGGGCCACCTCCCGATCGTACCCCAGGGCTGCCACGCCCACGGCGTTGTCGCTGCTGAAGCGGCTCTCGCCGAAGAACAGGGGCAGCTCACACCGCTCCCGCAACAGCTCCCGGAGGAGCTGGCTGGAGGCCACCCCGCCGCACAGGAGCACGGGCCGTTCCCCCCGCTGCCGCGCCGCGTTGGTCAACAGCTTGGTCATGGTCCTGGCCAGCAAATCGTAGATGCCGAAGGCTACCTCCGATGGCTCTGCGCCTTGGTGCAGCGCCCGCTGGGCCGCCGTCTCCGCCCCGGACAGGGAGCAGGTCAGCTCTCGCACAGAGGCGGGGATGCGCATATCCCTGTTCGTCGCCTGACGGGCCAGGGCTTCCATCTCCTTCCCCGCGGGAAAGCCGCAGCCCAGGAGCACGCCCACCCGGTCCACCAGCTGGCCCGCATGCAGATCCTCGGAGCGGCCCAAAGGCTCGATGGAGAAGGCGCCGGGCTCCCTGGTCTCCACGGCCAGCAGGTCCGTGGTGCCGCCGGAAAGATGGACGGCGTAGAAGGGCTTGGCCATCAATGCCTCGTTCCCGATCAGGGCGGCCCGGATATGGCCGCTCTGATGGTCCAGGGGAAGCAGCGGCACCCGAAGGGACGCCGCCAGGGCTCGGGCCACGCCCATGCCGGTCAAAAACACGGGCATATAGGAATCCTCCCGCGCCACGGGGGACCGGCTGCAGGCCACGGCCGCGATATCCTCCGGCGACACGGCGGAAAAAGCTGCCTCCACCAGGGGCGGCAGCTGCCGGGTATGCAAAAAAACGCCCTCGGACTGTCTCAACCCTCTGTCGCCCTTCTGGACCGGGAGGAGGGTCCTCCCGTCGTACAGGACGCCGGATCGGCCGAAGCAGGCGACCGAGGTCGTGTAGCAGCTGGTATCTATGCCCAGCACTGCCCCCTTCATTCGCTGCGAAGCTCCCGGGCAGCGCTGCCCAAGATGCCGTTGATGAAGCCGGAGGACTTGTCCTCGGCGTACCTCTTGGCCAGCTCCACCGCCTCGTTGATGGTGGCGCCCACGGGGATCTCGGGCATGCACATGAGCTCGTAGACGGCCATGCGCAGGATGGTCAAATCCACCTTCCCCAGCCGGTTCAGCGCCCAGCCCTGGGCATACTTGCCGATGACGGCGTCCAGCTCCTCCTGACGGTCGGTGACGCCGGCCACCAGGTTCTCCAAAAAGGTCTTGTCGCTGCCGGAGAGGGTGTCCGCCTGTTCCGACTGCTCCAAAACTTCATCCATGGTCTCGCCGCCGCCCAAAGAGGCAGCGTAGAGCATCTTCATCGCGATCTCGCGCGCCAAGGAACGAGGATCCATATCCGCCCTCACTTCTTCTGAAAAATGCTGGCGAAGAAGTCCTTCACCGCCGCCCAGCCGCCTTTATCCAGCAGGGTGCCCACCAGCACGCCCAGGGCGACCAGGGCCGCCAGAAGGAGCGTCCGCCAGAAACCGATGCAGAGGAAGAGGATCCCCAGCACCAGGGCGGAGACCACCATGATGGAGAGCCACTTGTGCTCACTGTAAAACGTTTTGATCCACTCTTTCATAGCCTGTCCTTTACTTCACCCGACTGGGAAGCTGTTCCACGGGGGTGGGCTTGGTCTCCTTCGCCTCCGAGGCGGCCTCCACCAGGATGCCCACCTTGCCAACGCGGATGCCCGTCATCTCGAAGATGCGGTTCTTCAGCCGCTCCTGCAGCATGGCCGCCAGCGGAGCCACGGCCACACCGGGGTTCAACGCCATCTCCAGCTCCAGGTCCACGCCGCCGCCGTTGTTCTTCACCGCGCTCTTGCAGGCACGGACGCCGTCGCAGTCCTGGGCGATCTTTTTGGCCATATCGCTGATCACGTTCAGATTTACGTAGGCGCTGCCGTTCTCGCCCTCGTTGACCAGGGCCGCCTCCTGGCGCTTGCGGGCCGCACGGCGCAGATGGAGCCCTACCGCCGCCAGGATGCTGACGAGGGCCAGCACGCCCACGGTCACCCGCACCGCGCTCACCTGGAGCCAGGCGAGAGACGGGAACAGGACCAGGATGATGAGCAGCAAGCCCAGCAAAACGGCCAGCACGGAGAGCACCCAAAGGAGCAACCGGTCAAACAGCTTCATAGTATTCTCCCCTTCCCACCGGCAAGAGCCCGCCCCGAGGCGGGCTCCGGCCAGGATCGTTTTTACAAAATCACTTCACGCGCGGCGCGGGCGCTTCGGGCTCCTCCGCCACGGGTTCGGGCTCGGGCGCGGGGGCCGGCTCTTCCTTCTTCTCCGGCTCGAAGTAGATGCCGTTCACGTTCACGTTGACTTCCACCACCTTGAGGCCGGTCATGGTCTCGATGGCGTTCTTGATCTCCTGCTGCACCTTCTGGGCAACTTCCTGAATGCGATAGCCGTACTTGACCACGATGGTGATGTCGCAGGCGCACTCCTCGGTGCCCACCTCGACTTTCACGCCCTTGGTGTAATTTTTCTTGCCCAGCTTCTCGGAGAGGCCTTCCATGGTGGTGCCGATCATGGCATGGACGCCCTCCACCTCGCTGGCTGCCAGGAAGGCGATGGTCGCCACCACGTCCTCGGCAAATACGATCTTTCCGCCCTGGATGTTCTCAATGTTGGTATCGACTTCGTTCATTGTGTTGACCTCCTTCTGGTTTTTGGACACATTGATACGGTAATAGTATACCAACTTCTGCCGAAAAAGGCAACCCGTTATTGTGCGGTTGACACCTTGATATTTTCCGCCGTTTCGCCGGTCTGCCGCAGGACGATGTCCAGTATCTGGGCCACCTGCTCGTCGGTCAGGGCGTCGGCGTCCACGATCACGTTGACGGACCCGTTGTGCATGGACACGATGACCTCCTCGAAGCCCTTGGCCCGGATCAGGTTCTCCGTGTTCAGCTCCGACTCCATGCAGTCCACCAGGGTCATCTTCTGCTTCTGGGCCTCGGACAGGGTGGCTTCGTCCCCGCCCTGGGCCACGATGGCGTCCAGATACGCCAGCTCCTGGGTCCTGACGCTGTCCCGTTCGCTGCGATACATGTCAAAGAAGCTCCCCTGGGCCCCCGGCGCGGACACGCTGACCGCTGCCGTGGCGGCCTGGGCCGCCTTCTCCTCGTTCCGGTTCATGATGACGTTGGCGGCCACCGCGGCCAGCAGCAGCAGGCACACCGCAAAGAGCGTCATGGTGCGTCGGTTCAGCAGTTTCCTCATGTTTTGGATGGATGGTCTCATGTTTTTTCCTCCTTATCGAATATTGTCAGATCTGGGGATATGGGTTTCATGGTCTATCCTATGAGGGATAGTTCATTTCAAACACCTCGATGCAGGAAAGGGGCACCCCCGTCACCGCCTGCACCGCCCGCTGGAGGCTCAGCCGCACGGCCGGGTCCGCCGCCCCCTCCGCCACCACGATGACGCCCCGGATCTCCGGCTCCCGCTCCACCAGGATGATGGGGCTCTGGCCGCCCTCGGTGGAAACGGTGGCGGGCTGCCTCATCTCCCGAGACTGCTCCGACCGGGTGGCGGAGTTGACGCCGGAGGTCTCGGACACGCTCTCGTCCAGGGTGCTGACGGTGGCGGCAACCCGCTCCCCCGCCGTGGCGTAGGTGACCAGGACCCGGACCTTGCCCGCGCCGCGCACGGTGCTGAGGATGTCCTCCAGCCGTGCTTCCAGCGTGACCTCCGCCGCCGCGGGCCCGTCCCGGGGCGCGGCCTGGAACCAGCCCTCGCCCAGGCCGTAGAAGAGGCCCGCCAGCAGGAGCAGCGTCCCGTACAGGACCCAGGAGGCGTACTTCCAGCTTCGCAGCCGATCCCACGCGGCTTTTATCCCCATCCCCTTCATTCATCCTCCCTTCAGCGCCAGCCAAAAGAGGCGCAAAGCTTCCAAAAGATAGCAGACGGATACGGCCCGCCGGCCCGCCGCTCCCACGGTCCCGGAGGGGAACAGCAGCAGCAACAGGCCCGTGATGGCGCCGCACACGCAGAGATCCAGCATCCCTTCCCTCACGATCCGCCTCCGAAGCAGCCCGCCGCCCCGCCGATGGACACACCCAGCATGGCCCCGGCGGCCAAGATCAGCGCCCCGAGGACGGTCAGCATCTCCCCCAGGGCCGCCAGCATGGTGCCCATCTCCCGCTGATCGAGGGGCAGGAGCAGGGCGGCCGCCCCCCGGAGGCCGAAGCCATGCAGCAACAATGCCAGGGCGGGCCCCGCCGCCTGCCAGAGGGCCAGCAGCATGCCGGTCCGGCCCAAGGCCCCCTTCACCAGGCCCAGGCAGGCCGCGGCGGCGCTCAAGGAATCCGACACCATGGACCCCACCAGGGGCAGGCTCCCCGCCGCCACCCGGCCCGTCCGCAGCAGCAGGGAATCCATCCCCGCCGCGCCGGCACCCATGAGGGCTGCCAAGAGGGAGTAGCCCAGGGAGACGGCCCGCACGCCCCACCGGGCCACGGCGAACAGCAGCCGGGAGAAGGAGGCGAGCACGCTGTCCCCCGTCAGGTCCGCCGCCCGCAGAACCCCCGCCGACAGGACCAGGGGCACCAGGCCCCCTTCCATCCAGCGAAGGCAGGTGTGGACCAGTAGCTCCCCCAGCGTCCCCATGAGGGCTGCCCCCTGGGGGCTGCCGAGAAGCAGCAGCGCTCCGGTCATGAGGGGCACGGTCACGTCCGCCAGGGCCAGGATGCCTTTCAAACATGCCAGGCCCCGCCGGATAAGGGGCACCAGCCGCAGGAGCAGCAAAGCCGCCAGCCCCACGGACAGCACCCGGCGGGCGGGCACGCTGGGGGCGTCCAGCAGGGTTTCGAAGAGGGCCGCCAGGACCCCGGTGACCAGGGCGATCAAAAACAGCGACGCCGCCCCGGGCAGGCCCGCCCGGCCCTTCTCCTGCAGCCAGACGATGAGCCGCGACGGGTCCTCCTCCCCCTCCGCTAGGGAGCGCACCAGGGCGGAGGGCCGCTGCCACGGCTCCGTCCCCTCCAGACGGGAGAAGAACTCGTCCCAGGCGGCCAGGTCCACCCCGTCGAGCACGTCCCCCGTATCCGTAGGGGGGAGGGTGGCCGCGGGTCCGTCCAAAGGCGAAAGCAGCAGCAGGCCGCAGAGCAGGAGCGCCCTCATGGGCCTATCTCCGCCAGCACGGTCTCGGCGGAACGAAGCACCTCCCGAACGGCGGGCAGCATGGCGCACAGGATCATGACCCGGCCGCACAGCTCCACCTTCAGGGCGATGTTCCCCTGGCCTCCGTCCCGGCAGATGCGGCTCCCCGCCTCCGTGAGGCAGGCGAGGCCCAGGATGCGGACCACCCGGCTCAAATATTCGGAGGACAGCTGGCCGAAGCCGGTCAGCTCCCGCAGGGAGACGCCCAGCTCCTCCGTCTGCCCCAGCAGCATCATGAGCAGCAGCGCGCCTGTGGCGAGGCCCGTCAGCAGGCCGTAGCCCCCGTTATGACGGGCCAGGGTCACCGCCAGGAGCGTGCCCACGATCCCCACGCCCAGAACGCGCATCAGCTCCATTCATTACCTCCTTCAGTACAGGGAAAACACCCGCCGGATGGTCTCCATCAGGGAATTGACCGTCTCCAGCACCAGGAGCGTGCCGATGGCCAAGCCCACCACCGCCACCAGGGCCGCCAGCTCCTCCCGGCCGCTTTGCTTCAGCAAGGTCATGATCACGGACACCAGCAGCCCCAGGCCCGCGATCTTGATAAGGATCTCGATCTGCATATCACAGGACCAGCAGCAAGGCCGCCACGCCGGTGAGATACCCCACGGAGCGATAGACCTGCCCCTTGTTCTTGAGCTCGGCCGCGGTTTGCTCCCGGCTCCGTTGGAGCAGGGCCAGCAGGGCGTCCCGCTCCGCCCGCAACGCTGCCGGGGACCGGGTCTCGGACCGGGCATAGGCGGCGAGGGCGTTCCGCTCCTCCGCCGTCAGCAGGGGCATGGACGGTTCCCGGCCCCTCGAGAGGTCCATGAGCTGCTCCCGTTCCGGTGTGGGCGGGCAGCGCAAGGCCCCCTCCCGAAAGGACACCAGGGCGGTGAGCTGCCGTTCGCCGATCTCACGGATGAGCTCGTGGAGCTTTAGCAGCGCCTGCTCCCGGCGCTGCAGGCGGCGGCTCCTGCTCTCCCCCGCCAAGGCGCACAGCAAAAACAGGGCGATCCCCGCCAACAGCTTCACAGCGTCTTCCCCTCCTCGTCTCGTATCTCCTGGACCTGGCCGCAGCCCGTCAAGCGCACGTACCGCTGGAAGGTCCTGCCCTCGAAGAGCCGCCCCATCCCCTCCCGGCGCAGCAGCTCCTCAAAGGAACCGCCGTGAGCCGTGCAGAGCACGTCCACGCCCCGGCTTTTCGCTTCCAGCACCGCCGCCACGTCGGAGACGAGGTTCAGCTCGTCCGCCGCCAGGACCTGGGGGCCCATGGTGGACAGCAGTCGCAGCAGCCCCTCCCCCTTGCTGACGCCGGAGAGCACGTCCGTCCGATCCCCCAGATCGAAGGCTGCGGCCCCTTCCCCGGCGATCTCGTACCGCTCGTCCACCACGCCCACCCGATGGGGCGTCGCCCCGGCGAGGCCGTCGGACAGGAGGCGGACCAGGTCCCGGAGCAGGGTGGTCTTACCGCAGCCCGGGGCGGAATAGAGGAGGGTGGAGCGCAGGCGCCCCTCCTGGAGCAGATCCGGCAGCACCCCTTCCCCGCAGCCCACCACGGGCCGGAGGATGCGGATGCAGAAGCCCGTGACCGCAGCAGGCGCGCCGGTCTCGGCGGATATCCGCCCGGTGACGCCCACCCGGCCCCCCTGCTGCAGGGTGATGAATCCCTGCCGTATCTCCTTCTCCCAGGCGTACCGGGCGTGGTTGCAGAAGGCGGAAAGCAGCCCCTCCTGCTCCCCCTCCCGCAGCATGGGCCGACCGTTGGGGGCGTAGAGCAGCCGGCTCCCGGTGGGTGTGACCACCTCCATGGGCCGGCCCAGGCGCAGCCGTATCTCCGTGGCCCCGGATAGGTCCAGGGGTGCCAGGGCTTGACGCATGTCCTCCGTCAGCAGGGGCAACAGCCAGGTTTTCCAATTCGTTCCTTCATCCATGGTCCACTGTATGTGACGGCTTTGGTGCACATGTGCATGCAACAAAAAAAGCGGCCCGCCGTAGCGAACCGCTGAACAATATGTGGAATTATAACAAGGTGCGGAAGGCCAGGCCGCTGGTGCGGTCGAACCAGGGATCTTTCCCCCGGCGGAAGCCCTCGTAGACCTGCCGACAGGTCTTGCTGTCCTCCGTGGTGAAATAGAGGGTCACGAAGTCGAAGGGCGGCAGGGCCTTGTCCCCCAGGTACAGGGGCACGGAGTTGAGGAGGGTGGTGTACCGCCGATCGTGGCAGAGCATGGGGAAGGTGACGCCCTTGCGGTCCACCAGCTCCGGTTTCCCCGCACAGCTGCCGCAGCCCTTCTCCCCCCGGGCGGGACAGGCGCGGAACTGCATGATGGGGAATCGGCCGTAAGCGAGGATGCCCCGGGGCTTCTTTCCGCCCAGCTTTGCGCCCATCTTCACGGGCAGCTCGAAGGACAGGGTGGTATCCGCGAGGCCCATGGCTTCGTAGGTCTCCAAAGACAGGGTGTTGGTCACGTTCAAAGTGGGGCCGCCGTGGACGACGAGCCCGGCCCGCCGGGCCAATACCAGCTCGCACACGTTCCCCGCCACCGCGTCCCTGAGACCCTTCTCCTTCAGGGCGAGAAGCCGGTCCAGGGCCGCCTGTTCCTCCAGGGGCCAGACGAGCTGGGGAAGCTCCGCCCACAGGGGCACGGCTTCCTGCAGCAGCTCCGGATGGCGCTCGATCTCCTCCAGGGGCAGGATGGCCGCTTCCGCCTCCGTCGGGAAGAAGGCCTGTTCCGCCCGCTCGAAGCGCAGGCGCAGGGCTTGTTTTTGGGAAATATAAGGCGCTATCTCGGGCGTTGCCATGGGATGGAGATCGTAGCCGTTGCCCCGACTGCGCATTTCAAGGAGCCTATCCAGGACCTCCCGCCGAAGGCCGTTCACCAGGGAGCCGGGCACGGGCAGGCCCTCCGGCAGCTCCACCCGGCAGTCGCGCACGGTGAAGGGCGTGCCGCCGGTCTTGCTAAGGTTCCGCCGGGCAATGTCCTCGGTCAACGGGGCCATGTCCCCATCCAGGATGGGCGCGGCGGCCTGGGCCCGACGGCCAGCGCCGTCCTCCGCCGTGAGCGAAAGGGTATCGTCGGTGGCGGTGAGCTTTAGGTCCACGGGCACGCCGGGGAACTCCCGCCGGTAGAGGTCGGCCAGCTTCCCAAACACGGTCTTGGACGCCGCGGCGTCCTCCGCGGTGCGGACGCCGAACATGCGCACGTTCCGCTTGCCGGTGAGATACCCGTCGGTGAAGCCGCTGCGGGAGAACACCGCCTGCAGGGTGGCCATGTCCGGCTCCTTCCCCGCCAAAGCGTCCCGGACCGCGGTGACGGCGGCGGCCACGTACTCCGGCCGCTTCATGCGGCCCTCGATCTTCACGGAGCAGACCCCCGCCGCTTCCAGGTCCCGGACCCGGGTGATGAAGCTCATATCCTTCAACGACAGGGCGTAGGGCCGCCCGTTGCAAGATGCGTTGAGGCGGCAGGGCTGGGCGCACAGGCCCCGGTTGCCGCTGCGCTCTCCCATCATGGCAGAGTAGTAGCACATGCCGGACACGCTCATGCACAGGGCCCCATGGACGAACACTTCCAGCTCCGCCCTGGTCTCGCTCCGTATTTTGCGTATCTCCTCCAAGGTCAGCTCCCGGGCCAGGACCACCCGAGAAAAGCCCATGTCCTCCAGGGTCTTCACCCCGGCGGCGTTGTGGACGGACATCTGGGTGGAGCCCACCAGCGGCAGGTCCGGGCAGATGGTCTTCAGCACCTTCGCCACGGCCAGGTCCTGGACGATGACCCCGTCGGGCCCCGCCTCCGCCACCTCTCGGGCGGCGGTCAAAAAGGCGGGCAGCTCCTCGTCCCGGATGAGGGTGTTGAGGGTCACGTACACCTTCACCCCCCGGCCGTGGCAGTAGTTCACCGCCTCCGCAAGGCTGTCGTCCTTGAAATTGTCCGCGTTGCGCCGGGCGTTGAAGGCGCCGGTACCCAGATAGACGGCGTCGGCGCCGCTCCTTACGGCGGCGATCAGGCTTTGTTCGTTTCCGGCAGGAGCCAATATCTCCATGGCAGGACCTCCCCTCGTTTGTCTCTATTATAGCGACCCAAATCCCTCCTTGCAATCGCTCTTTTGTGCGGGTATACTATAGAAAACCCTTGGAAAGGCGCAGCGATATGGAAGTCAAGAAGTTCAGAAAAAAGTGGGGCGATCGAAAGGATGGCCGCCGGATACGGAGCCTTACCGCCATGGCCATGGTCTCCCCCTATATCATGGTGACCCGAAACACCTCCAGCAACTTCTTCCGGGACACGGTGGAGATCACGGAGATCGAGAAGTACATCCGCGAGAAGCGGCGGGAAGGGCTGAAGAACTTCGGCATCATGCACGTGATCATCGCCGCCTACGTGCGGGCGGTCTCCCAGCGGCCCGCCGTCAACCGGTTCATCGCGGGGCAAAAGATCTACGCCCGGGACGAGTATATCGAGATGTCTTTGGTGGTCAAGAAGGAGATGTCCGCGAACTCCCCCGACACCTGCATCAAGCCCATTCTGGACGCCCACGACACGGCGGCGGAGATCTATCACAAGATCAATGCCCTCATCGAGCAGAACAAGGCCACGGCGGAGCTGAACAACAACTTCGACAACACAGCCAAGCTCTTCTCCTTCATCCCCGGAGTGCTGCTGAAGTTCGCCGTGTGGCTGCTGAAGCTGTTGGACTATTTCGACCTGCTGCCCCGGAAGCTGACCATGGCCAGCCCCTTCCACGCCTCCTTCTTCATCACGTCCATGGGCTCCCTGGGCATCCCGCCTATCTATCACCACCTGTACGACTTCGGGAACATTCCCGTGTTCCTGGCCTTCGGGTCCAAGTATCGGAAGCACGAGGTGAACGCCGACGGCACCGTGTCCGAACGGAAGTACGTGGACATCACCGCCGTCACCGACGAGCGCATCTGCGACGGCTTCTACTACGCCTCCGCCTTCAAGCTCATGCGGACCTATCTTAAGAACCCTTCCATCCTGGACGAGCCCGTGCTGGGGCCCGTGCGGGACGTGGACTGATCCCATGGCCGCCGACAAGCGCAAACGGCGCTTCTCCACCTACATCCTGCCCATCCTGTTCTGCGGGCTGCTGATCGCCCTGGCCGTCCTGACGGACCGGCACAAAGAACAGCCCGTCAAGGGGGTGCTGCAGGAGGGCGAGCCCCTGACGTTGACGGAGCAGGCCATGGAGAACTACCTCTATGCCGCCGGGTTCACCCTGCGGGACGAAGCGATCCTGGACGGCAGCGGTAAAGAGGTCGGGACCCTGACCGTCGATCGCGACGGGGACGCCGTCGCGTCCATGACCCTTTCCTTCCCCCTGTCCACCTACATTCCCACGGAGGACGACGAGGGGCTGGACGGGCTGAAAGCGGCCCACGATGCTGACGCCCAGCGGGGACAGGAGCTGTTCTTAGCCCTGTTCGACGCCATCTCCGCCACGGACAAGCGGGTGGCCGCCCGGCGGGACAGCGCTTCAGCGAAGCTCCAGACCACCATGGACACCGGCAAAGCCGCCGCCCAGGCCGCCAACAGCTGGCGGTTCGACTTCTCCCTGGCCCCCGATACCTTCGAGGGCACGGTCACCGTGTTGTTTACACTTGTAAAATAGCGTTCAAGTAGCAAATATTCCGCAATTTGGTCATAGAGTTGTGACGTTTTGGACGAATCTGCCTGCTATGCTCGGGGCATGGAAAGGAGGTTCAGCCATGAAACGGATCACAGCTTTCTTTGTATTCTGCCTTCTTTTTCTCGTCGGCTGCCAGCCCACGCCCACCGTGGAGACGGTGCCGCCCAAGGATTTCGACGCCCTGATCGAAAAGGCGCAAACGAGCCCCGCAACCGTGCAAGTGACGCTGGTGCCGGAAGCTGAGGATATCTCTGCCGCCGCAGCAGAGGATGCATTGGAGCGCTTTCAAATGGAGTTCTATGGGAATACAGAGGCCTTCCACGTGGTGGTGGACGCCCAGGTGGTCCGGCCCCAAGGGCCCTTCCCCATCCTGGAAGTGACCCCCGGGGACTTCGACGACGAGAGCGCCCAGCCCTTCTTCGACGTGCTGACGGAGGGGTACACCCTGTATACGGCGGAGGAGCTGGAGACCAAGGCGTCTCTGGAGAAACAGATAACGGAGATGCAGCAGTTCATCGACGACGGGCTCCCCGGCTACGACGGCCCGGCCAGCAAGAAGAAGGACGAGATCAAGCATTGGAAAAGCGAGCTGGAAAAGCTGAAACAGCGGTATCTCACCGCCCGGGACGAGCCGGGGACCCCGGCCGCCAAGGTGCAGCTCACCTGGCGGGAGCCGGCCAAGTACGACACCCAGACTGCCGGCGCCTTCCTGGTGCAGAGCGCGGACAGGAAGCAGACCTTCCAGGTCCGGACCAACGCCACGGGCGCCCACGGCAAGCGCAACTTTGACAGCAAAGAGGCCGTGCTCCTGTTCTACAACGACGCCGCTTTGCCGGAGAACGCCATCCGCGCCTTCTATCAGTCCGACGCCATCGAGGACAGGGACGCCGTGCCCGTTGGATCCGGCCTGACGGCCACGCCTCGGGAAGCCCAGGAGCAGGCCGAGGCCCTGGTGCAGCGGCTGGGGCTCACGGACTTTGCCGTGAAGGACGTGCGGCTGACCCACGCCCCGGAGGAGGCGGAGGGGCTGATCGGCGTGCCCTGCTACCTGTACAGCGTGTCCTTCGCGCGGATGGTGAACGGCGTCCCCGTGATCCGGCCCACCAACAGTTCCAGCTCCGGGGACGAGGCGGAGCCTCGGCCCTCCTGGACCTATGAGGAGCTGGCGATATCGCTGCGGAACAAGGATATATACGGCTTCGTCTACGGCGGCCCCCTGGTGCTGGGAAAGACCCTGGTGGAGGACGCCAACCTCATGTCCTTCGACGCGGTCATGGAGCGATTCGACCAGATGGTGCGGGTGAAGTACGAGGGCATGATGGCCGATCCCGGCTGGGGCGGCATCCTGTCCATGGAGGTTCAGGTGGACCGGATCGAGCTCAGTTTGGAGCGGGTGGCCCAGCCGGACAACATCAACGGCGGGCTGCTGGTGCCCGTGTGGAGCTTCTACGGATCCATCCTCTGCACCCGGCCGGAGGATTCCTTCGACCACGTCTTTGACCACGCCATGCCCTTCCTCACCCTGAACGCCGTGGACGGGAATCTCATCGACCCCATGAAGGGATATTGAAAGGAGTGCATATATGAAAAGAATCTGCATGTTTATTCTGGTTGTCCTGTTTTTATGCGTCGGCTGTCAGCCCACGCCGGAGCAGGAATATGTGATAAACAAGAGGGACAACGATCTGGGGCAGAAGGTGGAGGCAAGGAGCGATCTGAAAGCCCAAACGTTTCCCAGCCGCTGGGAGCAGGAAGCCACAGAGGTGCGCCAGGGGCTCACCGTCCGGGTGGATGCGGACATTCTGCAGAAGGCGGACGGCCTCTACCCCGTATACCGGACCCGTGGCGCGGACATCACCATTGACGACGCTGCGGCGTGGGCAGGGAAGCTCCTCCCCGCACCGGTGTCCCGGACCGATCGGGAATGGACCAAGGCACAATGGGAAAAGGAGCTGCAGGATTATCTGCAGCGGATCGACGATCTCAAGGCCTGGATCGCCGCCGGCCGCCCCTACGACGGGGTGGACCGGGACGAATATCTGCCGGACCCAGAGGAGATCGAGGAACAGACGAATCAATATATGGAGCTGATTCAAAAGGCTCCGGATAAGAACAAGACCACCCCTCTCTCCGACTTTCGGGACATGCCCAAGGGGCAAGGCTACGCCTACGCCCTGTCCGACGGGTCCACCGCCTATATCAGCTGGGACGAGGACTACGTCCAGATCGGCAAGGGTTGCCGCCGGGACGCCTATATCTATTACAACTATTACTATGAGGACGAGAAGGACATGGACGATTCCCCCTATGCGCCTCTGTGGCAGGACGTGACCATGACCCGGGGGGCGGCGGAGGCGGTCCTCCAAAGGGAGCTGCAGCGGCTGGGCTTTGAGGATTTCTCCATCTTCGGTGCCTTTCCCGCCAATCTCATGGACGCGGGCGGCATGGGCGATTCGGATCGGGTGGCCGTGGGCTGGTCCTTCCATCTGAAGCGGAACCCGGGCGGCTACCCCACCGTGGACGTGCCCTATGAGCCCGCCCAGGAGCTAAACTACGGCGCCACCGATGAGTTCACCGCGAGCCCCCATATGCGGGAGGAGACGCTGGAGCTGATGGTGGACGAGCGAGGCGTGCAATGCTTCCTGTTCAGCGCCAAAAAGGAGATCGCCGGCATTGAGAACACTAACGTGGAGCTGCTGCCCTTTGAAGAGGCGAAGACCCGGATCCTCAACGCCTTCGCTATGTGCTACCCCACCTACGACTGGAACAAGGACAAGGATCTGAGGCTGGAGATCTATCGGGTGCTCATCACCTCCTACACCCTGCGCCTGCCCAACAGCGAGGACCGCCGTGAGGTGCCCTGCTATGTGGTGTTCTATGACGACAGCATCAACTATTCGGACCCCTCCCAGCCCAACTATGAACAGAACCGGGACCGGGTGCGGAACGATCCCAATCTGATGCACGACTGCCTGTTCATCAACGCGGTGGACGGGTCTGTCATCCACACGGACTGGGGCTGGTGAAAGGAGTGTATATATGCGTATATTATGTATTTTTATTCTTCTATTCCTGTTGATATTCGCCGGCTGCCAGCCTACGCCGGAGGTGGAGCCGGTGATCCACAAGAACGAGGGAACGCTGGAGCAGCAGATCAGCGCCACAGCGGCGCCGGCCTACCGGATCACCATCGACGCGGAGGAACAGAAGGAGACGGCAGCCTCGGCCACCGAGACCGTGGAAGCCACCGTCGCGCCCAGGGAGAACACCCTGCGGGAAGCCGTAGGCGCGCCGGAACGGGTGCAGGACAGCTTCGATGGGCCGGCGGTGGGAGATCAGCTGTATATAGAGATGGATGCGAAGGTGGAGGTGCCCAATGTGGAGAAGGTGCCCGTGCTGCGGGGCCAGGTGGGGTACGCGCCAGAGCAGGCGGCGGAGCGGATCACCAAGCTTCTCTTGGGGGACGGCCCCTATGTCCGCCCCGGTCACAGCGAACGGGCGTATAACCAGCTATTTATGGAGTACTATCAGAAGTGGATCGAGGCCCTGGACCAGAAGCCCTACGGCGCCGGGGCGGACTACGACCGGATACAGCAGAATCTGCAGCAGAACTTCGACGCCCACGCCGAGGGCTTCCGCAACGCTGACACCAGCTATGATCGGCCCAGTCAGCCCTGGACCGGGAGCTTCGACGACGCCATAGAAAAAGGCATCAGCATCAGCAACGGAGAGCGAAGCGTCGGCATGGTTGCCGGCAACACCCACTTCTCCTACAGCGCGGGCAGCCACCCCTCCCTTTACGGCTGGATGGACTGCCCCCGGGGACCTCGGGATGAAGAGGAGGAACGGGACTTGCAGAACGCCGCAGACTTTGCGAACGCTTTGGGCTGCGCTCAGGTGATCCCCCAGTACATCATCGACGCGGACGAGGACACCCGGGTGCGCAACCAGGTGGAGACCGGCTATGACAGCGGCTACAAGCACTTCACCCTGCTGCCCGTCTACGAGGGCATCCCCGTGTACCCCTACACCACCATGTACGGCTCCGACACGGGGCGGCAGGCGGCGGGGATCCCCTTCGCCCAGAACCTGGAGCAGGAGGAGATCTTCGGCACCCTGTACGAGGGGGAGGTGATCAGCCTCCAATGGAACAGCCCCTTCACGGTGCTCTCCGTGGAGAACGAGAATGTGCCGCTGCTCTCCTTCGAGCGGATCATGGAGATATTCAAGCGCCAGGTGTTCATGAGCGTGTATTGCGACCAGGGCCACCCCATCACCTACAAGATCACGGCCATCCAGTTCTCCTATATGCGGGTGCAGATCCCGGACAGCAACGACTACTACCTGCTCCCCGTGTGGGACTTTACGGGCTATATGGTCTACGACTGGCAGATGAGCCCCGGGGACATGGCGGTGGCCCGGGGATTCTTCCACAGCATGTCCATCCTGACCATCAACGCCGTGGACGGCAGCGTCTTGGACCGGTTTTTGGGGTATTGATTATTTTTGGCAGCCCCTTGCAAAATGAATACAGCCATGATATTATACAGGCTGTCAATTCGTTCAGGGGGCAAGAAACAGTGGAAAAGCTGAAAAAATCGGTTTGCATACAGGAATGGGGCAAGGACATCCTGGCGGACGTGCTGGGGGCGTTGCTCTACGGCGCGGGCGTGTACGTGTTCGCCGTGAACGCCAACTTCGCGCCGGGCGGGATCACGGGTCTTGCCATATTGGTAAACCACTTCTTCCCCTTCCTGCCCATCGGCACCCTGACCGTCATCATCAACATCCCGGTCATCCTGCTGTGCTATGCGTACCTGGGCAAGAAGTATTTGGTGAAGTCCATCCTCTCCATGGGCATCATCGCCTTCGTGCTGGACGTGATCTACCCCCACGTGCCCGCCTACACCGGGGACCCGCTGCTGGCGGCCCTGTTCGCGGGCGTGATCTCCGGGGTGGGCCTCGCGCTCATCTACGCACGAGGCTACTGCACCGGCGGGTCTGACTTCATCATCATGGCCATCCGCAAGAAGTTCCCTCACCTGTCCGTGGGCTCCATCACGCTGATCATCGACGGCTGCATCATCCTGGCGGGCGGGTTCGTGTTCGGCCGGGTGGACGCGGTGCTGCAGGGCATCGTCATGACCGGGGCCAGCACGGTCATGATCGACAAGATCCTCTACGGTGCCGGCTCCGGCAAGCGCATCACCGTCATCACCGACAAGGGCCAGGAGGTGGCGGACGCCATCGGGACCCAGCTCCACCGGGGTGTGACCATGATGAAGGTGGTGGGCGCCTACTCCGGGCTCGAGCACACCATGCTCCTCTGCGCCTGCTCCAACTCCGAAGGGTACCGGGTGAAGAAGCTGGTCTACTCCATCGACCCCAAGGCCCTCATCATGATCTCCCCCAACGACGAGGTCTTCGGCGAGGGGTTCAAGAGTCCCGAGGATTGACCTTGACGGCCCGGCCCCGAGGGGATAAGATGAAAATAGGACACAAGGAGGACGAAGATATGGCCCACAGCGAAGCCTTTTACAAGAAGCCCGAGGAGTGCCACTACTCCTTCTTCCAGCACAAGGAATGCGAGTTCTTCCCCTGCCACAAGACGGATCACCCGGAGGACTTCAACTGCCTGTTCTGCTACTGCCCCCTGTTCGCCCTGGGGAAGAAGTGCAAGGGCAACTTCCGGTACACGGAAAACGGCGTGAAGGACTGCTCGAACTGCCTCATCCCCCACACCCGCAAGAGCTATTCCTACATCATCTCCCGGTTCCCGGAGCTCATGGAGGTGGCGAAGGAGCAGGACCGGGCGGAAGATGAAAAGGCCTGAAAAAAACTCTTGCATTCTAAAATGAAATAGTGTATTATACCCATCGGACCCTGTGCAGAGATGGCTGAGCTGGTCTAAGGCGCACGACTGGAAATCGTGTATACTAGGAATAGTATCGAGGGTTCGAATCCCTCTCTCTGCGCCACAAAAATGACACCCCAATTTGGGGTGTCATTTTTGTTTTGGCGCAGAGAGAGGGATTCGATGGGCGGGTCTTAGCAAAGGCCACAGTGCGGCCTTTGCCCCTGCCCTGCCCGAGGCCGCAGCCGAGAAGAATCCCTCTCTCTCAAAAAGGGCACCCCCTTGCGGGGTGCCCATTTTGTTTATTTAGCGCAGAGAGAGGGATTGCGCCACCGCTCACACGCAAACCCCTCATCTACCGCAAGCGGTCCCCCTTCCCCCGAGGGGAAAGGCATTTTCACGCTCCGGCAGCAGCAGAAACGCCACCGCCCACGCCGCTAAAACCACAAGGAACACCGCCTGAAGCGGCATTTTGGAAATGAGCTGTTCCATTTCATAGGGAGCGAGGTGCCCCATAACACTCTGTAAAAAATGGAGCAGGATGGGTATAAGAATGTTGTGGGAATGCAGATACATCGCCGCCATGGCGAGGCCGAACACACCCATGAACAGAAGAGAGGACTGATTCAATCCCAACAGTGTCGTTGCACCATAGACCCCGCCGCAAAGCAGGCCGTAAAGCAACCGCCGCTTTCCGCTCCGCTCCCCTTGCCGATAATACCCTTCCAGCAGGAGCGCAAATAGCAGCTCCGTGAAAAAGGCGTCGGTAAACTGCTGCCCCATAAGCTGTTCAATGATCAGGTTCCAGGGAATTTCTCTCCGCCATGCGGCCCAATAGTCTGCCGGTGTCCCGGTGAACAGCACCACGATCTCCACCAACAGAAAAATGATCACGCCGCCGCCCGCCAACAGAGCAGGGCCGACATTTCGCGTGTGGACGATCTCGCGATAGCTGCCCTTGTCGAAATACTTCACTAAGATCCACAGTGTCACCAAGCCAAAACCAAGGCGCAACAGGATGTCCAGCAGCAGACGGGTCGCGGGCTCCTGAGCGAACCCCTGCGCCATATACTCGGCGCTCACGAACCCCAGGCAGATCAGCACCGCCATCCAAAACCCGCCCCGGGGCCGCCAGCGATCCTGCCGCTGCTCCGCCATGCCCGCTTCCCATTCGGGGTCCATCTTTCGGATGACCTTGTCAAACACCCGGCTCTCTGCATAGGTCATCATGCGGTTATACAGCACCACATAGAAGGCCATCAGCAGGAGGCCAGCCGTAAACGTGATGAGAAAGATGTTCACGCCTTTATACTTCAGGGCCAGGAGTATCACCAGCCAGCAGACAACGCAGCAAGCCATGGTGAACATATTGTCTTTGCGCCATTTGCGCTTGAAGAAGGCCAATCGTTCCTCGATGGTAAAGGGGCTTTCTGACAGGGCCGATTTTATATTCTCCTCCGCCCTTTCCCGATAGGTCTCTTCCGTGAGCCTTTCCCCACTCAGTATTTCATTGATGGAGACGCTGTACCGTTCGCTTAAGCGTTGCAGCATCTCCACCGGCGGCAAGTAAGTGCCCGTCTCCCACCGGGACACCGTCTTATTGGAAACGCCCAGGGATTCTCCCAGCTCCTCCTGAGTGAGGTCGTTTTCCTTTCGAAGCTCCGCTAAAAAGGCGCCAATGCGCGTTATGTCCATTCGTCATTCCTCCTGTTTGGTGCCTTTCAATATACCACGGAACCCCCGCTTTGTCCTCCCCATAAACAGCGAATCCATGAAAAAGCGCCCCGAAAGGCGCTTTGGACTGGTCTATTCTCCCTTCCCCCTCACCCGCTCCGGGAAATACTGATAGAAGGTGCAGGGCATGCCGCCTCGCCTCATTTAGTGGAACAGTATGAGCAAAAGCTGCTGCACTTTGAAGGCAATATTATTATAACGGGACAGAAAATAGCTATAACAAGATGCGCCAATACGTTCGTCTCCTGCATACTCGTATATAATGTAACGCGTATCCTCCATACAGCAGATAGCAGAATCATTTGTCCATCGATAGGCCTTCCGATAACGTTCAATGCGTTTTGGCTCACTGACTGTGCCGATCCATTCGCTTTCGCGTGTATCATCAGAATACGTGTAGATTTCAAGTCGATCTATTTCTTCAGGCAATGGTTCGCTATACAGCGGCCCAGAATCAAGGCCAAATTCATTTGCGAACCAAAGAAGCAGCCCGGAGAACAGAACGAGCAGCACGATAAATGCCTCCATTATAGGAGATAATTGCTTTTTGGTTTTCATATCTCCCTCACCCTCTCGGGAAAGTATTGATAAAACGTGCACGGCAGGCCCCCGTTGCTGAGCTTTCTCCGCTTGTCCGCCCGCTTGCCGTAGACCTTCTCGAAGTTGTCCATGCCGGAGATGATGCCAATGTTCCAGCCGGGGAGGCCGTCGAAGACGCGGCGCATGTCCCGATAGAGGTCCGCCGCCTCCTTGCCCGTGAGCATCCGCTCCCCGTAGGGCGGGTTGCAGAGCAGGAGCCCCTTCTCGTAGTCCGTCTTCAGCTTCTGGACCGGCCGCACCTCCCAATGGACCTCCACCCCCGCCTTCTCGGCGTGGCGGCGGGCCACGGCCACGGAGCGCTCGTCGATATCGTAGCCGAAGATGGGGAGCCTGTCGTGGCGCTCCTCGTCCCGGGCCTGCTCCCGGGCCTTCGGGAAGACGCGGGCGTCCAGGAAGGGCCAGTCCTCCGCGGCGAAGCGCCGGTTCAGGGAGGGGGCCTTGTTATTGCCGATCATGGCCGCCTCGATGGGCATGGTGCCGCTGCCGCACATGGGGTCCATAAAGGGCGTGTCCGGCCAATAACGGCTCAGCAAGATGAGCCCAGCGCCAAGGGTCTCGCTCAGCGGCGCGGCCACGTTATAGGTCCGATACCCCCGGCGAGAGAGGCCCGCCCCGCAGCAATCCAGGGCCACGGTGACCTTGTCCCGCAGGAGCCCCACCTCCACGATGACCTCCGCCCCGTCCTCCGGGACGCGGTCCGTGCGATAGGCGGCCTTCAGGTTCTCCACGATGGCCTTCTTGGCGATGCTCTGGCAGTCGGACACGGAGAACAGGGTGCTCTTGGCGCTCTTGCCGTTCACGTGGATGCGGCTGTGGGGGGTCAGATAGGGCTTCCAGTCCAGGGCCTTCACGCCCTCGAACAGGGCTTCGAAGGTGGTGGCTTCGAAGGAGCCCACCTCCAGCAGCAGCCGTTCCGCCGTGCGCAGGTACAGGAGGGCCCGGGCCATGTCCTCATAGGAGCCGGTGAAGCTCACGTTGGCGTCCGCGTTCTGCACGTCGGATATATCCATCTTTTTGAGCTGGAAGGCGGTGACCGACTCCAACCCCAGCTTGGTGGTGGCGATGAATCTCATTCCCGGCTCCCCTCCTCCAGTGTGGTAAAGATCATCTTCAGGGCGTTGTTCAGCCGCCGCGCGGTGATGTCGAAGGCCTCGCACAGGGCTTCCTCGGTGATCTGCTGCTCCAGGAAATGGACCGCCATGCATACGAAGGCGGCGGTGAAAGCGTCCTCCTGGGTAGGCGAGATGCGGCGGTACTTGCCCTTCTGGGCCAGGACGAAGTAGTAGAAGGCCCGCTGGGCGAACTCCGCCGTCTTCTCCGGGCAGTCGATCTCCTCGGCGCAGCGGGCAAGCCGCTGGAAGATCTTCATGTAGGGCTTGGGCAGGTCCGCGGGGAGCGTGGCGTGGATGACCTCCCCGAACTGCCAGAGGCCGTTGTAGAACATGGCGTGGGGCTCCGCCCCGTCGAAGGTGTGCAAGGCGCCGAAGGCGATCTGCTTGTCCTCGTCGGACTGGTCGGCCCGCAGCAGGAACGCGCGCAGCAGCCGCTCCGCCTCCCTGTCCCCCGCCACCACCAGGATGGTGATGATGCCGTGCTTGTCCGGGGCCAGGGGCGAAACGAGGGCCCAGCCCACCAGGTCCCGAAACTCCCCGTCCTCCGCCCAGCGTTTGGCCAGGTATTCGGGGCCCTTCGCGAAGGTTTCCCCCATCCGGCGCAGCCGTTCGGCGGCGATCCGATAGGGCACGTCGTACTGGATGGTCCAGCCCTTGCCGCCCCTTTTGGGGTCCGGCTCCGCCTGAACGGCGTCGAGATACCAAGCGGCCACGGTGTCGTGGGGGTCCATCTCCACGATCCGCCGATACAGGTCCGCGGCCTCCCTGGCCTTGCCCAGCATATACTTCGTATACCCCAGCTCGTGGAGGGTCAGGGGATCGTAGGGGATGATCTTATAGAGGGTCTCCCCGCACTCCTCCACCCGCACGTAGTCCTCCAGCTCCAGGAGCATCACGTTCAGGTTCCCCAGCTCCTCCGTGGTGCCGTCCACCGGGATGGGGATGGAGTTCAATATCTCCCGAGCCTCCCGCTTCTTGCCCTCGCCCCGCTTCAGCAGGGCCAGCAGGCACTTGGCGCGGACGTAGTGGCTGTCCTCCTTGAGGATGTTGAAGAGCCGCTGCTCGCAGGCCTCGTACTCCTCCAAACAGTACTCCGACAGGGCGATCTCCATCTGAAGCCACAGGGACCGGGGGTACCGTTCCTCCAGGTCCAAGAGGTGCCGCAGGGCCTCCCGATCCCGGCCGGACACGTGGAGGGTCTTGGCGTAGTGGATGTGGGCGATCAAATCCAGGTCCTCCCCCTCATCGAGGCCCAGCTGCCAGTTCATCTCCGGGGTATCGTCCATCATGTCGAGATAGTCCGCGGCGTCGGCGGCATAGGCTCCCTCCGGGTCCGCCTTGAGGTAGTACTCGAGGCACATGCGGGCGGGGCCGAACTCCTCCATGGCGATGAAGTTGCTGGCCATGCCGAAAAGCCCGTCGGGAGGCAGGGCCTCCAGCCGCCCCAGACCCATGAGCACGGCGATGCTCTCCTCGAACCGCTGCATCCGGTTCATGATCTCCGCCAGGGCGATGGTGATCTCCGGGTTGTCCGGGTCCTTCTCGTGGGCGAGGCGCAGATGGGACAGGGCGCGGATCAGGTTCCCCGCCTCCGCCTGACGGCGGCCGGTGCGCAGATAGAACCCCGCCCCCTGGTCGAAGGACAGTATGTTGTCCCGCTCCTGCTTCACGCCTGGGCTCCTTCCCGGAGGATGGCCAACAGCTCCGCCTTGGTGAAGGTATACCTGCTGTTGCAGAAATGACAGCTGAGCTCCGCCTGGCCGTCCTCCTCGATGATCTCGGAAAGCTCCTCCCGGCCAAGGCTCATGAGGGCCCGCTCCATGCGCTCCCGGCTGCAATCGCACCGGTAGGCGGGACGAAGCTCCTCCGTGAAGGACACGTCCCCCTCCGGGAACAGGGAGAGGACCACGTCCCGCAAGCCTTCGCCTTCGGAGAGACGCTCTGTGAGATGGGGGATGGCCTCGGCCTTAGTCATGACGTAATCCACGTGCTCGGCGGGACAGTCGGGCAGGGGCTGAATGAGCAGGCCGCCGGCGCCCAGGACCTGGCCCGACAGGGGCTCCAGCCGGACGCCCAGGTACACCAGGCTGGGCTGCTGCTCAGAGGCGGTGAAATACTCAGCGAAATCCTCCGCCACCTCGCCGGAAATGAGGTGGCACATACCCACGTAGGGCTCCTTGAGGGACAGGTCCCGGACCACGGTAAGCTTGCCGTTTTGGCCCACGTAGCCGCCCACGTCCAGCTTGCCGTTGGGCTTAGGGGGCAGCTCGCAGGCCGGGTCCCCGGTGCAACCCTTCACGAAGGGGCCCTTGCGGCCCACGCAAACGAGGTTCCCCCCAGGGCCGCCTCCGGAAAGGATGGCGGAGACAGAGTCCGTGTCGTTCTTCAGCTGCCCGGCCATCATGGCTACCATGAGAAGCTCCCGGCCCAACGCGGCGGTGGCCGTGCGGCTGAGGGCATGGATGCGCTGGGCCTCCGTCACCAGTTCCCGACCGGTGATGGCGGCGAAGCGGATGGTATCGTGTTTCAAAAGTCCCTGCAGGATCGTATCGTTCATGTTCATTCCTTTCGCGCGGTGAATTGAAGCCGTTCCGCCCTATCCGTCGGCGGGTTCCTGGTGAAGGCTTCGTACACCTGTATGTCATGGAAGCCGCTGCTTGCGAGGGCGGCCCTCAGCTCTTCCTCGGTATAGGCCCGCTGGCTGTGGTGCTCCTCGAAGCGGGCGTAGCCTGTCCCCTGCTTCAAAAAGCCGGTGAGGAGCATGTCCACCCGGCCGAGGCGGGGATGGTAGGTGTTCTCCCAGATGTAGGCCCAGTCCGGGCCGGTGGCGGCGAAGGTGTTGTCGCCCAAAACGGCGGACAGCTTGTAGGCGGAGGACACGTCGAAGAGGAGCATGCCGCCGGGCTTCAGGGCCTTCCAGGCGGATTGAAAGAAGTCCTCGACCCCGTCCATAAGATAGTTCACCCCGTCGCAAGCTGCGACCACCGCGTCCACGGGCTTGTGGAGGGCGATGCGCCGCATGTCCTGGCAGACGAAGGGCAAAAACCGCAGCCCTGCGTCGAGGGCCTTCTGCCGAGCCCCCATGAGCATGTCCTCGGACAGGTCCGCCCCGGTCATGGCATAGCCCATGCGGGCCAGGCGCACCGTCAAACTCCCGGTGCCGCAGGCGCATTCGAGGACGCTTTTCGCCCCCGCCTCCCTCAGAAAGCCGTCGATATAGCTGGCCCAGCCGTCGTAGTCCACGTCCGCCATCATGCGGTCGTAGCCCGCGGCAAAGGCGCTGTACGCTTCGTTCATATCAACCCATTCTCCAGGTCCTGGGCGTATTCCACCAGCCGGGTGAGCCGGTGGTTCATGCCCGATTTTTTGATATCCGCCATGTCGGCCAGCTCCTGCAAGCTGGCGTCCGGGTAGTTGAGCCGAAGCTCCGCCGCCTCCTTCAGGGCCTTGGGCAGCCGCTGGAAGTGGCCGTGGCTCAGAATGGTGTTCACCGCCTGCTGCTGCTTGACGGAGGCGGCCACCAGCTTATCCAGGTTGGCGTACTCGCAGTTGGTGGTCCGGTTCACGTAGTTCCTGGTCTCCTTCTCCGCCCGCACGTTCTCCAAATCCAGCGCCGCGATGTTGGAGCCGATGAGGGCCAGAAAGCCGGTGACGCTGTCCCCCTCCTTCAGGTACACCACGTACCGGTTCCGGCGCAGGGCGTATCGGGCGTTGAGCCCGTACCCGTTCAGCAGGTCGCACAGGCCCGCGGCGAAGCTCTCCGCCCGGCAGAGGATCTCCACGCTGTACTCCCCCTGGGGATCGGAGCAGCTGCCCGCCCCCAAGAAGCACCCCCGCACGAAGGCGCGCCGGGCCTCGTCCTCCCGGACCAGGTCCTCCGGCAGCCGGGACAGCAGATGGACGCCCTCCTCGTCCAAGACCATGACACCCGTGGCGGACAGCATCTCCCCCGCCTTCGGTCCGCTCATGTTCACCACGTAGAGGGGGGCCTTCCGATGCTCCCGCACCCGCTCCTCCATCTCCACGTCCAGCTCGTAGAGGGACGTGCCCAGGGCGGCGATATGCCGGCCCACCTCCCGATTCTCCGTGCGGTAGCTGACTGCCTTGCGGCGGCCCAGCTTCAAATTCCCGCAAGCAAAGGTGAGGCCGGCCAGTTCGGCCAGCTTCACACCTGCGTCCCGCACCCGGATGCGGACCACCTCGTCCTTGATGTTGGAAGCAAAGCTCATTTAGTGCATCATCCTGCTTTCGATATCTGCCGCCTCGATGGTTAAGTCCCTATGGTACACCCGGGCGGGGATACCCTTCTCCCGAAGGCGATGGGCCACCGCTTCCGCGGCGTACACGGACCGATGGCGGCCGCCGGTGCAGCCGAAGCACAGCCGCAGCAGGTTCTTCCCCTGCTGCTCGTAGCAGGGCAGGGTCTTCTCCACCAGGTCCACGGTCCAGTTCAGCACGTCCTCCACGAGGGGCTTGTCCTTCAAAAAGTCGATGACCGGCTGGTCAAGGCCGGAAAGCCTGCGGAGCTCCGGCACATAGTAGGGGTTCTCCGCAAAGCGCATGTCCAGCACCATGTCCGCGTCCACGGGCACGCCCCGCTTGTAGCCGAAGCTGCAGATGACCAGGCTCACGTGGGGGGTGCTGATCTCCGGCAGTATTTTCTTCATCATCTTGGGGAAGTTGCGGGCTGCCACGTCGGAAGTGTCCACCACGTAGTCCGCATGGGCCAGCATGTTCCCCAGATACGCCCGCTCCAAGCGCACCCCGGAGGCGGCGTCGCCGCCCTCGCCCAGGGGGTGCCGGCGACGGGTCTCGTTGTACCGCTCCAAAAGCACCTCGTCCCGAGCGTCCAGGAACAATATCTCATATCGGCAGGACAGGGCCCGCAGCACGTCCAGGGCATCCTCCGGCTTGGCGGACAGGAGGCTTTCCCGGCTGTCCACCGCCACCGCCGCCCGTTCGATGGGCACGTCCGCCTTGTTGCACATCTCCACGAAGGCCGGCAGCATGGGGGACGGCAGGTTGTCCACGCAGTAGTAGCCCATCTCCTCCAGGGCGTTCAGGGCGGTGCTCTTGCCCGCGCCGCTCATGCCTGTGACGATCAAAAGATACATACAAGATCCTCCAGTCGTTTCACCTCGGGTTCCAACGTGACGCCTGTCTCACGATATACCACGTCCTGCACGTGCCGGATCAACGCCTGTATGTCCCCCGCCGTGGCCCCACCCCGGTTCACGATGAACCCGGCGTGGAGCTCGGAGACCTGGGCCCCGCCCACGGTGCAGCCCTTGAGATGGCAGCCCTCGATGAGGGCTCCCGCGAAGTGGCCCTCCGGCCGCTTGAAGGTGCTGCCCGCCGAAGGCAGGGACAGGGGCTGCTTCTCCCGGCGCCGCCGCATGCAGTCGGCCATGGTGTCGGCCGCCGTGCCGTCGTCCGGGGCGAGCTGGAGCTCCACCGCGGTCACGATTGTCTTCGGCCAGGTATAGGGGCTTCTGCGATAGCCCATCTCATCAAGGCGGGCGTCCTCCCAAGCGAAGCCGCCCTCCCGGTAGCAGCGGACCCGTTTTAGCACGTTTTTGATCTCGCCGCCATAGGCCCCGGCGTTCATGGCCACGGCCCCGCCCACGGTGCCCGGGATGCCGCACAGGCGCTCAAGGCCCATGAGCCCCCGCTGCACGCTCTCCTTGGCGAGGGCGGTCAGGGAGCAGCCCGCGCCCACCGTGACCTTCTCCCCCTCGAACAGGGGGGCCGAACCATCGCCGGAAAGCTGCAGGATCAGGCCGGAGAAGCCCTCGTCGGAGGGCAGCACGTTGGTGCCGTTGCCCAACAGGATGACGGGTATCTGCGCCGCCTGGCACAGTTCCAGGGCGCGGCACAGCGTCCCCTCCTCCTTGGGCTGCAGCAGGGCGGCGACGGGGCCGCCCACCCGGAAGCTGACCAGCTCCGACAGGGGCACGTTCTCTTTTGCGCCCAGGTCGATCAGCGCCCGGGCTATATTATCCTTAGGATATACCATGGTATCAGTATAGCAAGTTCAAGACTCAATTACAATGGCAAGCCGCTGAAAAAAGTTGTTTTTTGCCCCCTCGTCCCCGGCGAGGGCCGCCGCAGCCTCCTCCCGAAGCTTCGTCCGGTGGGTGTGGTAGGCGAAAGGGTCCGGGGCGATCACCTTCTTATAGGCCCGGTCCAGGTCGAGGAGCAGGCTGTTGCCGTAGGGGCAGGGGGCGTCCGTGCGGACGGAGAAGGCCCCCAGGGACGGGAGGAGCCGCTGGGTGGGCTCCGACAGCAAGAAGGCGTAGAAGGCCAGGCAGGCCCTGGCCTTTTCCTCGTCCGTGTTCCGGTCGACGCCCAGATAGCAGACCTGGTCCGTGAAGGCCCCGGCCACGGCGGCGTCCGCCCCCATTTCCCCCTCCCGCTGGATATCCCCCCAGGTCCTCAGGTCCAGGACCGTGCCCGTCGCCCCGTTGGCCAAGGTCGCCACGGGATCCGTCTCCCCCACGGTGGTCTTCACGTACCCGGAGAAGCACCAGGGGGCGGCGTAGGGTGTGAGGGCGAGGCCCGGCCGCAGGTCCGTCTCTGGGTCATAGTCCAACCCCTGCAGCAGCTCCTCGTAGAGGGCCCCGGAGAAGAAGGAGTACATGTCCGCCCGGCGGCCGTAGGCCATGCGCTCCCAGAAGTCCGCTTCCCCCATGCCCTCCACCGTGATCCGCACGCCGAAGTTCCGCTTGTTGAAGGCCTCCGCCCGCTCCGTCAAAAAGGCGGTCACGCTGCCCTGGTAGGTCTTGCAGGTGACGATGTGGTAGAGGGTGAGGGGCCCCACGTAGTCCGGCGGCTGGAGCTGGCGGCTCTTCACGTAGAAGCTCTCCCCCGTCCCCGCCCCCACCCGGGGCCCGGCGTACAGGAGGAACAGTAGGATCAGCAAGGCGGCCGCGGCCCGAAAATACAGTCTTTTTCTCATAATTCAGGGTATGCCCGAAAGGTAGACCCGATGCCCGAAAGCTCGTCCTTTTTCGAGGCAGGACGCGGCGGCTCCCCCGCCGTATTTATTCTGGACAGCCTACGAAAAGGAGATCGCCTATGGAAATAAACGCAAGCAAACGCGGCCCCCGGCTCCATGTGAAGCTGTGCGGGGAGCTGGACCACCACAGCGCGGAGCAGACCAGGAACATGCTGGACACCCTCCTAAAGGACATCACCGTCCGGGATTTGACGCTGGACCTCTCCGGTGTCAGTTTCATGGACAGCGCGGGCCTCGGGGTGATCCTGGGCCGCTACCGCATCTTGAGCATGCGGGGCGGGCATCTCACCGTGACGGGCATGTCGGGGGCCATCGACAAGATCTTCCGCATGTCGGGCGTCTACGCCATCGTGGACAGAGTGTAAGGAGGCGCGTATGGATAACTGGATGGAGCTGACCTTTCCCTCCCTCTCCGTGAACGAGGGCTTTGCCCGGGCGGCCACGGCTGCCTTCGCATCGCTGCTGAACCCCACCATCGACGAGCTGTCGGACCTTAGGACCGCGGTGTCCGAAGCGGTGACCAACGCCATCATCCACGCCTATGGGAACGACCGGGACGCCATGATCACCCTTCGGTGTGAGGCGGAGGGCAAGAAGCTAAAGGTCGTGGTGAAGGACACGGGCTGCGGCATCGAGGATATCGAGCTCGCCCGTCGGCCCTTCTACACCAGCAAGCCGGAGCTGGAACGGTCCGGCATGGGCTTCGCGGTGATGGAGGCGTTCATGGACCGGGTGGAGATCGAATCGGCCCCCGGCGAGGGGACCGCCGTGACCATGGAGAAGGAGATCGGCGTCGCCCGTGGGGAGTGAGGATTTCCTCGAAGGCATCCGGCGGGTGCAGGCAGGCGACCAGGCGGCGGAGGAAGCGCTGCTTCGGGAGAACATGCCCCTGGTGGCCGCCATCGCCCGCCGGTATCAAAACTGCGGTCTCGCCCAGGAGGACATGATCCAGCTGGGCAGCATCGGCCTGCTGCAAGCCCTGCGGCGGTTCGACCCGGACCGGGGCCTGTGCTTCTCCACCTACGCCGTGCCCCTCATTGCCGGGGAGATACGGCGGTTTTTGCGGGATGACGGCATGGTGAAGTTCTCCCGGGAGGCTAAATCCCTGGCCCTGCAGATCGAGCGGGTCCGCCGGGAGCAGGGGGACTTGACCGTAGAGGAGCTGTCGAAGCGGTTGAACGTGCCCCTGGAGGATATCACGGCGGCCCTGGCCTCCCGGACGGCGGCCCTCTCCCTGGACGCGCCTACGGACGAGGACGGGGCCGACCTGCAGACCTTTTTGGGGAGCGACGGCGCTAACACGGAGCAGGACGCCCTGAGGCGGGTGGAGCTGAGGGAGCTGTTCGCCGTCCTCTCGGAGCGGGAACGGCAGGTGCTGTTCTTGCGCTACTTCCAGGACCGGACCCAAAACGAGGTGGGAAAGCGGCTGGGGCTCTCCCAGGTGCAGATATCACGAATAGAAAAGAAGGCCCTGCTGCGCATGCGGCAGCAGGGCGAAAAAGCTTGATCTATCGTTCCATGAGCATCCGTATCCCGTAGGCGGAGACGGACTGTTTATATACTTCCTCCCCGGTCAGGCGAAAGCCGCACTTCTCATAGAAGCGGACGGCCCGGCCGTTGCCCTTCACCGCCCACAGGCAGATCTTGGGATAGGCTGCCAGGGCTTCCAGGGCTGCGTCCATCAGCTGCCGTCCCACGCCGGTGCCATGGTATTCCGGTAGCACGTAGAGGGCATACACCTCCCCCATGTCGGGCTCCTCCGGGCCATGGTTCCCATACCCTACGAAGCCGACGACCCGGTCCCCCTCCTTGGCCACCAGGATATTGTCCCGCCAGAGGAAGGCCCGTTCCTCGCACTTTTCCAGAGTCAGCTTGTTTAAATAATCCTGACTCACCAGGCCCGGGTAGGTCTCCTGCCAGCACTTCCAATGGACGAAAGCCTTGCCTTTGACCTCCTGGTCCGTCTCCATGGGTTTGATCACGATGGACATAGAGACCTCAGTAGTTGATGGTACCCTCGGTGCCGTCGATGAGGCGCTTGATGTTGGCCCGATGGCGGATGATGATGACCGCGGTGCAGAGGGCGGCGAAGAGCCACAGCCAGGGCCGCTGGGCGTAGTTCACGGCGCAGAGGATGGTGAAGAGCAGGGAGCTGGTCATGGACACCAGGGAGATCTTATGGCAGAGGAAGTAGACGATGAGGGCAAAGCCGAAGGTGATGGCCCCGCCCAGGGGGAAGCTGAAGAACATGAAGGCGAAGAAGCAGGCCACGCCCTTGCCGCCCTTGAAGCGATACAGCACGGGCCAGCAGTGGCCCAGCACCACGCCCAGGCCCCCGATATAGCCGCCCAGGGCAAAGTCCAGGGCGCTGTTTTGGACGGCGATGCCCCACCATTTGCCCAGGAGAGCCCCCAAAGCCACGCCCAGGAAGCACTTGAAGGCGTCCCCCAGGAAGGTGATCACGCCCCACTTGGTGCCGAAGACCCGGGTCATGTTGGTGGCGCCGGGGTTGCCGCTGCCGTGCTTTCTCACGTCGTCGTGGAGGAAGCGCTTGGAGAACAGCACCGCCGACTGGAAGTTGCCGATGAAGTAGCTGAGGATCAGGATGATGGCTACGGTCTGGATTTGGACTACGTTCAACATGTTTATTCCTCCTTCCCTCGATTGCGGAAGATGATCTTGATGGGCGTCCCGGCGAAGCCAAAGGTCTTCCTGAAGTAGTTCTCCATATACCGCTTGTAGGAGAAGTGGACCAGGGCTTCGTCGTTGACGAAGATGACGAAGGTGGGCGGCTGGACGCTGACCTCCGTGGCGTAATAGATCTTGAGGCGCTTGCCGGACATGGCCGGAGGCTCCGTCATGGAGATGGCCTCGTTGACGATGTCGTTCAGGGTGCCGGTGGTGATCCGGCGGATGGACTGGGCGTAGCTCTCCTTGGCGGCGGAAAGGAGCTTGTTCACCCGCTGGCCGGTCTTGGCGGAGATGAACAGGAAGGGCACGTAGTCCATGAAGGCCAAATCCACCTGCATGTCCTTCTTGAACTTGTTCATGGTGTTGGTGTCCTTCTCGATCAGGTCCCACTTATTGACCACCAACACCGAGGGCTTCCCTTCCTCGTGGACGTAGCCCGCGATCTTCACGTCCTGCTCGGAGAGGCCCTGTTCCGCGTCCACCACGATGAGCACCACGTCCGCCCGCCGCACGGCGGCCAGGGACCGGATGACGCTGTAGCGCTCGATGGTCTCGTCCTCCACGGCCCGCTTGCGGCGGATGCCGGCGGTGTCCACCAACACATAGGGCTCCCCGTCCAGGGTGAAGAGGGTGTCCACAGCGTCCCGGGTGGTGCCGGGAATGTTGGACACGATGCAGCGCTCCTCACCGAGAATGGCGTTCACCAGGCTGCTCTTGCCCACATTGGGCTTGCCCACCACGGCAATGTTCAATGGATGCTCCCCTTCCTCCTCCGCTTCAGGCGGGAAGTGGGCGCAGACCTCGTCCAGCATGTCCCCAAGGCCCAGGCCCTGGCCGGCGGAGATGATGATGGGGTCGCCGAGACCCAGAGCATAAAACTCATATATGGCGTCGTTGAACTTGGGGGCGTCCAGCTTGTTCACCGCCAGGACCACGGGCTTGTTGGACTTCCTGAGCATGGTGGCCACCTCCTCGTCGGCAGCGGTCATGCCCTCCCGGCCGTCCACCAAAAAGACGATCACGTCCGCCGTCTCGATGGCCAGCTCCGCCTGCCGCCGCATCTGGACGGCGATGATGTCCTCGCTGGCGGGCTCGATGCCGCTGGTGTCGATGAGGGTGAAGCTGTGGGTGAGCCACTCCGCGTCCGCGTAGATCCGGTCCCGGGTGACGCCGGGGGTGTCCTCCACGATGGAGAGCCGCCGCCCGATCAGCTTGTTAAAGAGGGTGGATTTGCCCACGTTGGGCCGCCCCACGATAGCTACCAAAGGTTTGCTCATAGTTCGTCTCCAAATACCAATTCGATGAATTCACAGCCGCCGCCGAAGGGGATCACCCGGCGGCCCATCCTCTGCTCCAGTTCGTCCAACGTCACCCCGTCCAGGAACACCCGATCCTTCTCCCGGAGCATGTTCCGAGGGATCAGGATGGGCCCGCCGCCCCTCTCCGGGAAGGTGCGCAGCAGGTCCCCCGCCGTCACCAGCCCCGCCACATGGACGTTGCCGCCGAAGAAGCGGTTCTCCACGGGGACGGTATTTGAATAAATATTATAGTTCTCTAAATATTTATACAGTTCCCTAAAGAACGGGTTGGCCGCCACGCCCCCAGCCACGGTGATCTGGCGAGGTTTCGGCAGGGGCGCCTTCTCCGCCAACGCCTCCCGAAAGTCCAGCTCAAAGAGCCGCAGCAGCCCCACGCCATTCTCGATCTGGGGGAAATCCCCGTAGCTCTCGGCGGGCGGCAGGGGCAGGTCCGCCGTCAAATACCACTCGTCGGAGAGATAGAAGAAGGTGTCGTCCCAGGCTTCCCTATATTCCGCCTGCTTCCCCTCCCCGTAGGCGATCAGGGCCCGGGCCTCCTCCACGGTGTAGCCCCGGAGGGGGTAGAGGCCCTCTCTGAACTTTGTAAGGCCCACCGGCACCGCCGCGACGGAGGCGCAGCAGGGGTAGAGGCTGGCAAGATCGTTGAGGGTCCGCTCCAGTTCCACTCCGTCGTTCAAGCCGGGGCAGAGGACGATCTGAGTGTGGAAGGTTATCCCCGCCTCCTTCAGGGCGGTCAAGCGCTCCATGATCCGACCCGCCGTGGGGTTGCTCATAAGCTTCACCCGCAGCTCCGGGTTCGTCGAGTGGACGCTCACATACAGGGGGCTCACCCGGCGCTTCAGTATCCGCTGGAACTCCTCCTCGGACACGTTGGTCAGCGTCACGTAGTTGCCCATGATGAAGGACAGGCGCCAGTCGTCGTCCTTCACGTTCAAGGAGCTGCGGATGCCCTTGGGCATCTGGTCCACGAAGCAGAACAGACACCGGTTCTTGCAGGTCTGCATCCGGTCCATGAGGGTGGTCTCGAAGCAAAGGCCCAGGGGCTCCCCAACCTTCTTGCGGACCAGATACCGAAGCTTCTCCCCTTCTCGCTCCAGCTCCACCACCAGGCGGCTGCGGACGGAGAGGGCCTCGTAGTCGATCAGGTCCTTCACCGGCTCCCCGTTGACGGACAGCAGCCGATCCCCCGCCCGCAGCCCCTCCCGGGCCGCCGGGGAATCCGCCTCCACCCGCGTGATCGTTTTTCCCTGCACATACCTATCCATTATACGCTTAGGATAGCACAGTTTCCCCGACTTTTCAACTTGAAAAAAGCGACGCTCTCCTGTATGATGATGGCATGAGCAGCATTCGACTGGAAACGGAACGGTTGATCGTTCGCCCCCATGGGATGGATGATTTCAAAGCCTACTTTGAGTACGTCATGGACCCAGACCTGCAAGCAAAGCTGGGGCTCAACGGCGTTTCGGACGAGGCTTCGGCGAGAGAAACCTTTTGCTGGCTCATGGATCATTGCATATTCTTAGCCTTAGTGAGAAAAGCCGACGGCAAAGCCATCGGCCATATCGCCCTGCATCCCCCCTATAGGACGCTGACCAAGGACCCGGCGTTCCAAGATAAAGCTGGCCATTCCCTCTCGTTCGCGATAGCCGCAGAGGAACAGCGCAAGGGGTTGATGGGGGAAGCCCTGCAAGCGTTGATCCCGGAGCTGTTCCAGCACCACCATGTCGACTTTCTGGATTGCGAGGCGGAGCCGGCCAATCCAGCTTCCAACGCCCTTCAGGAAAAGCTGGGGTTCACCCTGTGGGGCCGGGACCGTTTCGACGATGTGGAGCTGCTCATACGGGTGTTGACCAAGGAACGCTGGCAGACAACAAAAAAAGCCCTTTGGTAAGAGCTTTCTTCGTTGCTTTAAGTCGGTTGTAATCACGGATGTCAGGCTTCCTTCTTGTCCTTCTTATCCATGTCGATGACCTTTTCGCCATCATAGTACCCGCACTTCTTGCAAACCGCGTGGGGGAGCTTCAGCTCGTGGCACTGGGGGCACTCCACCAGGGTGGGGGCCGTCAGATTATTGTTCGCCGAACGACGGGAATCTCTGCGTGCCTTGGACGTTTTTCTCTTTGGTACTGCCATGATTACACCTCCTTATCCTCAAAACTCAATGCTTTTAGCGCATCAAAGGCGCTGTTTCTGGTTTTCTCGGCGCAGTTGCACCGGAAACGGTTGAGATCGATGCCGCACACGGGGCACAGGCCCTTGCAATCGGGCTTACACAGGCTCACCATGGGGAGCTGCAAGAAGAGCTCGTCCAGGAACGCCTGGGTAAGGTCGATGGTTTCGCCCTCAAAGGGATAGGTCTCGTCCTCCTCCTTATGGAAGACCGCCTTGACGAATCGGTCCTCGAAGGAAAAGGCGAAGGGCTCCTCAAAGGGCTCGTTGCAGCGGGCGCATACGGACGACAGCGTGACCTTGGCGTCCCCGGTGACGGTGAAGCCCTCGGCGTCGCCCACCACCGTGCCGGTCAACGTGGCGTCGCCCACGAAGCGGACGGTCCGGCCGCCGTAGGTCTGCTCCTTCAGCGGACCCTGCCAGGCGTAGGGAAAGACCTCGCCCAGCTGCTTTGCCGCCTGATGAATGGACAGTTCCATAGCGCACCCCTCAAAATCAACCAAAGTGTATTCTACTTGCTTCGCGGCCGTTTGTCAACCACAAACTTGCCGGGTTTTCCCTTTTTTTTCGTAACTTTTGGCTCCGCGGGCCGTCCTCGCTCCGGGATCAGGCAGCGGCCGCCCCGGCCGATCAGGTCCTCCCGGTGACAGAGGCGCAGGGCCTTCTCCACCAGGGGCCGGTTCTGGGGGAGCCAGTACTGCATGAGGGCCCGCTGCATCCGCTTCTCCTCCCCCTTGGGCACGTGGATGGGATCCATGGTCCGGGGGTCCAGGCCCGTATAGTACATGCAGGTGGACACGGTGCCCGGTGTGGGATAGAAGTCCTGGACCTGCTCGGGCCGGTGGTTGATAGACTTCAGATACTCGCTGAGCTGGATAGCGTCCTCCAGGGTGCAGCCCGGATGGGAGGAGATGAAGTAGGGCACCACGTACTGCTTCAGGCCGAACTGCTTGTTGAGCCGGGCGTACTTGGTGAGGAACGCCTCGTAGACCTGATGGGAGGGCTTGTTCATGGCCGCCAACGTGCGCTCCGACACGTGCTCCGGGGCCACCTTCAGCTGGCCGGACACGTGGTGCTGGACCAGCTCCTTTAAAAAGCTGTCGTCCTTGTCGAAGAGGGCGTAGTCGAAGCGGACGCCGGAGCGGACGAAGACCTTCTTCACCCCCGGCACCTGCCGAAGGCGGCGGAGAAGATGCACGTACTCCTTTTGGTCCGCGTGAGCCTTCATGACGGGACAGGGATCGTGGCCGATGCACTGCCGGTCCGGACAGACCCCGGACTTGGTCTGCTTGGGGCAGGCCGGATGCCGGAAGTTGGCCGTGGGGCCGCCCACGTCGTGGATATAGCCCTTGAAGGCCGGGTCACGGGTCAAGGCCTCCGCCTCCTTCACCAGGGAGCCTTCGCTCCGGGAGGTGACCACCCGCCCCTGGTGGAAGGTCAGGGCGCAGAAGCTGCAGCCGCCGAAGCAGCCCCGGCAGGAGGTCAGGGAGAAGGCCACCTCCGAAAGGGCTGGGATGGGCTGCTTGTACATGGGATGGGGCTTGCGGGTGAAGGGCAGGTCGTAGACCTGGTCCAGCTCCTCCCGGGTGAGGGGCGCCGACGGCGGATTGCAGACCAAATACCCCTTCTCGTGGGCCTGGATGAGGGTCTTGCCCCGGATGGCGTCCTGCTCCCGGGCCTCGGCCATGAAGGCCTGAGCGTACTTCTTCTTATCGGCGGAAACCTCCTGATAGGAGGGCAAGGTCACGTAGTCGCTGAGGCCGTCCAGGGCGGCGGTCTGATAGCAACTGCCGGGGATGTTCCGGATATCCCGAATAGGCGTGCCCACGTCCAACGCCTCCGCCATGGCCACGATGGACCGCTCCCCCATGCCGTACAGGAGCAGGTCAGCCCCCGCGTCGTAGAGGATGGAGTGGCGGACCCTGTCGTCCCAGTAGTCGTAGTGGGCGAAGCGCCTGAGGCTTGCTTCGATGCCGCCGATGATCACCGGCACCCCGGGATAGGCCTCCCGGCAGCGGTTGGCGTAGACGACAGTGGCCCGATCGGGGCGCTTCCCCGCCTGGCCGCCCTCGGAGTAGGCGTCCTCGGACCGGGGGCGCTTGGCGGCGGTGTAGTGGTTCACCATGGAGTCGATGTTGCCGGAGGACACGAGAAAGCCCAGGCGAGGCCGGCCCAGGCGCCGGAAATCCGCCACTCCGTGCCAGTCGGGCTGGCAGATGAGGCCCACGGAGAAGCCCCGGGACTGGAGCACCCGGGCGATGATGGCCGCGCCGAAGCTGGGGTGGTCGATGTAGGCGTCGCCCAGCACATAAACAAAGTCCAGGGCGTCCATGGACAGGCGGTCCATCTCCTCCCTGGTGGCCACGGGTATGCGGTTGATGGGCTGCCTACTCGTCTTCCTTCTCCTCCGCAAAGGCCGCATGGGGGGACACGGGCTCGGCCACGTAGGCCGTCTCCCGGTCCATGGGGACGATGCCCGCGTTCCGAAGCTCACCCACCAGATAGTCGATGGTGTCGGTCAGCTCCCGGCGCTCCTGCTCCATCTGCTGGATCTGGCGGATGATCTCGTCCAGAAAATCGTCCACCTCCTCCAGGTCATAGCCCAAAAAGGTGCGGCGAAAGGACTTGTTGGCGATAGCTTCCACGGTCATCATGATACACCTCGTAAAAAAGCAGGGCGGCACATGCCGCCCGTTGCCTGAGTGAATGGGTTACAGGTCCTCGTACTCGCCGTTCTCGTTGCCGATCACGTCGTAGTTGTTGGGGGCCACCACGAAGATGCCCCGGCTGATCTTGGCGATAGTGCCGTTGATGGCGTAGATGGCGCCGGAGATGAAGTCCAGTATGCGCTGGGCCGCGGCCACGTCCAGCTCCTCCATGTTGACGATGACGGGCTTGCGGGACTTCAGGTTGTCGATGATGTTCTGGGCATCCTCGTAGCTCACGGGATGGTAGACGATCATCTTCATGGCCGCCACGTTGGGCATGGGGACCGTCTCCCCGCCGCCCTGGAGCCGAGGCTCCCGCGGGGTCTTCTTCGGCTCAGGATCCAGCAAAGGACGACGGCGAGGGGCTGCCTCCTTCTCCGGGGCCACGTCCTCCTCGAACAGGTCCCCCTCCTGCTTGTCCTCCGCTTCCTCGATGCCGATAAAATCAAGGAATTTATTATAGATACCCACGTGCATCCCTCCTAAAAGATCCGATCAAAGTTTGTTCCGTCTGCCGAAAATGGCCGTGCCCACCCGCACCATGGTGGCCCCCTCCAGGATGGCCTGGGGGTAGTCGTGGCTCATGCCCATGGACAGCTCCCTGAGGGGCAGCTCCGGGAACATGGCGCCATACCTCTCACGAAGCTCGTAGAGCCGGGCAAAATAGGG
>ONNZ01000067.1 GCA_900319345.1 uncultured Eubacteriales bacterium
TGGGCCGAGGCTATGAAAAGCTCCCTGCTCTATCCCAACCGGGAGGGCAAGTGGCACGGGCTGTACATCGAGTATCGGATCGGCCAGGAGGGCGAGTGGCTCCCTGTGGGCCATGAGAACTGGGGCAAATTCGGCGAGAACACGGTGATCCTGCCCATCTTCCCCTCGGAGTATGAGAAGGCGAAGGAGCAGGGCGTGACCCTCCGGATGACGGAATACTACGGCACCGCCCTCAACGGCGAGCCCACCGGGGAGGACTGGACCATGGACATCCCCGCGGGTTCCATGACCTGGAACTTTGATCTGGCAGGGCAGGAACTGGCCACCGTTGAGCTGCCCTTGCCGTAAGGCCGGAGCCACCCGAAAGAGCGACCGGTATCGCTCGCTCCTGACCGGAAAAGCAAAAAGCGCAACCGGGCGTCAGATTTCTTGGCGCACAAAAAGAAAAGCCATGTGCGGGAAAGACCGTTCCTGCACATGGCCTTTTGTCCGTATAAGGGGGCGTGTCAGCTGTTGTTGCCGTGGAATCGCTCCTCGAAATCCAACAGACGGCCGTAGGAAGCGAAAACCTCCTGGGCCACGCAGATAAAATCCCGGGCGAACTGGGGCATGGGATCGTCCCGATGATAGACCAGGGACAGGGCCCTTTTGGGGAGCGACTTGCCCAGGGAGAAGGCGCAAAGGTTGGGCAGCTGGCCGTTGGTCTCCTTCCAGCTGCTGTACAGCACGATGGGGGACAAAAAGGCCATGCCCATGCCCCGCTTGGCCAGGTCATAAAGCAGGGGCTGGGAGTTGCATTCAAAATAGACGTTGGGACGGATGCCGGCGTCATAGTAGAATCTGTCCAGGTCCCGGCGGCTACGGTTGGAGGATTGGTGGACCAGCAGCGGGATCTTCGGCAGGGTGCGTATGTCCGCCCCTTCCGCCAGGAACTCGTCCAGCGTCCGGCCGCTTTCCGCCAGATGCCGCTCCAGCAGCTCCGGGGTGGCGCAGGCCCAGATGGCCTCGCTCACCAGCCGCAGCTCCACCTCGTTGGCCCTGACGTCCACGTTGGACCCGATGTACATATCCAGCTTGTTGTCCTGCAGCAGCCCCTGATACACGTCCGTGTTGCCGTCCGCCACCTCGATGGACACGTTGGGATAGATTTTGCTATAGCGGCTCATGATCTCCGGCATCATCCGGTTGGCCCGCAGTCGGGCCACACCCAGGCGGATATGCCCCCGGCAGTTGGTGCCGATGTCATAGAGATTGGCCCGCAGATTCTTCTCCGCGGAGAGGATGCGATTGGCCCAATAGCGCAGCTCCTCCCCCTTCTGGGTCAGGGAGAGGGTTGGCTTGCGGTGGAACAGCACGGCGTCGTACTCGTCCTCCAGGCGCTTGATATGGCTGCTGAGGGCCTGCTGGGTGATGAAGAGGCGCTCCGCGGCCCGGGAGAAGCTCATCTCCTCCGTGACCACCAGAAAGTATTCCAGGCTCCGTAGATTCATGGACACACCCTCACAATAAAAATATTGTGCAAAATTAAAAAATTAACTGTTTCCATTTTAGACGAACTCATTGTATCATACAAACAAGGACAAGTAAACCTTTCTTCACTTCTCAACTGAACTTTCACGACGGACCCCCGATCCAATACATTTTCATCAAGCATTGAAGGGATGCCTTCAAAAATAAAAAAAGGAAAGGGAAACAATCATGAAGAAACTCGTCTCTCTCGCTCTCGCCCTCGTGATGCTGCTGGCCCTCGTCGCCTGCACCAAGACTGCCGAGCCCGCCGCACCCGCCACCGAAACCAAGACGGAAACCACCGAAGCCAAGACCGAGACCACCACGGCCTCCTCCGGCGACTTCCCCACCAAGCCCATCACCCTGCTGTGCGGCTACAGTGCGGGCGGTTCCTCCGACCTGGGCTGCCGGTAGCTGGCGGAAGCCCTCCGCGAGGAGCTGGGCCAGCCCGTCGTCGTGGAGAACGTCCCGGGCAGCGGCTCCTGGCTCGCCTGG